>NZ_JBIAGU010000015.1:0-224154 GCF_042869935.1 Kitasatospora sp. NPDC006697
GCCCAGGCCGGCGGCAGGGCGGGGCGGCCGGTGAGCGCGGTGTAGCGTCGCAGGATCTCCTTCGGGGTCGGGCCGTAGACGAGGAAGTATTCCAGCGTCTGGTCCTCGACGCTGAACTGCACCTGGCCCACCGATTCGGAGCCGACCTCGTAGGAGACCTTGCCGGGGTGGTTGACGAAGACGCCGTAGCCGCGGTTGGTCAGGTGGAAGGGGATGTTCTTGTAGGCCTGCTCGCTGCTGGTGCCGCCGTCGGCCTGCCAGATGTCCACCACCTGGCCGTTGCGCACGAACGGCGTGAACCGCTCCCCCAGCCCGTACACCAACTCCCCCACACCCAACGCCAGCTGGCCGAGCATGTGATGCCCGCCCGCCTCGTCGGTGACGAATCCGGTCCCCCGCTCACCGGCCGAGGTCAGCACCCGCCCGCCCGCGGTGAACTCCAGGCGCCAGGGCTGGGAGGTGTCGACCCGCAACGCCAGCTCGCCGGCGACGAGTTCCGCCACGGCCCCGTCCCGCCGGACCTTTCCGGCGCCCTGCTCCGTGCCGGGCAGGGCGAACTCCGGTCCGCGGCGCACCGATCCGGCGTGGTGGGTGGTGCGCACCCCGATCACGCCCTCGGCCGGGGACCAGCACTCCACGGTCAGCAGCGGGCTGTTGAGCGTGTCACCGCGGCCCCGCACCTGCTTCACCGGCGCGTACAGGGTCATCCGGTGCTCCTCGGCCCGCACGTCCGCGACCTCCGCGGCATAGCGCACGGTGAAGCCGGGGCGCATCAGCCAGTAGCCGTCGGTGAACTTCATCGGGCGGCTTCCTCCGTCCGCGCACGGTGCGCGGTGATCAGGCCCCGGTACCAGTGATAACTGTCCTTGGGCGTGCGGGTCAGGGTGTCGTAGTCGACGTGCACCAGGCCGAAGCCGATCCGGTCGGGTTCGTGGACCGCGCCGTCGGGCGTGACGGTGTCGGCCTCGGCGGAGCCGTTCCCGGTGATCCACACCGGCGGCAGGTCCGGGTAGCGGGCGGCGAGCCCGCACAGCAGCCCGGCGAACGCGGCCTCCTCAGGACGAGTCGGCCCGGTCATTCCGCCGGCACCAGCCCGCGCTCGGCCAGCCAGGCCAGTTGGGTGGGCGGGGTGGAGCCGCAGCCGCTGCTGTGGTCGGCGAAGGGCCAGACGGTCATGCTCCGGTCCTCGCCCGCGTAGCTGTTGTAGGCGGCGTAGACGGTGAGCGGCGGGCAGGTCTGGTCCATCAGGGCGACGCCGAACTGGGCCGGCACGGTGGCGCGCCGGGCGAAGTGCACCGCGTCGAAGTAGTCGAGCGTGGCGAAGGTCTGCTCCACCTTGTGGCGGCTGTGCCAGCGCAGGTAGTTGACCAGCTCCGGGTAGGGACCCTCGGAGGCGAGCCGCACGGCCTGCCGGAAGTGGCTGAGGAACGGGACGTCTGCCAGCACCGCCGCGAGCTTGTCGCCCGCCAGCGCGGCCACGGCCAGCGCCAGTCCGCCGCCCTGGCTGCCGCCGGCCACCACCACCCGCCCGAGGTCCAGGCCGGGCAGCTCCTCGAGCGCGTCCACGGCCCGTACGCAGTCGCTGATCACCCGCCGGTAGTAGTACTCCTCCGGCGAGTTGATGCCGCGGGTCATGAAGCCCTCGCTCCACTGGGTGCCGCTGCCGGTCCACGGGTCCGGGGTGTCGTGGCCCTGGCCCCGGGTGTCGACCACCAGTTGGGCGAAACCGGTGGAGGGCCAGAAGAGGTGCTCGCTGGGCTCCCCGCGGCCGCTGCTGTAGCCGAGGCAGCTGACGAGGACCGGCAGCGGACCGGTCGCGCCGCGCGGGCGCAGCAGCCAGCCGGCCACCGGCTCGCCGTTCCAGCCGGGAAAGCGCACGTCGTCCACCTCGACGGTGCGCAGCCCGTACTGGGCGGTGACCCGTTCGGCCTTGACCGGCGCGGCGTGCGAGCGGGCCTCGGCGAGGGTGCGCTGCCAGAACGCGTCGAAGTCCTGGGGCACCGTCACCTCCGGCCGGTAGGCGGCGTACTGGTCCTGCCCGAAGTCGGCGAGCGACATGAGTGGTTCTCTCCGGTGGTGCGAGTGCGAGTTGGGGGTGGGACGCGGGCCGGTGGCCCGCCCCGGGCGGGACGGGCCGCCGGCCCCCGGGAGGCGGCCTCAGTCCGCGGCGGCGAGCCGGAAGCCGGCCAGGCGGAAGGCACCGCGCAGGGTCAGCACCAGGTCGTGCACGCCGTCCAGCGGGGTGGCGAACTCCGCAGCGGAGGTGGTCCAGGCGTACCGGTCACCGCTGACGGGGATCTCGATCGCGGCCAGCAGCCTTTTCCCGGCGCGCAGTTCCAGCACGGCCGGAACCTCGCCGGCCTCGGCCCGGGCGGTCTCGGCCTCGATCCGGACGGCGCCGGTGAGGTCGGCCTCGCGGAACAGCAGGGTCGCCATGCGGTGCGGATCGGTGGGCGTGACCGCATCGCCCTCGACCAGGGTGGCGTCGACGATGGTGATGTCGGTGTGGTCGTCGAAGTCGACCGCGCGGGTGCGGCCGCCGACCAGCGCACGCGGTCCGGGGGCCGCACCGGTCACGGTGACCGGAGCGCTGAGGACCGGGTGGCCGGCGGAGCGGCCGACGATCACCTCGTAGGCGCCGGGGTCGACGGTGAAGGCGCCGGTCGCCACGTCCCAGTGGGCGAACCGCTCGGCCGGCAGACGGAAGGTCAGCTCGCTCTCCTGGCCCGCCGCCAGGCGGACCTTGCGGAAGTCGGCCAGTCGCAGGAGCGGCGCCTCGTACCGGGCGTCCACGGCCCGCAGGTAGAGCTGGACCACCTCGGCGCCGGGCCGCGAGCCGGTGTTGGCCAGGGTCACGGTGGCCTCCACCGTGCCGTCCCGGTCGATCCCGGACTGTGCGAGGGCCAGGCCGCGGTAGGAGAACTCGGTGTAGGAGAGGCCGTGGCCGAACGGGTAGAGCGGCGCGGTGCGGTGGTACTGGTAGGTCCAGCCGGCCTTGATGATGTCGTAGTCCAGCGGCTGCGGCAGCCGGTCGTCGCCGCGGTACCAGGTCTGCGGCAGGCGGCCGGCCGGCTCGGCGTCGCCGAGCAGCACGGCGGCCACCGCGTGGCCGGTCTCCTGCCCGCCGTGCGAGGTCCACAACACGGCGGGCAGGTGCTGGTCGGCCCAGTCGACGGCGTAGGGGTAGCTGCTCACCAGCAGCAGCGCCGTCTCCGGGCGGGCGGCCGCGACCGCGCGCAGCAGCGCGTCCTGCGAGCCGGGCAGCGCGGTGTCCAGCCGGTCCTCGGTCTCCCGGCCGTTGACCATCGGGTGGTTGCCGAGGACGACCACGGCCGCGTCGGCCTCGGCCGCTGCGGCCACCGCCTCGGCGAGGCCGTCCCGGAGCAGCTCGCGCTGCCAGCGCTCGGCCTCCTGCGCGGTCTCCGCGGTGACCGTGACGAGCCCGTCCGCGTCCACGGCGGCGTAGCGGCCGGTGCGCACCGCCTGCAGCAGCACGGTGCCGTCCTCGGCCTCGGTGAGCCGGAAGGTCTCGTTGACCTCCCAGCTCTTCAGCTGCGCCTGGTCGGCCGCCAGGGTGGCGTCCTGCTGGACGCAGAGGAAGAGCCCGGTGTCGGCGTCGTTCAGGGTCAGCACGCCGTGGCCCCACTCGGCCACGTCGAACTCGGTGCCGCCGAGCAGTTCGCCGGTGCTTCGCGAGCGCAGGGTGATCCGGTCGGTGCCGGGCACCCGGACCACCTGGCCGCCGTGCGGACCGGCGGCGGTGGCGAGGCCGTCCGCGACGGTGACGCGGTACGGCATGGTGCCGCTGTACCAGTCCTCGTAGAGGGTGTCGGCCAGCGGGCCGATCACCGCGATCCGGCGGGTGCGCTCCGGCTCGATCGGAAGCAGGCCGGAGTTCTTGAGCAGCACCACCGACTCGATCGCCGCCTCGCGCGCCAGGTCGCGGTGCTCGGGGCAGTCCACGACCTCCGCGCCGATCCCGGCGTAGGGGTCCAGCTCGGGGTCGAACTCGCCGAGCCGGAAACGCAGTTCGAGCTGGCGGCGGATGGCCCGGTCGACGTCCTCCTGGTCGGTCAGGCCGCGCTCCAGGGCCTCGCGCAGCCGGCCGAGGACCGTCTCGCTGTCCTCGCCGTGGTCGGTGAAGCTGTCGATCCCGGCCTTGAGCGCCGCCGCGTGCGAGGCGGCGTGGTCCTCGTAGTAGTGCTCGGGGTCCACCAGGTTGGACGGCGCCTCGGCGTCGCTGACCACGAAGAGCTCGTGGCCGGTCGGCCGGGCCCAGCGGCGCAGCTCCTCCTCGATCAGCGGACTGACGTGGCAGGGACGGCCGTTGACCAGGTTGTAGGCGGCCATCGCACCGGTCGCGGCGCCCGACTCGACCACGGGGCGGAAGGCCGCCAGGTCGTACTCGTGCAGCACCCGCGGGCGCAGCCCGGAGGAGGTGGTGCAGCGGTCGTCCTCGTTGTTGTACGCCAGGAAGTGCTTGAGCACCGGGGCCGCCCGCAGGTAGTCCGGATGGTCGCCGGCCAGGCCGCGGCAGTAGGCCTCGCCGATCCGGGCGGTGTGCACCGGGTCCTCGGAGTAGCCCTCCTCGTTGCGCCCCCAGCGCGGGTCGCGCAGCAGGTTCAGCACCGGCGCCCAGGCCTGCAGGCTGTTGGCCCCCCGGGTCGGGGCGAGGACGGACGGACGGTGGTAGTGGAAGGCGCGCAGCTCGACCGAGACCGCCTCGGCGACCCGGCGCACCAGTTCCTCGTCCCAGCTCGCGCCCAGGCCGACGGCCTGCGGGAAGACCGTCGCCACACCCAGCCAGGAGACACCGTGCAGCGCCTCGCTGCCGGTCCGGAACGACGCGACACCCAGGCGCGGGACAGCCGGCGCGTACTGGTGCAGCATCGCGAGCCGCTCCTCCGGCGTGAGCCGGTCGAGCAGGTCGTCGACACGCTTGCGCAGGGAGAGCGCGGGATCGCGGAACGGCAGCAGTTCGGCTGCGGACGGAGACGCGGAACTCACGTGGGAAACCCTTCGGGCGGGCTGGGCTCGATGGCCGCAGGTCGAAACGCTTCGACGCTGACACGCTCCAGAGAGCCTGTCAACACCCCCTACACAGAACGAATTTGCATTTGTTCAGAGCCTTGCTGAACCGGTAACTCGTCGTTAGTCTCGCCGAAACATCCAAGCGCTTCGACATCCAGTGCGGGGAAAGGCCGGCCATCATGACCTCGGAGCTGAACCGGAGACGGTTTCTGACCACCAGTGCGTCGCTCGCCGGAGCAGCCGCCATGGCGCCGCTGCTCACCGCCTGCGGCGACGGGTCGGCCCACAAGACGGGTGCGAACACCGCCACCGGCCTCAAGGCGGCACTGCCGGCCTTCGTGCCGAGCACGGCCCTCAAGGCGGACATCCCGTCCGTCGAGGGCGCCGCCGGGGCGGCGACGGACCCCGGCTTCCTCAGCTACCCGGCCTCCCCGCTCTCCACCGTGTCCGGCACGCCGGGCAGGGGCGGCAGCTACACGGCGGTCACGCCGCTGTGGGGCACCGTGCCGCAGCCCGGCAACTCGTTCTACCAGGCCATGAACAAGGCCCTGGGCACGAACTTCACCATGAAGCCGGCCGACGGCAACAACTACGACACCATCCTGCCGACCATGACCGCCGCCAAGAAGCTGCCCGACTGGGTCCAGCTGCCGAGCTGGTGGAACTCCAACTTCAACACCGGCGAACTGGTCGGCTCCCAGCTGGCCGACCTGACGCCCTACCTGTCCGGCGACAACATCAGGAAGTACCCCAACCTGGCCGCGCTGCCGACCGGCGCCTGGCAGGTCGGGGTGTGGAACGACAAGCTCTACGGCATCCCCTGCTTCCCCACCAGGTTCGCCGTCGCCGGCATGCTCTCCTTCCGCCAGGACGTCTTCCAGTCCCGCGGGATCACCGCCGACCAGGTGCGATCCGCCGACGACCTGATGAACCTCGGCAAGGAGCTGACCGACGCCAAGCGCGGCGTCTGGGCCTTCGACGACATGTGGACCTACCTCTACACCTCGTTCGGCGCGCCGCTGACCTGGAAGGTCGACAGCGGCAAGCTGGTCCACCTCTTCGAGACCCAGGAGCTCCTGGAGTCCCTGGACTGGTGCTACCGCGCGGCCACCGCCGGCTACGTGCACCCGGACGCCCTCGCGGGCGACAACGCCAACGGCACCACCCGCTTCTACGGTGGCAAGGAGCTCATCACCGGCGCCGGTACGGGTGTCTGGACGCTCAGCGACTACCAGTCCGGCGTCGCCGCCAACCCCGACTACCGGCGCGGCGCCTTCGACTTCTTCGCCGCCGACGGCAAGGGCACGCCCCTGGTCTACATGGGCGCCGCCGCCAGCATGATCAGCTACCTCAACGCCAACCTGAAGCCGGCCCAGATCGAGGAGCTGCTCGCGGTCGCGGACTACCTGGCCGCGCCCTACGGTTCGGCCGAGTACACGATGGTCAACTTCGGCGTCGAGGGCACCCACTACAACCGGGTCAACGGCGTGCCGACCTTCACCGACGAGGGCAAGAAGGACGTCCAGGCGCAGACCTTCCCCTTCCTCTGCTCCACCTCCTCCGTGATCAGCAACCCCGGCTCCGACGTGGTCACCAAGGACTACACGGCCTGGCAGGCCGCCAACGTCAAGTACATGGTCAAGCCGCCGTTCTGGGCCATGAACTACAGCATGCCGCAGGAGATCGCCAGCGCCCAGGCCGCCCAGGCGGTGAACGACACCATCAAGGACTGCTACCACGGCAAGAAGAAGGTCTCCGACGTCCAGGACGCGGTCGCCACCTGGAGGTCCGGCCAGGGCGCGAAGCTCAAGCGGTGGATGACCGACAACGTCCTCGACAAGTACGGCACGGGCCAGTGAGCACGGCGCGGTCGGAGCGCCGGGAGGCGCCGGTGCGGCTGAACTGGCGGATCAGGCTGCGGCGCGACCGGTCGCTGCTGCTGATGACGGTACCGGCGGTCGTCCTCCTCCTGGTCTTCAACTACGCCCCGCTGTTCGGCCTGGCCACCGCGTTCCAGGACTACGATCCGCTGATCGGCGTCTGGCACAGCCAGTGGGTCGGGTTCGACCAGTTCCAGCAGCTCTTCGGGGACCCGCTGTTCTGGGAGTCTCTGAAGAACACGCTGTACCTGAGCTTCGTCCAGCTGGTCCTGTTCTTCCCCGTCCCGATCGCGCTCGCCCTCCTGCTGAACTCGGTGCTCAGCGAGAGGATGCGCAACTTCATCCAGTCCGTGCTCTACCTGCCGCACTTCTTCTCGTGGGTGCTCGCCCTGACGATCTTCCAGCAGATGCTGGGCGGCGCCGGCGTGCTCAACCACTTCCTGCGGCAGCACGACACGGGTACCTGGGACATCATGACCAACCCGCACACCTTCGCCCTGCTGATCACCTCCCAGGCGGTCTGGAAGGAGGCCGGCTGGGGGATCATCGTCTTCCTGGCCGCCCTGAGCGCGATCAACACCGAGCTGTACGAGGCCGCGGCGGCGGACGGCGCGGGGCGGTTCCGGCGGATGTGGCACATCACCCTGCCCGGGCTGCGCGGCGTGATCGTGCTGATGCTGGTGCTGCGCCTGGGCAACGCCCTGTCGGTCGGCTTCGAGCAGTTCCTGATCCAGCGCGCGGCCGTCGGCCACGACGCCGCCGACGTGCTGGACACCTTCTCCTTCTACTACGGCATCGCCACCGGCAACTACAGCTACGGCGCGGCGGCCGGGCTCTTCAAGAGCGTGGTCTCGCTGCTGCTGATCTGGGGGGCCAACCGCATGGCGCACGCCTTCGGCGAGGACGGGCTCTACCGGAAATGACGAACGTACTCAGCATCGGCCGCGGCAAGCGCGCGAGCGACCCGGCGGCCGCCTCCCGACGCTCCGCGCGGACCGCGCGCCCGCCCTGGCAGGAGCCGCCGAGCACCGTCGGCCAGGCCGCCAAGGGGCTGACCCTCACCGGAGTGGTGGGCGTCGTCCTGGTCCCGCTCTGGATCATCGTGCTCACCAGCCTCTCCACCCCCGGGGCGGTCAACCGGGCCGGCGGACTGGTGATCTGGCCGGACGGCCTGACCCTCGAGTCCTACCGCCAGATGCTGGACAACCCGACCGTGATCACCGCGCTGCTGGTGAGCCTGGGCATCACCGGCGTCGGCACGGCGGTGTCGATGGTGGTGTCGGTGCTCTGCGCCTACGGGCTCTCCCGCTCCCGCTCGTTCGGGCACCGCTTCATCCTGCTGCTGCTGGTCGTCACGATGTTCGTCAGCGGCGGCCTGATCCCGAGCTTCCTGGTGGTCACCGGACTCGGCGGCTACGACCAGTGGTGGGCGCTGATCCTGCCCGGCGCGGTCTCGGTCTTCAACATCCTGGTGCTGCGCGCCTTCTACTCCGAGACCTCCGGCGAGCTGATCGACGCGGCCCGGATGGACGGGGCGGGCGACTGGCGGATCCTCTGGTCGGTGGTGCTGCCGACCTCGCGGGCGGTGACGGCGGTGATCGCGCTCTTCTACGGCGTGGGCTACTGGAACTCCTTCTTCAACGTCATGCTCTACATGCCGACGGACAGTCAGAAGTGGCCGCTGCAGTACGTGTTGCTCACCTACGTCAACCGGGGCAACGGACTGCCCGGTTCGGTCAACTCCGGATTCGGCAGCACCCACGCGCAGACCGCGCCGCTCTCGCTGCAGATGGCCGTGGTGGTGCTCACCCTGGTGCCGCTCGTCATGGTCTACCCGTTCGTCCAGAAGCACCTGCGGACCGGGATGCTCACCGGGGCGATCAAGGGCTGACCGGGCCCCGGGCCGGCGGACCCGCACCGAACGGACCGGTCCAGGCACCCGCCTCCTCGCCGAGCGCCGGGACCACTCTCCACCCCGATCCGAAGGAAGCAGGACCGTCGATGGTGACTCTCGCCGACGTGGCCAGACACGCTGGCGTCTCGTCAAGTACCGTCAGCTACGCGCTCAGTGGCAAGCGCCCGATCTCCCAGGAGACCCGGGAGCGGATCGAGCGGGCCATCACCGACCTCGGCTACCACCCCAACGCCGGGGCCCGCGCACTGGCCGGGAAGCGCTCGCACATCATCGCCCTGGTGGTGCCGCTGCACACCGAGGTCTACGTGCCGACCATGATGGAGATCGCCATCGCCGTCACCGTCGCGGCCCGCGCGCACGGCTACGACGTGCTGCTGCTCACCAACGACGAGGGCCCCGAGGGCGTGCTGCGGGTGGCCGCCAGCGGGCTCGCGGACGGGGTGATCCTGATGGACGTGCGCATCGGCGACGACCGCATCGCGGTGCTGCGCGCCCAGGGCACCCCGGCCGCCCTGATCGGCCTGCCCGACGTTCCGGACGGACTCTCCTGCGTGGACCACGACTTCACCGCCGCCGGCGCGCTCTGCGCCGACCACCTGGCGGACCTCGGCCACCGGGACGTCGCCTTCATCGGCTACGGCAGTGCCGTCTACCGGCGGCACGCCGGCTACGCCGAGCGCACCCTGAGCGGATTCGGCGCCCGCGCCGAACTGCGCGGCCTGCGCTTCGTGCACCGGCCCTGCGAGAGCACCTACGAGAGCACCGCCGGCACCCTGTCCCGGATCCTCGCGGACCGCCCGGACACCACCGGCTTCGTGGTGCAGAACGAGGCCGCGATCGGCCCGGTGCTCAATCTGCTGCGGGCCGGCGGGCGCACCGTTCCGGAGGACGCCTCGGTGATCGCCCTCTGCCCCGAGCAGCTGGCCGAGCAGCACTCGCCCCGGCTCACCGCCGTGACCGGCCCGCGCAGGGAGCTAGGGCGGGTGGCCGTGGAGCAGGTGATGGCCCGGATCGCGGCAGTCGCCGCGGGCACCGAGCCGATGGACCAACTCGCCCTGACCCGGCCGGAACTGGTGGTCCGCGAGAGCACCGGACCGGCGCCGGCGCCCGGCCCGCGCCGCTGACGCCACCCCCGAGACGCCCCCCGAGACGTCCCCACGAGAGGAACACTTCCCGATGTCGACCCGTCAGCTCACCGACCGCCTCGGCGGCCTCGCCTTCGGCGGGGACTACAACCCGGAGCAGTGGGACCCGGGGACCTGGAAGCAGGACGACGAGTTGATGCGCCGGGCGCGGGTCAACCTGGCCACCGTCGGCGTCTTCTCCTGGGCCCTGCTGGAACCCGAGGAGGGCCGCTACGCGTTCGACTGGCTCGACGCGCACCTGGACCGCCTGCACGCCAACGGGGTCGCCGTGGACCTGGCCACCCCGACCGCCGCCCCGCCGCCCTGGTTCACCCTGGCCCACGCCGACGCCCTGCCGGTCCGCCCCGACGGCACCCGGCTGGTGCACGGCAGCCGGGACACCTACTGCCTCGCCGCCCCGGCCTACCGCCGGGCCGCCCGCCGGATGGCCGAGGCCCTCGCCGAGCGCTACGGCGACCACCCGGCGGTGGCCCTGTGGCACGTGCACAACGAGTACGCGACGCTCTGCTTCTGCGAGCACACCGCCGCCGCCTTCCGGGTCTGGCTGCGGGCCCGCCACGGCAGCCTCGACGCGCTCAACGAGGCCTGGGGAACCGCCTTCTGGAGCCAGCGCTACGGCTCCTGGGAGGAGATCCTGCCGCCGCGCGCCACCCAGTGGCACAAGAACCCCGGCCAGGCCGTGGACTTCCGCCGGTTCTGGGCGGACGAGGCGCTGGCCGCCTACCGCGAGCAGCGCGACGCGATCCGCGCCCGCAGCGACCGCCCGGTGACCACCAACCTGATGGTGCCCGACTACCAGAACCTGGACCTGTGGGCCTTCGGCCGCGAGCTCGACCTGGTCACCATCGACCACTACCCGGCCGCCGCCGGCGTGGAAGCCGCCGCGGCCGCCGCCTACGACGCCGACCGGGCCCGCTCCTTCGCCGGCGGCGCGCCCTGGCTGCTGATGGAGCAGGGCACCAACACCGTCTACGCCGGCGACCGGGTGCTCCCCAAGGAGCCGGGTGACATCCTGCGGCACAGCCTGGCCCACATCGCCCGCGGTTCGGAGGGCGCGCTGTTCTTCCAGTGGCGCCAGTCCCGGGCCGGGGCGGAGCAGTGGCACTCGGCGATGGTCCCGCACGCCGGGCCGGACAGCCGGACCTTCCGCGAGGTCGCGGAGCTGGGCCGGGCGGTGGCCCGGCTCGGCGAGCTGGCCGGCTCCACCGTGCGCGCCCAGGTCGCCGTGCTGCACGACTCCGATGCCTGGTGGGCCCTGGAGGTGGACGGGCTGCCCTCGGCCGACCTCGACTACCCGGGCACGCTGCGCCGCGCCCACCGGGCGCTCTGGGAGGCCGGCGCCACCGTCGACCTGGCCCACCCCGAGCAGGACCTGAGCCGCTACCGCCTGGTCCTGGCACCGGCGCTGCACCTGCTCACCGACGCCGGCGCCGCCAACCTGCGCGGGTACGTGGCGGGCGGCGGGACGCTGCTGGTGCAGCAGTTCAGCGGCGCGGTGGACGAGCGGATGCACTCCCGGCTGGGCGGCTGCCCGGCGGCGCCGCTGCGCGAGGCGCTCGGCATCCGGGTCGAGGAGTACCGCCCGCTGCCGCGCGAGGAGCGGATCGCCCTCTCCGACGGGTCGCACGCCACCTCCTGGAGCGAGTCGCTGCGCACCGAGGGCGCCGAGACGGTCGCCGCCTACACCCACGGCATGCTCGCGGACGCTCCCGCGCTCACCCGGCACGGCTTCGGCTCCGGCCACGGCTGGTACCTCTCCACCCGCCTGGACGAGGCCGACTACACCGCCCTGGTGGCCCGGCTGCTCGCGGAGGCCGGCGTCGAGCCGGTGCTGCCCGGCCTGCCCGCCGGGGTGGAGGCCGTCACCCGGCACGGTGCGGACGGCCGCCGCTGGCACCTGCTGATCAACCACCTGGACCGGGCCGTGCCGCTGCCCGAACCCGCCCACGACCTGCTGACGGACGCCCGGGCGAGCGAACTCGCGCCCGGCGGCTGCGCGGTGCTGCGCGCGCACTGATCCCCCGCTGTCCGCCGACAGGCCCTCTTCGAAGGGAATTGTGAGCGCTCACACCATCAGCCCGGGGCCGTCGGCTTCAAGGCCGCCCGGTCCCACCCCAGCACACCGGAACCCTCGAAAGGACATGACCGCGTGTCAGGCCGGCACCCGGCGGACGCCACCGTCGCCAACCCCGTGATCCCCGGCTTCCACCCCGATCCCAGCATCTGCCGGGTGGGCGACGACTACTACCTCGTCTGCTCCAGCTTCGAGTACTTCCCCGGCATCCCCGTGTTCCACAGCCGCGACCTGGTGAACTGGAGCCAGATCGGCAACGCCCTGGACCGGCCGAGCCAGCTGCGCCTGCCCCGCGAGATGCCCTCCTCCGGCGGGATCTACGCGCCCACCCTGCGCCACCACGACGGCCGGTTCTGGCTGATCGTCACCAACGTGGGCTCCAGCGGCAACGTGCTCTACACCGCCACCGATCCGGCGGGCCCGTGGTCCGAGCCGCTGCCGCTGCCCGGCGTTCCCGGCATCGACCCCGACCTGGCCTGGGACGAGGACGGCACCTGCTGGTGCACGGTCGCCGGCATCTCCCAGCTCCGCCTCGACCCGGCCACCGGCGAGACCCTGAGCGAGCCGGAGCGGACCTGGTCCGGCGCTCCCGGCGCGCAGGCCCCCGAAGCACCGCACCTCTACCGGATCGGCGAGTACTGGTACCTGCTGATCGCCGAGGGCGGCACCGAGCGCGGCCACAGTGTCGCCATCGCCCGAAGCGAGTCGCCGACCGGCCCGTTCGAGCCGTGCCCGGCCAACCCGATCCTGACCCACCGCAGCACCCATCACCCGATCCAGAACACCGGCCACGCCGACCTGGTGCAGGCACCCGACGGCTCCTGGTGCCTGGTCCTGCTCGCCGTGCGACCGGGCGGCGGCACCCCCGGCTGGCACGTCCTCGGCCGCGAGACCTTCCTCGCACCGGTGAGCTGGGTCGACGGCTGGCCCGTCGTCGGCGAACTCTCCCTGGAGATGCCCGCGCCCGCCTGGCCGCTGACGCCCGTTCAGCCAGTGCCGGAGCGGGACGACTTCGACCAGGCCGAACTGCACCCGCAGTGGATCTCGGTGCGCGAGCGCCGCCCCGAGCTGTGCGGCACCAAGGAGCGCGCCGGCTGGCTCACCCTGCACGCCGCCGGCACCTCACTGGACGAGCCCGACGTGGTGTTCACCGGCCGCCGCCAACAGCACCTGACGTGCAGGGTGCGCGCCCTGGTCGACGCCTCCGCCGGCCGGGGCGGCCTGGCCGTCCGACTGGACGAGCAGCACCACTACGAGATCGAGGCCGACGCCGGCACGGTCAAGGTCCTCGCCCGGATCGGCCCGCTGCGCACCGAGGTTGCGTCCCGACCGCTGCCCGCCGGCCCGGTGGTCCTGGGCCTCGACATCGCCCTGGCCCCACCGCAGGACGCGCGGACCGGCCCCGACCTCCTCTCCTTCGGCGTCGAGGAGCCGGACGGCACGTTCACCGTGCTCGGCACCCTCGAGGGCCGCTACCTGTCCACCGAAGTGGCCGGCGGCTTCACCGGCCGGGTGATCGGCATGTACGCCGCGACCGGCACCGTCCACGTCGACTGGTTCGACTACCGAGCCGCATAGACCTCCCGCCCCCCACCACCCCACGAGAGGCCCCCGTGAACCACGCACCTCGAACCACCGGCCCGCGCAGCCGCCGTCTCACCCGCACCGCGAGCCTCCTGGTGGCCCTGGTCACCACCGGCGGCCTGGCCTGCGGCACCGCCGTCGCCGCCCCGGCCGACGCGGCGACGACGGACGCCGCCTCCACCTGGGTCCCCAACGACCCGATGGAGGCCGTGGCGAAGATGCAGCCCAGCTGGAACCTCGGCAACACCCTGGACGCCATCCCCGACGAGACCTCCTGGGGCAACCCCCTCACCACCAAGGCGCTCTTCGACTTCCTGAGGGCCCAGGGCTTCCACAGCGTCCGCATCCCCGTCACGTGGTACCCCCACCAGTCCACCACCGCCCCGTACACCGTCGACCCGGTGTGGATGGCCCGGGTCAAGCAGGTGGTCGACTACGCGCTGGCCGACGGCCTCTACGTCGACCTGAACGTGCACCACGACTCCTGGCAGTGGATCTCCGCGATCGCCACCGACCACGACAACGTGATGGCCCGCTACGACGCCACCTGGCAGCAGATCGCCGCCGTCTTCAAGGACGAGCCGCGCAAGCTGCTCCTGGAGAGCGTCAACGAGCCGGTGATCTACAACGCCACCGACGTGCAGAAGACCCAGTACCTGAACGAGCTCAACACCGCGTTCTTCACCATCGTGCGGGGCTCCGGCGGCGGGAACAAGAACCGCCTGCTCGTCCTGCCCACCCAGGGCTGCACCCCGTCCCAGCCCCTGATGGACGACCTGAACGGGGAGATCGCCTCCCTGCACGACCCCAACCTGGTGGCCACCGTCCACTACTACGGCTACTACCCGTTCAGCGTGAACATCGCGGGCGGCACCACCTTCGACGCCCAGGACCAGCAGATGCTGGCCGACACCTTCGCCCTGATGCACAGCGAGTTCGTCGCCAAGGGCATCCCGGTCTACCTGGGCGAGTACGGCCTGCTCAGCGAGCCCAACTCGGGCACCGTCGAGCACGGCGAGATGCTGAAGTACTTCGAGGACGTCAACTACCACGCCCGGCTCAACGGCGTCACCAGCGCCCTCTGGGACGACTACAACTACCTGGACCGCACCGCCCTGCAGTGGCGCGAGCCCGACCTGTTCGCTCTGATCAAGTCCTCCTGGAAGGTCCGCTCGGGCACCGCCTCCAGCGACAACGTCTTCGTGCCCAAGGGCGGCCCCTTCGCGGCCCGGACCCTCACCCTCAACCTCAACGGCACCACCTTCAAGGGCCTGTGGAACGGCCACACCAAGCTGGCCGAGGGCCCCGACTACACCGTCGACGGCGACCAGCTGACCCTCACCGCGCAGGCCCTCGCCCGCCTCAGCGGCAACCAGGCCTACGGGATCGACTCGACCATCAAGGCCGAGTTCTCCACCGGCGTCCCCTGGCAGATCAACATCCGCACCGCCGACAAGCCGGTGGCCTCCGGCGCCACCGGAACCACCACCGGGCTCACCATCCCCACCCGGTTCAACGGCGACCTGCTGGCGACCATGAAGGCCGTCTACGCCGACGGAACCAACGCCGGCTCGGCGAGCTGGACCGCCTACCAGGCGTTCAACTCGGCCTTCGCGCCGGACTACGCGAACAACGCCCTGATCCTCAAGCCCGACTTCCTGAACGCGCTCAAGGACGGCATCCCGGCGACGCTCACCTTCCAGTTCTGGACCGGCGCCACCGTCAGCTACCAGGTGACCAAGTCCGGCACCACGGTGACCGGCACCGCTTCCTGACCCGACCCCGCCCCGAGGTGCACCCATGTTCCCGCTGCCCGACCGCGTCCTGTTCGGCGCCGCCTACTACCCCGAGTACCAGCCGTACGAGCGGCTGCAGGAAGACCTCGACCTGATGGCGGAGGCGAAGTTCACCGTCATCCGGGTCGGCGAATCCGTCTGGTCCACCTGGGAGCCGGAGGACGGCCGGTTCGAGCTGGAGTGGCTGCAACCGGTGCTCGACGCCGCACACGAGCGCGGCATCTCCGTCATCCTCGGCACGCCCACCTACGCCGTACCGCCGTGGCTGGTGCGGCAGTACCCGGAGATCGCCGCCGAGCAGTCCACCGGGCAGCGCGTGGGCTGGGGCGCCCGGCAGGAGGCGGACTTCACGCACGCCGCCTTCCGCTTCCACGCCGAACGGGTGATCCGCGCGATCCTCGCCCGGTACGCGGCGCACCCGGCCGTCATCGGCTTCCAGCTCGACAACGAGCCCGGCCTGCGCCTCCCGCACAACCACGCCGTCTTCCAGCGGTTCACCGACCACCTGCGCGCCGAGTACGGCGACGTGGAGACCCTCAACCGCGAGTGGGGCCTGGTCTACTGGTCGCACCGGCTGAGCACCTGGGCCGACCTGTGGACGCCCGACGGCAACCAGCAGCCGCAGTACGACGTCGCCTGGCGCGCCTTCCAGGCACGCCAGACCACCGAGTTCATCGCCTGGCAGGCCCGCATCGCCCGCGAGTACACCCGGCCCGACCAGTTCGTCACCACCTGCCTCGCCTACGGCTACCCGGCGCTGGAGGACGACGAACTGACCGACGCCCTGGACATCACCGCGGCCAACCCGTACTACGACATGCAGGACGGCCTGACCCTGCCCGACCTGGAGCTCAACCCGTCGTGGATGGGCACCGGGGTCTGGTCGGTGTTCCAGAGCGCGGACCGGATCTTCTCCTCCCGGCAGGAGCCGTTCCTGGTCACCGAGACCAACGCCCAGGCCATCAGCGGCACTTCGGAGAACCGGCCGGCCTTCGACGGCCAGTGGCGGCAGGCCGCCTGGGCGATGGTCTCCCGGGGCGCCCGGATGATCGAGTACTGGCACTGGCACACCCTGCACTTCGGCACCGAGACCTACTGGGGCGGGATCCTGCCGCACAGCGGCCGTCCGGGCCGGGTGTACGCCGAACTGGCCCGGCTGGGAGCCGAGTTCGAGACCGCCGGGGCACTGGTGGCCGGACTCGACCCCGATGCCGACATCGCCATGGCCTACTCGATGCCCAGCAAGTGGCTGATGCAGAAGTACCCGCCGCTGGGCGGCGCGAACGGTGAGGCCGACGGCGGCTCCTACCACCGGATCTTCGACTCCTTCTACCGCGGCGCCTTCGACTCCGGCCGCCAGGTCCGCATCCTGCACGTCCGCCAGTTGCACGACCCGCGCGGCGACCGGGACGGCACGGCCCCCGAGGCGGCGGCCCGGCGCCACCCCGTGCTGGTGGTCCCCGGCCTCTACCTCGCCGAGGACTCCACCCTGGACTGGCTGGAGGCCTACGCCCGGGCCGGCGGCCACCTGGTCCTCGGCCCCCGCACCGGCTACGCCGACCAGGAGGCCCGGGCCCGCCACGAGCCGACCCCGGCCCGCCTCACCGACGCCGCCGGCGCGCACCACGAGGAGATCAGCAACCTGTCGGCCCCGCTCGCGCTGCGCACCGCCCCCGACAGCCCGCTGACGCTCCCCCAGGACGCCACCGCCACCCACTGGGTGGAAGGGCTGAACAGCACCGGCGCCACCGTGCTCGCCGGGTACGACCACCCGCACTTCGGCCGCTGGGCCGCCGCCACCACCCACGCCCACGGGGCGGGCCGGGTCACCTGTGTCGGCACCGTGCCCGGCCCCGGCTTCGCCCGTGCCCTGGCCGCCTGGCTCGCCCCGGCCCCGGTCAGCGGCTGGCACGACCTGCCCGCCTCCGTTACCGCGACCACCGGCACCAGCCCCGACGGGCGCCGCGTCCACGTGGTCCACAACTGGAGCTGGGAGCCGGCCGAAGCCCCCGCTCCTGCCGACCTGACCGACGTCCTGACCGGCACCGCGGCCGCGGCCGGCAGCCCGGTCCGGCTGGGGCCCTGGGACGTGCGGGTCTTCGTCGCCGGCTGACCACCACGTCGGTCCGACCGTCCGTCCGTCAATGATCCGACCTCCCGGAGGAGCCGAGCCGCCCGCACCCGCGAACCAGTGCGACCCGCGTCCCGCCGCCCCCGCCCCGCCACCGCCCGGGGACCGCCCGAGGACCCACGCCGGCGGTACGACCGGCGGCGCTCACTGGGCCGAGAAGCGGTACACCGTGGTCGAGCGGTACTCCTCCCCCGGGTTCAGCAGGGTGGAGGGGTACTCGGGGTGGTTGGGCGAGTCCGGGAAGTGCTGGGTCTCCAGCGCGATCCCGGCGTGCGCGCGGTACGGGGTGCCGTAGCGGCCGGTGAGCGAGCCGTCGAAGTGGTTGCCGGTGTAGACCTGCAGGCCCGGTTCGGTGGTCAGGCACTCGATCCGCCGGCCGTTGCCGGGGTGGCTCAGCACGGCGACCTGCCGCAGGCCGGCGCCGTCGAGCACCCAGTTGTGGTCGAAGCCGCCGCCCGCCCGTCTGAGCTGCGGGTGGCCGGCGGCGATCCGGCCGCCGATCTCCCGGGCCTCGCGCAGGTCGAACGGCGTGCCGGCGACCGGTGCGGGGGCGCCGAGCGGGATCAGGTCGCGGTCCACGGGGCTGTACTGCTCGGCGTTGACCTGGAGCAGGTGGTCGAGCACCGACGAGCGGCCCTCGCCCGCGAGGTTGAAGTAGGCGTGATTGGTGAGGTTGACGACCGTCGGGGCGTCCGTGGCCGCCCGGTAGTCGATGGAGAGGTCGCCGTCCGGGCCGAGCAGGTAGGTCACCTCGGCCGACACGGCTCCCGGGAAACCCTGGTCGCCGTCCGGGCTGTGCAGCCGCAGCCGGACGCCGACCTGCCGGCCCGCGCGGACCAGCGCGCCGTCCCAGAGCCGGGTGGCGAACCCGTCCGGTCCGCCGTGCAGGGTGTGCCCGGTGGGCTGGATGGCCAGCCGGTGCACCCGGTCCCCCAGGGGCAGCATGCCGTGCGCGATCCGGTTGGCGTACCGGCCGACCGTCGCGCCGAAGTACGCGGCCTCGCCGAACAGATCGGGCACCTCGTCGCTGCAGAGGACGACGTTGGCCCGCATCCCCTCCCGGTCCGGCACGTGGACGGCCTGCAGCCGGGCGCCGAGGCTGAGCACCTCCACCGTGACGCCCTCCGGGAAGCCGAACGTCCAGCGGGTGATCCGCCGCCCGTCCGGGTGTGCTCCGGCGATCTCCTCGGTGACCTTGGGTTCAGCGGCGGATTCGCGTGTGTATCGCGACACGGGACACTCCGTTCGGCACTGTGCGGAAAGCGAAACGCCCGCCCTGGGGGCGGGCGTCGTCGGTTCGGGGTCGGTGGGGCGCCGGTTCGGTCCCGGCGGTCCCCGCCACTGGCGCGCCCCCGTCCGGGGCAGGGCGGGACACACCGGCGGCGGGATCGCGATGCCGAGAAGTTCAAATCCCAACTATCGCGCAAGCCTGATTGTTAACGCTCACAATGGTCCTGTCAAGTCAGCTGGATCTTGCCGCTGTCAACCATCCGTTCGAAGAGGAATTCGTGCTTGAGGAAGGAGACGTCGTACTCGTGGCCCGGGTACGGCGGGATCAGCTGGGCCGCCTGGAAGAGCCGCCAGCCGTCCTGGAGCGCCGCCACCCCCGAGCTGTAGGGCGGCTCGTCGCTGTCGCCCGTGGTGGGCGAGGTGCGGCCGGTGCCGTCGTACAGCGACCAGCCGACCACCCAGGAGTCGAGCGCCGAGTCGGACAGGTAGAGCACCAGCACCTGCTGACGGAGCGCCGTGCGCTCCTCGGCGGCCGGGTCGGTGGTGGTCATACCGCGGCCTCCCGGGGGCGGTTGGAGACCCTGGTCACCCAGTGGTCGAGGTCGAATCCGTGGTCGCCGGTCAGCTCCCGCCAGAGCAGGATGCGGTTGTACCGCTCCAGTCGGCCGGTCGCCTGCTCGTACCAGGGGAACATCACGTCCAGCTCGGCGGCCACCCGCGGGTCGGCGAGGTCCGAGGTGTCCCAGAGGCGCTGCTGGCGGACCCTGGGGTTGAACCGGATCTTGTACATGTAGCGGAGCGTGTCGCTGTCGTTGCGCCGGCCGCCGTGCCAGAGGCCGTGGTGCAGAAACACCACCGTCCCGGCCGGGCAGACCAGCCGGTCCTGCCCGCGCAGGTTCTGGTAGCGGCCGGTGTCCGTCTCGTTGATCCGCCGCAGGTGGCTGCCCGGCACGCTGAGCGTGCCGCCCATCTCCAGCGTCACCGCCTGCGGGTAGTACATCAGCTGGACGTCGAAGGCGTCCGGCCGGACGTCGATGATGGCGTCCCCGTGCAGCGGCTGCGCCGCACCGCCGCGGGGCTCCCGGGTGTGCACGTGGTGGTGGTCCACCCACGGGTCCGGGCCCACCAGGCTGTACAGGGCTCCCGCCACCTGCGGCAGTTCCAGCAGCCGGCGGACGAAGGAGCCCTGCGGGTAGGCCTCGGAAACCGGCGTCCCGTACGGCACCGACGGCACCCCGTCCGCCAGCACCGCCAGGCCCTCGGCGTTCAGCTCCGCCGGGACCACCGCGTCCAGCCGCAGCGAACCGCGCGCGACGAAGCGCGCCATCCGCACCGAATCGAGCAGTTCCATCCTGTTCTCCATGACCGCCACGCTAGGTCCGGCCGCCGCCCCGCCGCGTGGGCCGCAGTCACCCTCCGCTGGTCGATTTCCACCATCCGCCGCGCCCTCGCCGGCCGCCGGCCGCCGTGGTAGAACCTGCGACCATGCGCTCAGCACTCGCCCGTCTGGACGAGCCCCCGGTCCTGGCCACCGTCGGCATCGGCGTGCACGGGCTGGCCGGCCCGGTGGACGTGTTCTCGCTGCCCGAGCTGTGGCAGCTCCATCTGTACGGCTACCAGGCCGAGTTGACGGTGGACGGCACCGAGCACCCGGTCCGCCCCGGCACGGTCAGCCTGGTGCCGCCCGGCGCCGAGGTCCGCTACCGCTACCGGGGCCGCTCCCAGCACCTCTACGTCCACCTCCGGCTGGGCTCGGCCGGCGCGCCCCGGAGCATCCCGGTGGTCCAGCAGGCCGGCGCCGAACTCGACCTGCTCACGGCGCAGTTCCGCCAGGCGCTGGCCGCCTGGCCGCACACCCCGGCCCAGGCCACGGCCGAGGTGTGGTCCGCCCTGTGGCGGATCGCCGAGCTGGCCCCCGGCACCAGGCGAACCGCGCCGGCGGCCCACCCGGCCGTGGCGGCCGCGATCGCCCTGATCGAGGCGCGCCTGGCCGAGCCCCTGACGGTGCCGGAGATCGCCCGGGCGGCCGGCCTCTCCCACAACCACCTGACCCGGCTGTTCCGCAGCACCACCGGGACGACGGTGGTCGGCTACATCCGGGCCCGCCGGATGGCGCGGGCGCGGCACTTCCTGCGGGCCACCACCCTCTCCATCCCGGCCGTCGCGGCCTCCGTCGGCATCCCCGACCTGCAGGCGTTCAACAAGGCCTGCCACCGCGAACTCGGCGCCTCCCCGCGCGGCGTCCGCGCCGGCCGGGCGGTCGGGGGCCTGCCGGTCACAGAGCCGTGAAGGCCCACTGCAGGTTGGTGCTGCCGTCCCAGGTCCACTGCTTGGTCGGCGCGCCGGAGGCGACACCGCCGCCGCCGTCGAGGACCAGGCCGGTGGCGCGGTTGGCGATGCTGCAGTAGCCGTTGCCCCGGTCGGTGATCAGCCACTGCTGGGCGGTGCCGCCGTTCCACGGGTTCTCCACGGCGGCGGAGCCGTTGGCGGTGGCGCCCGCGCCGTCGGCGACCAGGCCGTTGGTGCGGTTGACCAGCCGGTAGTAGCCGGTGCCGAGGTCGACGGCCTGCCACTGGAGGTTGGTGCTGCCGTTCCAGGTCCACTGCTTGAGGCCGGAGCCGGCCGCGACGTTTCCCCCGCCGTCCAGCACCAGTCCGTCGGTGAGGTTGGTGATCCGGAAGTAGGCGGCCGGGTTGAAGGTCACCTTCAGCGAGACGATGGCGTCGTTGTTCCCGCTCGGCCGCAGGTCGGCGCTGTCGCTGGTGAAGGTCCAGGCGGTGCCGGTGAGGTTGTCGCCGGAGTAGCCGACCAGCTGGTAGCCGGGCGGGACTTGGAGCGAGGAGATGCTGCTGGGGGCGAGCCCGGCCGCCTGCAGTTGCGCCGAGGTGTAGCTGCCGAGGAGCAGCTTGGCGCCGGCACCGGAGTAGTCGACGTCCTGGTAGACGCTGACGGTGTTGCCCGGGCGCAGCTGCGGGATCGGGCCCGAGAAGCTGAGCTTGACCACGTAGGCCTGGGCGGGGAAGGGCGCCGTGGCCGAGGGCAGGGTCACGTGCAGGCCGGTCGCGTCCTGGGTGTGGCCGGTCAGGGTGGTGTAGGTGCCGGCGGTCGGACCGAGCAGCTGCACCGAGGCCAGGGTGCCCAGGTCGATCCGGACCGAGCTGAGGGTGGTGATCGGCAGGCTGCTGCCCGGCCAGCCCAGCACGGTGGCGTAGAGGGTGGTGCCGGCCTTGTCGCGGGTGAACCGGATGTCCTGCGGGGTGCCCGCGGTGGGCGTGGTGAAGGAGCCGCCGCCCATCTTGGTGGGTCCCTCACCGTAGACGGTCCAGGCCCGGGTGGCGTAGATGGACTCCCCGAAGGCCCCGAGGTAGGCGCCGATGCCGAGCAGCAGGTCCTGCTGGCCCTGCGGGATGGTGCCGTCGGCCATCGGGGCGATGTTGAGCAGCATGTTGCCGTTCTTGCTGACCCGGTCGATCATCGAGTGCAGCAGCTGCGGGAGCGTGTAGTAGCCGATGCCGGTGGTGTAGCACCAGCTGGAGCTGCTGATGCTGTCGTCGGTGAGCCAGTAGGGGCTGGTGATGTCGGCCGGGCCGCCGCGCTCGTAGTCGAAGACCTCGCCCTTGTTGTCGTAACCGTCCTTGTAGGTGGCGACCACCTCGGTGCCCCAGGTCTGCGCCTGGTTGTAGTAGTACGAGAGGAAGTTGAGGCGCTGCCCCTCGTCGACCTTCGACAGGTCGAAGTCCTCCCAGAGGATGTCCGGCCGGTAGCCGTCCACGACCTCCTTGAGCTTGTCGTACCAGAGCTGGTTCTCCGCGGTGGTGCCGAGCTGCCCGAAGAGCTTCTGCAGGGTGGGGGTGCTCTGCGCGGGGACGTGGTCGTAGTAGCCGTTGAAGTGGTACGCGTGGTGCATGGCCACCAGCAGCTTGAGGCCCTGGCCGCGGATGGCGTCGGCGTGCAGCCGGAGCAGGTCCAGGCGCGGGCCCCGGCCGACCGAGTTCCACTCGTTGACCTTGCTGTCCCACATGGAGTAGCCGTCGTGGTGCTCGGCGACGGGGCCCGCGAACCGGGCGCCCGCGGCCTTGAAGAGCCGGGCCCAGGCGACCGGGTCGAAGCCGCCGCCCGCGGAGGCGAGCTTCGGGGCGAACTGCACGTGGTTGCCGGCCTTGTCGTAACCGCCGTCGATGAAGTTCTGGTACGGCCACGCCGAGGGGTCGCCGAAGGTGGCGAGGTGGTGGGTGTTGACGTCGTCCCCGCTGATGTACATCCGGCGCGGGTACCACTCGTTGCCGTAGGCGGGCACGCTGAACGCGCCCCAGTGGAAGTAGATCCCGAACTTGGCGTCCTGGAACCACTCGGGGGCCGGGTTGTGCTGGTCGACCGAGGGCCAGGACGGCGTGTAGGTGACCGTCGCGGCCCGGGCGCCGGGCGCGCCGAGCACACCGGCCGCGGTCACCGCGGCGGCCACACCGGTGGCGCCGGACAGGAAGGTTCGCCTGCTGATGGGCATGAGCCGTCTCCTCGGGGTGGGGTGGAGTGTCATGCATATGCCAGAGCAGTCGACGCCCGACGCCCAAGACATGGGATCGATTCTTGATGCGCCGTTACTCGCTTGTCCAGAGGCGTGCCGGAACTGCCGAGAAGTGCCTGGTGAAGCGAGGCAGTTGCCGAACGCCGTTCGCCGCCGGCCGTGAGGCCCGCAGCGAACTCATCGCATTCATAGGATGTCTGACGGTCAGCCTGCGGACTCGGTGCGGGTGCGCAGCGTCACGCCGAACTCGGCGGGGGCCACCGCCAGGCGGTGCTGCGGCAGCACGTCCGGGCCGCAGGAGGCGGAGCCGATGCCGTGCTGGGCCAGGTCGAGGTTGACCCAGACGCGCTCGCCGGGGACCAGGTCGGTCGTGTGGCGGGCGGCGTCCAGCTGCTCCGTGGTCCAGCGGCGGGCCGTGAGCGCGAAGAGCGGCGCTCCCTCGACCCGCAGGGTCTCGCCGGAGGCCGCGGCGAACTCGGCCCAGCGGACGTCGATCCGGCTGCCGTTCTCCTGCGGGAGCACGTACGGGGTCTGCATCGCGTCCACCGAGCGGGAGTAGCGGCCGATCCGGGCCGCCTCGCGGGTGTCGGGGTAGGCCTCCCCCGGGCCGCCGCCGAACCAGGTGACCCGGTCCAGCCGTGCGGGCAGGCCCAGCCGGAGCCCGAGGCGCGGCAGCGGGCCGGGCCACTCCCCCTCGGGCCGCACGGCGACGGTCAGCCGCAGGCCGCCGCCCGGGGCCCCGTCCGCGGTCCACCGGTAGGTCACCGCCAGGCCGAGGCCGATCGCGGCGGCCGTCAGCCGGGTCCGCACCGTCAGCGAGCTGCCGTCGGTGGCGACTTCGTCGATGCGGTGGCGCATCCGGTCCAGCCCGATGCGCCGCCATCCGGCCGCGACCGGGGCGTAGGGTTCCCAGCTCGGCCCGTTGTCGTTGTCCGTGGGCGCGCGCCAGACGTCGAGCTGCGGGCCGTCCAGCTCGAGTCCGCCCAGCCGCAGCAGCCTGCCCGTGGCGGCGTCGAACTCGCCCGTGCCGAGCGTGATCCGCGCGCCGTCGGCGACGGGGGCGAGGCGGCCGGCCGGGGTGACGGCGGCCGGGGCCTCGGCACTCGTGGCGGGGAACTGGGTCCAGGCGACCTCGTGGCCCTGCTGCGCCCACTCCGTCGGCGCGGCGAGGCAGGCGCGCACCGTCCACCAGCGCTCGCCGGCCGGGAGCCCGTCCGGCAGGGCGGGCAGCTTCACCGCGGCCGACTCCCCCGGCCCGAGCGGCGGCACCTCGAGCACACCGGCCGCGGCCTCGACGCCCTCGCACTCCACGGTCCAGCCGAAGGCCAGGTGGTCCAGACCGGCGAAGTCGTGGCCGTTCGCCACGGTCAGCAGCCCGGTCGCCGCATCGCCGCTCAGCCGGACGGGTTCGATGACCTTCTTGTACTCCAGCAGCCCCGGCGACGGGCTCCGGTCGGGGAAGAGCAGGCCGTCGCAGACGAAGTTGCCGTCGTGCAGCTCCTCCCCGAAGTCGCCGCCGTAGGCGAAGAACGGCCGCCCGTCGGCGGTGCGCTGCGCGAGGCCCTGGTCGATCCACTCCCAGACGAAGCCGCCCTGGCAGCGCGGGTGGCGCTCGAACAGCCGCTGGTACTCCGCGAGTCCGCCCGGCCCGTTGCCCATGGCGTGGGCGTACTCGCAGAGGATGAACGGCATGGCGCGCCGCCTGGCGTCCAACTCCGGGTCCTCCAAGGGTGGTTCGGCACGGCGGCCGATGAGCTCCAACTCCTCGTGGGGGACGTACATGCGGCTGTACACGTCCGCGTCGCGGCAGCTGCGGTCGCCCTCGTAGTGGATCGGGCGCTGCGGGTCGCGCGCACGGATCCAGTCGGCCATCAGCCCGAGGTTGCGGCCGGTCCCGGCCTCGTTGCCGAGCGACCAGAGGATCACCGAGGGGTGGTTCTTGTCGCGTTCGACCATCCGGCGCGCCCGGTCGAGCAGCGCGTCGGCCCAGCGGGGGTCGTCGGACGGGTTGCCCCGCCAGCCGGCCCCCTCGAAGCCGTGGGTCTCGTAGTCGCACTCGTCGATCACCCACAGGCCGTAGCGGTCGCAGAGCTCGAGGAAGGCCGGGTGCGGCGGGTAGTGGCTGGTGCGCACGGCGTTGATGTTGTGCTGCTTCATCAGCAGCACGTCCGCCAGCATGGTCTCCGCCGGCACCGCGCGCCCGTGCTCGGGGTGGAACTCGTGCCGGTTGACGCCGCGCAGCAGGATCGGGCGCCCGTTGACCTTGAGCAGGCCGTCCTCGACCAGGACGGTGCGGAAGCCGATCAGCAGCGGCACCCGCTCGCCGGCGGTCACCAGCTCTCCCTCGTACAGGTGCGGGGTCTCGGCGGTCCACGGCCGGACCGGGACGACCGCCTCCGTTCCGGTGGCGACGTCGATCCCGAGCGCGGGGACCAGGACGCGCCCTTCGGGGGTGGCGGTCACCCTCAGGCTGCCGTGGCCGGTGCGGTGGTCGTAGGAGGCGTGGACGAAGTGGTCCGCGACCGATCCGGCCCGGCGGTGCAGCAGGGTGACGTCGCGGAAGATCCCCGGCAGCCACCACATGTCCTGGTCCTCCAGGTAGCTGGCGGCGGACCACTGGTGGACCCGCACGGCGAGCACGTTCCCGCGCTCGCCCAGCACCGGGGTCGCGTCGAACTCGACCGGCAGGCGGCTGCCGCTCGAGGTGCCCAACTCGCTGCCGTTGAGCCAGACCCGGAACCAGGACTCCACGCCGTCGAACCGCAGGACCGTCCGCGCCCCCTCCTCCGGTCCTGCCCCGGGCCAGCCGGCGGGCAGGTCGAAGAGCAGGCGGTGGTCCCCGGTCGGGTTCTCGGTCGGCACCCGGGGCGGGTCCAGCGGGATGGGGTAGGCGATGTTGGTGTACCAGGGGGAACCGTGGCCCTGGAGCACCCAGTGGGAGGGGACGGGCAGCTCCGCCCACCCGCTGTCGTCGTGCCCCGGCTCGGCGAACTCCTCCGGCGCGTCCGCCGTGGCGGACAGCCGGAACCGCCAGGTGCCGTTGAGCGAAAGCGCGGGCGCGTCCGACCGGTGCCAGGCCCGGGGCGCGAGGGCGTTCCGGCCGGGCGCCGGGTCCTCGTGCTCGTTCCGGCGGCGGGGGGCGGCAGGGCGAGGTAAGTACTCGGACATCTGTGAACGCTAACATTCACCGCTCGGCGCTTCAATCACGCGAGGCCTGAACGGGGTTGCACCATCCGACCGGGAGACCGGGAGAGCCGAGTGGAAGGTGACCGGCAAGCGGGACACGCCGGCAGCCCGTCGGTGCGCGGCACCGTGGTGGCGGGGATCGCCGGATTCGGGGCCCGGCGCTCCCTATGATCGAGTGGTCCCTGCGACAGCGGACCGGGAAGGGTGAGGGCATGGCCGACGGAGTGGTCTTCGAACGAGTGGAACCGGTGGTGCCGGTACGGGACTTGGCGGCCGCCCTGGACCGGTACCGCCGGCTGGGCTTCAGTGTCAGGGCCTACCAGGGCGAGGCCCGGTACGGGTTCGTCTCGCGCGGCGCCGTCACGCTGCACGTCTCGGAGTGGGCGGAGCACGACCCGAAGGTGTCGGGAGCGGTGGTCTACCTCTACGTCTCCGACAGCGACGCGTTGCACGCCGAGTGGGCCGCCGCCGACCTGCCCGGCCGCCTGACCGAGCCCACCGACACCGACTACGGCCTGCGCGAGTTCGGCTACGTGGACCCGGACGGCACGCTGCACCGGGTCGGTTCGCCGCTCTAGGGAGTCTCCTCCCGATCACACCGGCCGGTCGCGACCCGGCGTCAGCCCGACGAGCCGTCGAGCACCAGCTCCTCGAAGGCGGTCAGGGTGCGGAACCCGAGGCGCCGGTAGAGGTCGATCGCACCGGGGTTGTCGGCCCGGACGTTGAGGCCGATGGTGTCGGTGCTCGCGGCCAGCCGGCGGCACAGCGCCGTCACGCAGGCGGCCGCCGCGCCCTGGCCGCGCAGGGCGGGCAGGGTGGTGACGTTGCCGAGCGCGGCCACCCGCTGGTCGGCGCTGTGCGCGTGGATGCCGGCGGTGGCGATCAGCCGGCCGTCCTGGCGGATGCCGACGTAGTGGCCGGTGGCCAGCATCCGCTCGTCGAACCAGTTGCCGGGGTAGGCCTCGGCGAACAGTGCGAGCAGGTCGGCCAGGTCGCCGGGGCCGAGCGGGGCCGGGTGCCAGTCACCGGTGGCTCCGCTGAGCGAGGTCAGCGCCATCCGCAGCATCGGCACCCGGTGCGCTACCCGGTAGTCCGGCGCGAGCGCGTCGGCCGCCCGCTCCGGCAGGTGGGCGAGGAACCGCCTGGGGAGCACCGGCAGCATCGCCCGCAGCAGTTCGGCCACCCCGGGGGCGTGCGGGCCGGGCGCGGAGAGCAGCACCGTGGGCAGCTCGCCCACCGCGTAGAGCAGGGCCACCGGGCCCCGGTCCGCGAGCGTGTACCAGCTGGTGTGCGGCCACAACAGGTCGTCGAGGTCGCCGAGTTCGAACAGGTGTAGCGCGGGGGCGGTCCGGAACCGGGCCGCCAGGCCGGCGCGGTCGTGCAGGCTGGTCAACTGGGGCATCGCGCCAGCTTAGGGCGTGCCCTTCGGAGCGCGGCGCCCGGCCGGGGCCGGGACGCCCGCGCTCCCTCCCGGCCGCGCACCGGACCGGAATTCGCCCGCCGCCCGCGCGGCTCCCGTTCAGGCAGTGGCGGGAGCCGCACCGGCGGCAGGCCTCGTCCCGCTCCCCACCCTCGGGAGGAGCGGAACCCTGGGCCGCCGGCCGGAGGTGTGGGCCTGGGGGCAGTCACCTCGGGCCGGCGGAGTTCTCACTTGACAGCAAGAAGATTGTTAACGCTCACAATTGGGCTGTCAAGCCATCTGGCGTCGGCTTCAGCCGAGGGACCACTTCTGGTTGCTCTGGCCGCTGCAGGTCCAGAGCTGGGCGAGGGTGCCGTTGGCGGTGGCGGCTCCGGTGACGTCCAGGCACAGGCCGGACTGGACGCCGGTGATGCTGCCGTCGCCGTTGAGGTGCCACTGCTGGTTGCTCTGGCCGTTGCAGGTCCACACCACGACCTTGGTGCCGTTGGTGGTGCCCTTGCCGGAGGCGTCCAGGCACAGCTGGCTGCTGCCGCTGTAGACGGTCAGCTGGTCCGAGGAGGTGTGGGTCCAGGTCTGGTTGGTACCGCCCCAGCAGTCGTAGATCTGCACCTGGGTACCCGCCGTGGTCGAGGCGTTCGGCACGTCCAGGCACTTGCCCGCACCCACCGCATGCAGCTCACCCGTCGCACCGGCACTGGTGGAGGTGGTGTAGCCGGCGGCGGTGATGTTCGCCTGGACGGCGTTCTCGGTGGCGTCGCTCGGATAGCCGGAGGTCATCACGCCTTCGTAGAAGGTGCCGGCCGCGCCGTTGCTGTTGTCGCCGCCGATGCCGAGGATGATCGCGCCCTCCTTGTGCATCGGGTTGTAGCCGTTGACGTTGGGGCGCGGGCCGCTGTAGTCGGTGGCCAGGCCGCCGGACTGGGCGTTGCCGGAGCGGATCGCCCACTGGTTCGGCCCGCCCTTGACGATGGCGGTCAGGAAGCGGTCGTTGACGCTCGGGTCGTTGGCGTTGTAGCCGGCGTTGACCCCGGAGAACAGGCCGTTCTCCTGGTCCGCCATCACCCACGGCCCGTTGCCGGAGCCGTAGCCCCAGACCTTGATGTTGCCGAAGTAGATGGCCTCCATGGTGCCGTTGCCGTCGTCGTGGTTGGTGGTCTCGGCGTTGCCGTAGTCGAAGCAGCAGCCGCCGTTGTAGTGGCTGCCGTCCAGCACGGCGTACATGCCCTCCGGCTGGTCGCCGGTGGCGATGCCGTTGGTGTGGTCGTCGCGGTAGCCGGTGCCCTGCGGGATGAAGACGCCGTACGCCGCGTGCCCGCCGACGGTGACGGGCGCGGAGGTGGCGTTGGCGAGGTTGTCCGGGTTGGGGGCGGCACCGCCGCCGGGGGCCTGGGTGAGGTTGTTGCCCTTGCCCGACTGGTCGTAGATCACGGTGATCACGCAGCTGGTGCCGGAGCAGAAGGAGTCCTGCGCGGCCGCGTTGGCGTAGCCGCCCGCGGCCAGCAGGCCGATGTCGGCCGTGCTGCCGTCGGAGGCGCGCCGGACCTGGTAGAGCGGGCCGTTGTACGAGCCGTACAGCGCCCGGGTGGTGGAGTGCGCGGCCACGCAGGGCGTGCCGCCCGCCGCATAGAGGTCGCACGGGCCCTGGGTGGCGGCCTGGGCCGGCCCGGCCGCGGTTCCGGCGGTCACCAGCGCACCGAGCAGGATGACGACCGCGGCGCCCGCCCGGGCGGGCGTGGTGCTTCGCAGTGACCGCCGCAGGCGGCGCCAGACATGGGGGATTTTCATCCGGACTTCTCCCTGAAGCGCGAACGGGGGGTGGGGTGTTAGCGCTAACATCCTGGGCCCCGGGATGCCGGTCCACGGGGAGGACGTCACGGGAAGAGACGGTGCAGCGCGCCCGGCCGACTGTCAAGGGAGCGCGCAGAAAAGGGTTTTGGGCCCGGCGGGCGGTCGGACCGGCCCTGCCCTGGTCAGCGGCCGATCGGCACCCCTCGCCGGGGGTAGAACTTTCGAAATACCGCCGAAACTTTCAACCTCGTATTGACGCCCGGATCGGCCTGCGGCTTTCCTGGCCACGGGAGCCGACCCGCCGAGTGCCGTTGCCGGACGGCCAGCGCCGTTGCCGGACGGCCTGTGCCGCGCCTGCCGGCTCGGCCGCTGGGCGGTGGTCGCCGTTCCCACTCCCCCACACCCCTTTCCGTGCGCACCCATGAGCCGCCGGCCGTACACCGGCGACCTCGGCGTGCGCCCCCACCCGGAACGACCGCTGGAGGTCGAAAGATGCATCCCGAAACGGCGCGGAGGGCACTGCACCGTGCCCGCTCCGTCCTGCTGACCGCCGCCCTGGCGACCGCGATCGGCCTGCCGGCCGCGGCCACCGCCACCCCCGCCGCGGCGGCCGGCACGACGCTCAAGGCCGCGGCCGAGGCCGACTCCCGGTACTTCGGCACCGCGCTGACCGACGGCGATCTCGGTGTCAGCGGCGAAACCTCCATCGCCGGAGCTCAGTTCGACATGGTGACCCCGGGCAACGAGATGAAGTGGGACACCACCGAACCCTCCAACGGCAACTACAACTTCGGGCCCGGCGACCAGATCGTCTCGTTCGCCAAGGCCAACGGCATGCGGGTGCGCGGCCACAACCTGGTCTGGCACAGCCAGCTGCCCGGCTGGGTCAGCAACCTGCCCTCCAACCAGGTGAAGGGCGTGATGGAGTCCCACATCACCACCGAGGCCACCCACTACAAGGGCCAGGTCTACGCCTGGGACGTGGTCAACGAGCCGTTCAACGAGGACGGTTCGCTGCGCCAGGACGCCTTCTACAACGCCATGGGCAGCGGCTACCTGGCCGACGCGCTGCGCACCGCGCACGCCGCCGACCCCAACGCCAAGCTCTACCTGAACGACTACAACATCGAGGGCGAGAACGCCAAGAGCAACGCGATGTACAACCTGGTCGCCTCGCTCAAGTCCCAGGGCGTGCCGATCGACGGCGTCGGCCTCGAGAGCCACTTCATCGTCGGGCAGGTACCCAGCGACATGAAGGCCAACATGCAGCGCTTCACCGCGCTCGGCGTGAACGTCGCGGTCACCGAGCTCGACGACCGCATCCAACTCCCGGCCAACAGCGGCAGCCTGGCCCAGCAGGCCACCGACTACAGCACGGTGGTGAACGACTGCCTCGCCGTCACCGGCTGCGTGGGCGTCTCCCAGTGGGGCATCGACGACGGGCACTCCTGGATCCCCGGGACCTTCCCCGGCTACGGCGCGGCCACCATGTACGACAACAACTACCAGCCCAAGCCCGCCTACGGAGCCGCGCTGGCGGCCCTCGGCGGCTCCCCCGGCGGGGGTGGTGGCGGCGGCGGAACCACCGGTGAGCTGCATGCGGTGGGTGCGGGCAAGTGCCTGGACGTGCCGAACGCCTCGACCACGGCGGGTACCCAGGTGCAGATCTACGACTGCTGGGGCGGTACCAACCAGACCTGGACCCACACCTCCTCGGACCAGCTGACCGTCTACAGCGGCAGCAGCCAGCTGTGCCTGGACGCCTCCGGCAAGGGCACCACCAACGGCACCAAGGTCGTGGTGTGGACCTGCAACGGCCAGAGCAACCAGCAGTGGCACCTCAACGGCGACGGCAGCATCACCGGCGTCCAGTCCGGCCTGTGCCTGGACGTCACCGGAGCCGCCACCGCCAACGGCACCCTCGCCCAGCTCTGGACCTGCAGCGGCCAGAGCAACCAGAAGTGGTCCCTCGGCTGACCGGCTGACCCGGCCCCGCTGAGGGCCGTGGACGGGCTCGGGCGGCGCGGCGCAAGACGCCGTCCGGGCCCGTCCACGCGCGGGAGCTCCTGCTACGGGCTCCCGCGGACCGGGGGTTGTCGACAGCTCCTAGAAGCCCTGGGCCAGGCGGTGGTAGGCCTGGTTCCAGCGCAGCTCCCGGGTGAACCGGCGCAGCGTGGTGTCGGCGTCGATCACCAGCAGCTCCACGGCCAGCATCTCCGCGAGGTCGTCCAGCTCCTCGGTGCCGACCGCGCTGGAGAGCACGGTGTGGTGCGGGGCGCCGGCGGTCAGCCAGGCCTCCGCGGAGCCGGCCAGGTCGGGGCGGGGCCGCCAGACCGCCCGGGCGACGGGCAGGTTGGGCAGCGGTGCCGGGGGCTCGACCACGTCGATCTCGTTGGCGACCAGCCGGAACCGGTCGCCGAGGTCGGCCAGGCCGACCACCACGGCCGGGCCGGGGGCGGCGTCGAAGACCAGCCGCACCGGGTCCTCCCGGCCGCCGATGGAGAGCGGGTGGATCTCGCAGGAGGGCGTGTCGGCGGCGATGCTCGGGCAGACCTCCAGCATGTGCGCGCCGAGCACCAGCTCCTCGCCCGCCGCCAGGTGGTAGGTGTAGTCCTCCATGAACGAGGTGCCGCCGGGCCGGCCGGCGGACATCGCCTTGAGGGTGCGCAGCAGCAGCGAGGTCTTCCAGTCGCCCTCGCCGCCGAAGCCGTAGCCGTCGGCCATGAGCCGCTGCACGGCCAGGCCGGGCAGCTGGCGAAGCCCGCCCAGGTCCTCGAAGTTGGTGGTGAACGCCTTGAAGCCGCCCGCGTCCAGGAAGCCGCGCAGGCCGAGTTCGATCCGCGCCGCGTAGCGCAGCGACTCGTGCTGCTCGCCGTCCGCCCGCAGCTCGGGGGCGAGGCGGTAGCTCTCCGCGTACTCCTCGACCAGCTCGCCGACCTCCTTGTCGGAGGTCGAATCCACCGCTGCCACCAGGTCGTTGACGCCGTAGGTGTTGACCGAGACGCCGAACCGCCGCTGTGCCTCGACCTTGTCGCCCTCGGTCACCGCGACATCGCGCATGTTGTCGCCGAACCGGGCCAGCCGCAGGCTGCCGAGCTCGGCGCGACCGGTGGCGGCCCGGGCCCAGGCCGCGATCCGGGCGGTCACGGCCGGGTTGCTCACGTGGCCGGCGACGGTCTTGCGGGCCACCCCGAGCCGGGTCTGGATGAAGCCGAACTCGCGGTCGCCGTGGGCGGCCTGGTTCAGGTTCATGAAGTCCATGTCGATGGACTGCCAGGGCAGGTCGACATTGGCCTGGGTGTGCAGGTGCAGCAGCGGCTTGCGCAGCGCCGACAGGCCGGTGATCCACATCTTCGCCGGGGAGAAGGTGTGCATCCAGGTGATCAGGCCGATGCAGCGGTCCTCGGCGTCGGCCTCCAGGCAGATCCGGCGGATCGCCGCGTCGCCGGTGAGCACCGGCTTCCAGACGATCCTGGCCGGCAGCTCGGCGGAGTCCGCCAGCAGGTCCGCGATCGCCCGGGACTGCTCGGCGACCTGGCGCAGCGTCTCCTCGCCGTACATCTCCTGACTGCCCGTCAGGAACCAGATCTCGGGTCCCTCGGTGGTCCGGTTCACTGCTGGCTCCTTACTGGGCCGCGGGGCGCTGGCCGTAGACGTTCTGGTAGCGGAAGTTGAGGCTGTCGATGTCGGCCTGGGCGATCGGCAGGGGATCGCCGAGCTGGCGGGAGATGTGCACGGTACGCGCCACGTCCTCGCACATCACGGCGGCCTTGACCGCCGCCTTGGCGTCCTTGCCGATGGTGAAGACGCCGTGGCTCTTCATCAGGACGGCGGGCGAGCGGTGCCCCTTCAGGGTCTCCACGATCCCGCGGCCGATCGAGTCGTCGCCGATCAGGGCGAACGGGCCGATCGGGATCTCGGCGCCGAACTCGTCGGCCATCGCGGTGAGGACGCAGGGGACGGCCTCGCCGCGGGCCGCCCAGGCGCAGGCGTAGGTGGAGTGGGTGTGCACCACGCCGCCCACCTCGGGCAGGTGGCGGTAGACGTAGGCGTGCGCGGCGGTGTCGGAGGAGGGCGAGTGCCCGCCCTCCACCACGTTGCCGTCCAGGTCGCAGAGGATCATGTTCTCGGGCGTCAGCTCGTCGTAGGAGACGCCGCTGGGCTTGATCACCAGCAGGTCCTCGCCCGGGACCCGGGCGGAGACGTTGCCGGCCGTCCAGACCACCAGGCCGTAGCGCACCAACTCCTGGTGCAGGTCGCTGACCTGGCGGCGGATCGCGTCGATGGTCGTGGTCACGGTGCCTCGCTCGGGGCGGTCGGGGCGGCGCCGGCGGCGGCCAGCGCGGCGTTGCGGATGCGGCGCAGCCGGTGCAGCGCGCCGTCGGTGCCGAAACGGTCGTGCAGTTCGCGGTACTCGGCGTAGAGCAGGTCGTAGGCGTCGGCCCGGGCCGGGTCCGGCTGGTACACCGCCTTGCGCACCCGGCCCATCGCCGCCGAGGCGGTCCGCACGTCGGGGTGGGCGCCGGCGGCGACGGCGGCGTGGATGGCGGAGCCGAGGGCCGGTCCCTGCTCGGAGACGGCGAGCGAGACCGGGCGGCGCAGCACGTCGGCGTGGATCTGCATCAGCAGGGCGTTCTTGCCGAGCCCGCCGGTGACGATGTACTCGGTGACCGGCACCCCGCCCTGCTCCAGCGCCTCCACGATGACCCGGGTGCCGAAGGCGGTGGCCTCCAACAGGGCGCGGTAGACCTCCTCCGGGCGGGTCGCCAGGGTGAGGCCGACGATCACGCCGGAGAGGTCGTGGTCGACCAGGGTGCTGCGGTTGCCGTTCATCCAGTCCAGCGCCACCAGGCCGTGTCCGCCCACGGGTTGGCCCGCGGCCTTGCGGGTGAGCAGCTGGTGCGCGTCCTCGCCGGCGGCCTCGGCCTCGGCCAGGTAGTCGGCGGGCAGGCCCTGGCGCAGCCACCAGGCGAAGATGTCGCCGACGGCGCTCTGGCCGGCCTCGTAGCCGTAGCTGCCGGTGACGATGCCGTTCTCGACCACGCCGCAGATGCCGGGCACCTCGGCGAGCACGGGCCCGTTGACCACGTGGCAGGTGGAGGTGCCCATGATGGCGAGCAGCTGGCCGTTCTCCACGGCCCGGGCGGCGGGCGCGGCGACGTGGGCGTCCACGTTGCCGGCGGCGACCGCGATGCCCTCCGGCAGGCCGGTCCAGGCGGCGGCCTCGGCGGTCAGCGAGCCGACCCGGGAGCCGAGCGGGGCGAGCGGGTGCTCCAGCCGGGTGCGGGCGAAGTCGGCGAACCCGGGGTGCAGCGCGGCCAGGTAGTCCTCGCCGGGGTAGCCGCCGTCCTGGTAGATGCCCTTGTAGCCGGCGGTGCACGCGTTGCGGCTCTCGGCGCCGGTGAGCTGCCAGACGATCCAGTCGGCCGCCTCGATCCAGCGCTCGCACGCGGCGTAGACCTGCGGGTCCTCCTCCAGCACCTGCAGCGCCTTGGCGTACTGCCACTCGGCGGAGATCTTGCCGCCGTAGCGGGCGATCCACTTCTCGCCGCGGGCGTGGGCCAGGGCGTTGATCCGGTCGGCCTGCTCCTGCGCGGCGTGGTGCTTCCACAGCTTGGGCCAGGCGTGCGGGCGCTCGGCCCACTGGGCGGTCTCGGCGAGCGCGGTGCCGTCGGCGCGGGTGGGCAGCACCGTGCAGGCGGTGAAGTCGGTCGCGATGCCGATGATCCGGGCCGGGTCGATGCCCGCCGCGGCCACCGCGGCGGGGACGGCGGTCTGCAGCACCTCGCGCCAGTCGGCGGGGTGCTGGAGCGCCCAGTCCGGGGGCAGCGCCGCGCCGGTGCCGGGCAGCCGCTGCTCGATGACGGCGTGCGGGTACTCGTGGACGGCGGTCCCGAGCTCCTCGCCGTCCCGGACGCGGACCACCACGGCTCGACCGGAGAGGGTGCCGAAGTCGATGCCGACGACGTAGCTCTCCGGGTCCGGACTGGCAGGCGGCACGGTCACGTGATGGTCCTTCGCTTCGAGATTCGAGAGGAGTGCGCTGTCGCGGCCGGTCGCCGACGCGTCCCCGCGCCATCGCGGGGGTCGGCGACCAGCCGTCCGCTCCGCGCTTCCGGGGAAGGCGGAGCAGGGCCGCCGACGGCGGGAAGCGGGATCCGGTGCCGTTCGGCGGAGTCGGGGGCTGAGGTGGCCGGCAGCAGCCGGCGAACCGATTGTTAGCGCTAACAATTGGCCTGTCAAGACCTGTGTCCGACTGCGCGGCCACGGCTTGATCCGCCGTGGTCAGCGGGGGGTCGGCGCGGGGTCAGCGGGGTGCTCCGCGCCGGCGGGCGCGGCACCGCGCGGCGCGGAAGGGCGGCGTGCGGCGTCCGGCGCGGAGGGGGGGCATACGGCGTGCGGCGCGGAGGGCGGCGTGCGGTGGACAGCGGACGGAGAGCGGGGCGCCGTACGCCGGAGTGCCGCGCCGCACGGCCCCCACCGCGCGAACGCGCCGTCATGTCACGGTCCGGGCCCGCCGGTTCAGCCGCGGGCGGCGGGCCCTGTGCTGCGGCGCAGCACCGTCTCGGGCGAGATCCGGACCTCGGCCGGCGTCCGGACCGCCCGGCCGACCGTCAGTTCCGCGACGAGCAGTTCGAGGGCCCGCCGACCCAGCTCCCCGAAGTCCTGCCGCAGGGTGGTCAACGGCGGGGTGAAGTAGGCCGCCTCCGGGATGTCGTCGAACCCGACCACGCTGATGTCCCCGGGGATCGACCGGCCCGCCTCGTGGAAGGCGCGGAGCAGGCCGAGCGCCATGTGGTCGTTGGCACAGAAGACCGCGGTGACCCCTTCGGCCCGGGCGATCCGCAGTCCGGCCTCGTAGCCGGAGCGCGCGCTCCAGTCGCCGGTCTCGGCCTTGGGCACCTCGGCGCCGGCCGCCTCCAGGGTGGCGCGCCAGCCGGCCTGGCGGTCCTCGCTCTCCATCCAGCCCGCCGGTCCCGCCAGGTGGTGCACCGTGCGGTGCCCGAGGTCCAGCAGGTGCCGGGTGGCGGCCTCGGCGCCCGCCCGGTTGTCCACCGAGACCATCGGCACCCGGGCCTGGGCGCCCGAGCCGACCGCCACCACCGGCACCGAACTGGACAGCCTGGCGACCGCGCTGGTCGCCGAGGTCTGCGGCGCGATCACCACGACGCCCTCCACGCCCTGGTCGCGCAGCCGGTCCACCGCCTCCTGGACCGAGCGGGTGTCCAGCGAGCGCAGGCTGGCGACGCTGACGAAGTATCCGGCGCTGCGGGCCGCCCGCTCGAGGCCGTCCAGCATCGAGGCCGGCCCGTACAGCGTGCTGTCGAAGCTCACCACGCCGAGCGTCTGCGACCGCCGGGTCACCAGCGCGCGGGCGGCGGAGTTGGGCCGGTAGTCGAGCTCGCGGATCGCCGCCAGCACCCGCTCCCTGGTGTCGGGACGCACGTGCGGCGCGCCGTTGAGCACCCGGGACACCGTCTGGTGGGAGACCCCGGCCAGCTTCGCGACGTCCGCCATCACCGGCTGGCGCTGCTCCGTGCCGTCGGCTGCTGTTCCCACGGGCGCTCCCTCGTCGATGCCTGGACACGGCTGCTCCCAGGTCGGGGCATTCTATCGATGCGCGCGGATATGAGCGTTCACACCTGCGCGGCGGCCGGAACCGCCGCGCACCTTCGGTCAGCCGCCGGACTCCGGTGGCACCAGCCCGACCCGGTAGGCGAGGGCGACCGCCTGCACGCGGTCGCGCAGGCCGAGTTCGGCCGGGATATCGGCCAGGCGCAGGCCCAGTTCACGGGGGGTCAGCACCCGCACCACGTCCCGCCCCCGGGCAGTTCGCAAAAGGGGAAGCCCGACCGCCCGTCAGGAGCCGGGCGGCTGCGGGGAGTCGCCGGTCAGTGCGTCCGCGGTCCGGGTGAGGTGCCGGACCAGCACCTCCGCCGCGGTGTCGGCGTCGCGGGCCAGTGCCGCCTCCTCCAGCCGCCGGTGCTCCTCGATGCCGTCCCGTCCGGGCGTGCGGCGCGCCGACCAGCGCCGGGCCAGCTCGCTCGCGGTCCACAGCCGGTCGAAGGTCTCCAGCAGCACGGGGTTGCCGCACCCCTCCAACAGGGTGCGGTGGAACACCCGGTGGGCCTCGGCCCAGGCACTGCCGTAGTGCTCGCCCTCCCCGGGCAGGTAGGCCGGGGTGCGGGCCAGGCGGTGGTGGGCGGCCCGCACCCGCGCCTCCCAGTCGACGTCCCCGCGCTCGACGGACATCCGCAGCACCGCCGGCTCGACGGTCCCGCGGGCCTCCGCCACCTCCTGCCAGCGGCGGTCCGAGAAGGCCGGGAGGGCGAAGCCCCGGTTGGGCAGCCGGTCGGCGAGGCCCTCGCCCACCAGCCGGACCAGCGCCTCGCGCACCACGGCCAGGCTCACCCCCTGCTCCCTGGCGAGGTCCTGGGGCCGCAGGGGGTCGCCGGGGGCGTACTCCCCGCGCATGATCGCCTCCCACAGGTGCGCGTGGACCTGCTCGGAGAGCGTGCTTCCTCCGGGCGAGGACGGGCCGTGGGTCGTTCGAGTCATGGGGTGAGCATAGACAGCAGGGCAGATAATCGATTATCTGTCCTATGATCGATCGACACTCTCCGGGTCGGCTGCCGGCCCGGTCGCGTCATGCCTGCCCATCTCCCGAAGGGGTCAACCGAGATGCACCCTGACGCCGTCCGCGAGGCCGCCCGAGCTGTGAGCGCGGCCCACCTGTTCATCTACCTCGTCCCCGAAGCCGCCGAGGAGGCCGCCGAGTTCGGCGTGACCGACCGCGCGCCCAGGTACTTCGCCCTCCGGTCGGCCGCCCTTGGCGCGGTCCCCTGGCAGGTCACCCTCGCCGCCTTCTACAACTTCAGCCCGCGGGCCGTGCAAACCATGGTGGGCGTCTGGGACGCCGCCCCGCCCGCCCAGTGGCAGCAGGCCCGCTTCCGCGCGGCCGAGCGGGCGATGCGGCGCGTCGGCGTGCCCCTCACCGCCGACCGGATCGAGGAGGCGCGATCGCTGATCGACCCGGTCGTCGCCGGCGCCGACTACGCCGGCAAGGTCCTGGCGGCCGCGAACGCCTCCGTCCCGCTGCCCTCCGACCCGCTCACCGCCCTCTGGCAGCAGATCACCGTGGTCCGGGAGTGGCGCGGCGACGCCCACCTCGCCGTCCTGGCCGCCCACGACCTCGGCCCGTGCGACTGCCTCGTCCTGCACACCGCGACGGGGGGCCTCTCCGAAGCCCTCACCAAGGCCACCCGCCACTGGACCGAGGAGGAGTGGGCCGCGGCCGCGGCACGCCTGGTCGCCCGCGGATGGCTGACCCCCGACGGCGCCGCGGTCACGGAGTCCGGCCGCGCGGCACGGGAGCGGATAGAAGCGGAGACGGACGAGCACTGCACCGCCCTCTGGTCCCCGATCGGCGAGGCGGGCGCCCGCCGCTTCGCCTCGCTGATCGCGCCGATCGCCGAGGCGTTCGCTGCGGCGGGGACCTTCCAGGCCCTCGGTGCGGCCCGGCCGTGAGACGGCGCCCCGCCGGCCAGGAGGCTTAATTCACGCGGTCTCTGTCGACCCATCACGTATCGTCACGCCGAACCGGCCTGCCAGCCCGACCGGCCGGACGAGCGAGAGATGGAGATGCCACAGATGGTGAACCGACCCCGCCTGGTGCTGCTCACCGGTGCCGCCGGCCGTATCGGGAGCAGCCTGCGGGAGCTGCTGCCCGGCTACGGCTACCGGCTGCGGTCCTTCGACCTCCTGCCGGTGCCCGGGGATCCCGGGGCGATCACCGCCGACCTGCTGGACGCCGGGGCGCTGGCCGCGGCGATGGAGGGGGTCGACGCGGTGGTCCATCTGGCCGGGATACCGGGGGAGGCGCCGTTCGCCGACATCCTGGCCGCCAACATCGAGGGCACGTACCGGCTCTACGACGCCGCGCGGGCGGCGGGGGTGCGGCGGGTCGTGTACGGCAGCAGCAACCATGCGGTCGGCTTCACCGAGCGGCCCGCGGAGGGCGGCTCCGTGCCGGCCGATACCCCGCAGCGGCCCGACACCTACTACGGGGTCTCCAAGTGCTTCGGCGAGAACCTGGCCTCCCTCTACGCCGACCGGCACGGCATCGAGACGGTCTCGCTGCGGATCGGGTCCTTCGCCCCGGCGCCGCGCAGCGTGCGGATGCTCGGCAGCTGGCTCAGCCCAGGTGACTGCGCCCGGCTGGTGGACGCCGCCCTCAGCGGGCCGGTCTCCGGCCACACCGTGGTCTACGGGATCTCGGCGAACACCCGGGCCTGGTGGGACCTCTCCTCGGCCCGGGCACTGGGCTACCGGCCGCAGGACGACGCCGAGGCCTTTGCCGCCGGGCTGCTCGCCGAGCTCGGCGAACTGTCGGCCGACGACCCGGAGTTCCGCTACCTCGGGGGCAGCTTCACCCAGTCCGGGCGCTGATCCGCCCGGTGTGCGCCAGGTGGGTGGTCCGCGGCGGCGTGCCCGCGAGATGACCGGGGTCGGCGACGGAGACGGCTAGCTTCGTCCGTATTCCAACTTGTCGTACTTCGCGGGAAGGCCCGGTTGCTGATGGAGTATCACGAGCGGCGCCGCGCCACCGCCTGGTCGGCCGAGGCAGCGGCGGAGGCGGAATCCGAGGCCGTCCCGCCCGGCGCGCCCGCGAACGACGGGTGCGGCGCCGGCCCGGTCGGTCTCGGCGCCGGGCAGCTCTACCGCAGGGTCAGCGGCGTCGACGCGCAGGCCGTGCCGATGGACCCGCAGCAGCTGGCCGGGCTGGGCGATCCGATGGCGGTGCTGTTCTTCCGCAAGGGCGTGTTCCCGATGACGGTCCAGGACCTGCTCGCCGGCCTGCCGCAACCGCCCGGACCGCTGCCGAACGCCGTCTACCTGATCGGCGAGGCCGGCCAGATCCCGCCGACCGCCTCCCCCGCCCCGCTGCGCGACTTCCGCTGGGCGATCACCCGGACGGCCCTGCAGCCCAAGGACGTGGACCTGCTGATCAGCACCGGCGCGGGCGAGGACCCGGCCACCACCTTCCTCCAGGTGGCGGCCTGGGATCCGGGCGCCGGGGTGTTCAACTACTACTCGCGGATCAGCCCGAGCTGGGTGTGGGCCGGCGACTCCTGGTCCGCGCTCGCGCCGGCCTCGCGCGGCCGGGGCTGCTTCGACAGCCACATCAACGGCAGCGTGGTGATGAAGGAACTGACCCTGCCCTGGAGCAACTGGCAGTCCCAGTCGGCCACCATCCACCTGCCCGCCGGCAGCCCGGTGTCGGCCGACCCGCTGCTCGCCCAGTTGGTCGGCGCGGAGAACCTGGAGCTGACGGTCCGTTCGCTGGTGGCCCGCTGGACCACGGCGCGGCTGGCCGCCGTCACCAGGACCGGGACGGTCGACCACCCGGACCACCTGCTGCGCCAGCTCTTCACCACCACCTCGGTCAACCTGGCCAGCAGCGCCGTGCAGAGCGCCACCGTCACGGCCGCCGGCCCCGACTTCCCGCTGCCGGTCGGCTTCTGGCTGAACGGCGACGCGCTGATCAACGACCTCGCGCTGCCGGTCACCGCCGACCTGCCCAAGGCCCCGGCGGCCGAGTACCTCGCCGCTCTGACCACCTTCGGCTTCCACCTCCGGGAGCGGGTCAGCGGCTTCAGCCAACCCGGCGACACCTTCTTCGCCTTCGTGGTGCCCGAGCCGGCGCTGGAGGACAACGACGTCGTCCGCCAGATGGTGCAGACCGGGCTGATCACGGCGAAGTTCGCGGCCTGCGCGCTGATGGTCGACTTCGCCAACCCGGTCTTCAGCGCGGACCGCGCCCACCTGCTGACCTATGTGCCGACCACCCCCACCCCGGCCGCCACCCTGACCGAGCAGGTCGCCCAGGCCATCACCACGGCCGCGGGAATCCTGCCGCCCACCAGCCCCGAGGCCCGCTTCGCCGCCGACTGGGCGCTGCCCGACACCGCCTGGCAGCAGGCCTTCGCCACCCGCATCGACGGCTACCTCGGCCGGGTGGCCGCCCGGATCGCCACCCGGGCGGGCTTCGAGGAGTACGTGCGGCTGGCCGAGTCCCGCCGCCGGGAGTTCAAGGCGATGCGGCTCAACGAGTTCGAGCTCACCCTGCCGGCCACCACCATCCCCGCCTCGGCGCACCGCCTCCGGATGCTCGAAGACGCCACCGTCACCTCCTGAACCCCCCTCCACCGCAAGGGAGCCCCCGCATGAGCACGCTGCCCTCGTACGCCCCGCCCGGCAACCTCACCGACCTGGACGCCAACGGGAAGGCGGCCTGGAACACCTTCATCAGCGACAGCGTCGACCAGGCCGTCAAGGGCCCGGACCCCGGCCAGGCCCTCAACGACAGCCCGCGTGGCCAGTTCTACGACCTCACCAAGACCGACACCGCCGCCGACGCCACCCAGGCCACCGTCACCTGGACCGCCTTCCCCCGGATCATCAAGGTCAACTCGATCAGCGACCCGCAGCGCTGGCAGCGTGCCGACGCCAGCCGGGACGTCCAGGACGAGTACTGCGAGTGGAGCGTCTTCCGCGACACCAGCGGCAAGATCACCAAGGTCACCTTCACCTGCGAGGGCCCCGAGTACTGGTCGCTGCTGGCCCAGACCGACCCCGCCGCCGTCCTGGCGCTCTACCGGACCCACATCGACCCGGGCGTGCAGCACGGCGACCTGTTCACGGTGGCCGGCGAGTACAAGCCGCGCAACCGCTGGAACGACTCGACCACCAACGGCGCGATGCACCTCGTCCAGGCCAACAACACCCTCGGCGCCGAGATCGAACTCGCCGCGGCCGCCAGCATCGTGCGCGTGATCAACGGACAGCCGCTCAGCACCGAGCAGGAGCTGATCCAGTGCGGCAAGTACGGGCAGGCCGAGCGCAACAGCGACCCGCACATCGGCGGCGCCGTCAACGCCCTGGCCCGGCAGAAGGCCGACATCTCGCTGGCCGACCCGGTCGGGCTCTACTTCAACGACCTGGCCACGGACGGCTGGGCCACCCCTGACGGCTCCGACCCGAAGAGCTACTGGAGCTACCAGCGCGGCGACGCCACCCATCCGGTGCGCGCCGTCTACGAGGTGCCGCAGGGCCGGAACTTCACGGTCGGCGACATCACCATCAACGGCCGGCCGATCCGGTTCGGCGCCCAGATCGCCGACTTCATCACCATCAAACTCACCGCCACCGCCTGCCGGTTCGGCCTGAGCACCGCCGCACCGCAGACGGCCTGCGTGCAGTTCCCGCAGCCCTCCCCGGTGCCCGTCCCCGCGCACACCTCGGTCCCGGCCCGGCCCTCGCGGCGCTGACGGCGCTGACGGCGCGCGCCCCCGCCACCGTGGGACGGTGGCGGGGGCGCGCACTGCAGGCGGTCCGGGCGTCAGCTCCAGGGCTGGGCGACCAGCCAGCTGGTGTCGTCGGCCCAACTCGAGGCGGCGTCCCAGGCATTGCTGCCGCCGTTGCTCGCGATGTAGACGGTGTAGGAGTAGTGGCGCAGGTACCTGGTCGGGAAGTTGACCGACTGGAAGGAGTACCCCGTGCCGCTGTTTCCGGCCTTCGGGCAGAAGGTGGCGTCCTGCCCGAAGGTGCCTCCGCCGTCGTCAACGCTCGAGTAGAGCTCGTAGTTGGAGTGCCGCAGGAACTTGCCGGGCTGGTTCGCCGACTCGAAGGTCAGGCAGGAGGAGTTCGCCAGGCCGGCCCGCACGATCCAGGAGGCGTCCCCCTTCAGGGTCGCCGAACTCGCCGAGGTCACGGGCGAGATGACGACCTTGCTGTCGGCGTCGTCATGGGTGACGTAGTCGCCGGTGCAGCAGGCGGTGGTGGCCTTCAGCGAGACCCGCGAGCCGGGCGTGAGCGCCGTGCCGGCCGTGCTGGTGCTGGCGTAGCCGACGGCGGCGATGTTGGCCTGGACGGCGTTCTCGGTGGCGTCCGAGGGATAGCCGGCGGTCATCACGCCCTCGTAGAAGGTGCCCGAGGAGCCCTTGCTGTTGTCGCCGCCGATGCCGAGGATGATCGCGCCCTCCTTGTGCATCGGGTTGTAGCCGGCGGCGTTCGGGCGGGCGCCGCTGTAGTAGGTGGACAGCCCGCCCGACTGGGCGTTGCCGGCCCGGATCGCCCACTGGTTCGGCCCGCCCTTGACGGCGGCCGTGACGAAGCGGTCGGAGATGCTCGGATCGTTGGCGTTGTAGCCGGTGCCGGCACCGGAGAACAGGCCGTTCTCCTGGTCCGCCATCACCCACGGCCCGTTGCCGGAGCCGTAGCCCCAGACCTTGATGTTGCCGAAGTAGATGGCCTCCATGTGGCCGTTGCCGGTGTCGGTGTCGCTGGTCTCGGCGTTGCCGTAGTCGAAGCAGCAGCCGCCGTCGTAGTGGGTGCCGTCCAGCACCGCGTACATGCCCTCGGCCTGGTCGCCGGTGGCGATGCCGTTGGTGTGGTCGTCGCGGTAGCCGGTGCCGGGGGCGATGTAGACGCCGTAGACCTGGTGGCCGCCGACCGTGACGGGGGCCTCCACCGCGTTGGCCAGGTTGTCCGGGCCGCCCGCCGCGCCGCCGGCGGGGGCCTGGGTGAGGTGGTTGCCCTTGCCGGACTGGTCGTAGATCACGGTGATCAGGCAGCTGGTGCCGGCGCAGAAGGCGTCCTGCGCCGCCGCGTTGGCGTAGCCGCCGGCGGTCAGCACCCCGATGTCCTTGGTGCTGCCGTCGGAGGCCCGCTTCACCTGGTAGAGCGGCCCGTTGTAGGCCGCGTAGAGCGCCCGGGTGCTGCTGTGCGCGGCCACGCACGGCGTGCCGCCGGCCGCGTAGAGGTCGCAGGGGCCCGAGGCGGCGGCCTGGGAGGTGCCGGCGGTGCCGGCGAGCAGGCCGGCGGCCAGGGCGATGGCCGCCCCGGCCCCCAGCAGTGTGCGCCGGGCTCGGTGGAGCCAGGTGCTCTTCGACATGGTGAACTCCCTCGGTGGGTGGGGGGGTCGCCCGAGCGTTGGTAGGGACGCTCCGGCGACCATCGGGAGGTGGAACTCGGTGAAAGGTGGAACCCGGCTCGGGGTCAGCTGCGCTTGGCGACGGCCTTGGCCCGCAGGCGGTCGGCCAGGATGGCGATGCCGAGCACGCCGCCGAGCACGATCTGGGTGTAGTTGGAGTTGATCTGCAGGGTGGTCAGGCCGTTGCTGATCAGCTCCAGCAGCACGGTGCCCGCGACGATGCCGATGATCCGCCCCTGCCCGCCGGTGAGGCTGACGCCGCCGATCACGGCCGCCGCGATGGCCTGGAGCTCCCAGCCGACCCCGACGCCGCTGGCCGAGCCGACGCCCATCCGGCCGAGCACCAGCATCGCGCCGATCCCCGAGAGCAGCGAACTGGTCACGTACATCGACACGATCCGCCGGTCGCCGCGGATGCCCGCCAGCCGGGCCGCCTCCGGGTTGCCGCCGACCGCGTAGACCTGGCGGCCGGCGAAGGTGCGCTCCAGGAAGAACCAGCCCGCCACCACCACGATGACGAACAGGATCAGCGGAACCGGTATCTGCGCCAGGTACGACTGCCCGATGTCGCCGAAGAAGCCGGAGATGCCCACGATCGAGGTGCCCGAGGTGATCGCCAGGGTGACGCCCTGGGCCACCGTGTAGGTCACCAGCGTGACCACGAACGGCGGCATCTTCAGCCGGGTCACCGCGAGGCCGTGCCACAGGCCGATCAGTCCGGTGATGGCCAGGGTGGCCAGCACCGCGACGCCGGCCGGCAGGCCCGCCCGCACGTTGAACCAGGAGATCAGGATCACCGAGGTGCCGAGCAGCGCGCCCACCGACAGGTCGATCCCGCCGGTGAGGATCACCAGCGACTCGCCGATCGCGATCATGCCGTACTGGGCCAGGTCGAAGCCCATGCCCTGCAGGTTGACCGCGCTGGCGAAGGTGTCCCGGGCCAGGGCGAGGGCGATGAACACCGCGACGCACGCGACGACGACGCCCACCTCGGGTGTCTCGACCAGCGTCCGCAGCCAGCTGCGCGAGGGCGCGCCCACTCCCGGCTTGACTTGGGTGGTCTGGGTGGTCATGCCGTTGCCTCCGAGCCTGCGATCAGCGGCTGGGTACCGGCCGCCGCTGTCATGATCCGTTCCTTGCTGAACTGCTCGCGCGGCAGGTCCGCGACGATCCGCCCGTGGGCCATGACCACGATCCGGTGGCACATCCGCAGCAGCTCCTCGAGTTCCGAGGAGGCCACCAGGACGGCCAGTCCGTTCGTCGCGGCCCGGTCGATGAGCTGGTAGATCTCGGCCTTCGCCCCGACGTCCACGCCGCGGGTGGGCTCGTCCAGCAGCAGCAGGTCGGGCTCGGCGTGCAGCCAGCGCCCGAAGACCACCTTCTGCTGGTTGCCGCCGGAGAGCGACCCGATCGGCTGCTCCTGGGAGTGCATCCGCACGCCGAGGTCCTTGACGATCTGCTGCGAGCGCTCCTTGTCACCGGCCGGGGTGAGCACGCCGTGCCAGGAGTCGCGGCGCAGCGTGGCCAGGGTGGCGTTCCACCGCACCGGGTGCTGGAGCAGCAGGGACTGCTCCTTCCGGTCCTCGGGGACCAGCCCGATCCCGGCCGCCACGGCCTCGGCCGGGTGCTTCGGGTGGAACGGCCTGCCGTTGAGCCCGGTCTCGCCGCCGGTCCGGGGCTGGGCGCCCATGATGGTGTGCAGCAGCCGGCTGCGGCCCGAGCCCATCAGCCCGGCCACACCGACGATCTCACCGGCCTTCAGCTCCAGGTCCACCGGGCCGAGTCCGTCGGCGGTGAGCCCGCGGGCGGTCAGCACGGTGCGGTCGGTCGTGGAGTCGGGCGGAGCGGTGTCGCTGTGGGCGAGTTCGCTGCCGACCATCTCGCGGATCATCCGCTCCTCGGTGGCCTGTTCGGGGGTGAGGTCGGCGACCAGCCGGCCGCCGCGCAGCACCACCACGCGGTCGGCGATGTCGCGTACCTCGTCCAGCCGGTGGCCGATGAAGAGGACCGCGCCGCCGTTGGCGGTGTGCCGGCGGGCCAGGTCGAGCACCTTGCCGGCCTCGACCGGGCCGAGCGAGGAGGTCGGCTCGTCCAGGATCAGCACCAGCGGCCGGTTGCCCCAGCCCTTCGCGATCTCGATCATCTGCCGCAGCGGGACCGGGAGTTGCGAGACCGGGCGGTCCACGTCGATGCCGTGCACGCCGATGTCGGCGAGCAGGTCCCGGGCCTCCTCGCGGGTGCCGGATCGGTCGAACAGCGCCCGGCGCAGCGGGCCCGCCTTCGCGCTGGCCCGGGTGTGCCGGCCCAGCAGCAGGTTCTCCGCCACGCTGAGCCCGCCGACCAGCGGGAACTCCTGGGCCACCATGCTGACGCCGAGCGCCTTGGCGTGGTCGGGCCGTCCCGGCTGCAGGGCCTGACCCGCGATCAGCACCTCACCCCGGGTCGGGGAGACGGTGCCGGAGAGCACACCCATCAGGGTGGACTTTCCCGCACCGTTCTCCCCGACCACGCAGGTGATCTGACCACGCTTCAGCTCCAGCTCGGGGATGTCCAGTACGGTGACCGGCCCGTAGCTCTTCTGCACCGCGCGCAGGACCGCGGCCGGTCCGGCGCCGGTGGGGGAAGCGTTGCTGGTCACGACATCACCCCGTGATGCCGAGCTGCATCTGCTTGGCCGAGAAGTCGCTCTGGTTGGCCTGGGTGACGACGCCGACGCCGGAGCTCAGCGTGGTGCCGTCGGACTCCAGGTAGGGCTTGACCAGGGCGAGGGTCGCGTCCTTGCCGAGCACCTTCAGGGCGGCGAGCAGGTAGGCGCCGGTGTAGCCCTGCTGGTAGGGCGACTGGACGATGGTGGCCTGGATGACGCCCTGCTTGATGAAGGTCAGGGTCTGCGGGTCGGAGTCGTCCGAGATGACCTTGACCTTGCCGGACTTGCCGGCCGCCTGCACGGCCTGCGCGGCGGACGGGCCGTCGTAGGAGTAGACGCCGTACAGGCCGGTCACGTTGGGGTCGGTCTGGATGGCGGTCTGGGCGTTGGTCAGCGCCTTGGAGGCGTCCATGTTGTCGGCGAGCTTGTTGATCACCTTGATGTCGGTGCCCTTGAGCGAGTCCTCGAAGCCCTGGATGCGCTCGACGGCGTTGGAGGCGGTGAGCGAGCCGACCAGGACGACGACCTCGCCCTTGCCGCCGAGCGCGGCCTTCATCGCCTCGCCGGCCTTCTGCCCGGCCTGGTAGTTGGGGGTGCCGAGGTAGAGCGCGGCGCCGTCCTCGGCCGGCAGCGGCGAGTCGATGGCCAGCACCGGCACGCCGGCGCCGGCGGCGTCCTGGATCGGCGCCTTGATCGCGCTGGGGTCGATCGCCGAGACCGAGAAGGCGGAGATGTTCTGGCCGCGCATGGTCTGGATCATCGACAGCTGCTGGTCCAGCCGGCCGTTGGCCGGGGCCTGGAAGGTGCCCTGGACGCCGAGGTCGGCCAGGCCCTTGTTGAAGCCGACCTTGCCCGCGTTCCAGTAGTCCACCGAGACGTTGACCACCATGGCCAGGTCCAGCTTGGACAGGTCCTTGCCGGCCAGCGCGCCCTTCAGCGCGTCGTCGAGCTTGCTCAGGTTGGCGTCGTTGAAGGTGATGTCGCCCTGGACCACCGGCGCGGCCGCGGCGCCCGAGGAGCCGGAGCCGCTGTTCGAGCTGCTGCTGCCGGCGCCCTGCTTGGAGCAGGCGGTCACGGCCAGCGCCAGCGAGGCGACGGCCGCGATGGCGGCCAACCGGAGGCTTCTGGTGGAACGGGTGGGGGTGACGCTCATGTGTCTGTCCTCTTCCGGAATCTGCTGAGCTGTGCGGAGTGGTGCAAAGACATGCGGGGAACGGAAGTTTCTTGCGGATGCGCAATTCCGGGCTGCGGTGGAATCACGCCGGTTCGGGTGGGCTGCGGCCTTTCAGTGACGGGGCGGCCCGCTGCTGGTCCTGACGACCAGTTCGGGGGCGACGGTCGCGTTCCGGTGGCCGCCGCCGGTTTTCGCGGCGGGCGGATCGGCGGAGCGGATTCCGGCCAGCAGGAGTTCGAGGCCCCGGCGTCCGAGTTCGCCGAAATCCTGCCGGACGGTGGTGAGCGGCGGGGTCAGGAATCCGGCCTCGGGGATGTCGTCGAATCCCACCACGCTGACGTCCTCGGGGACGCGGATGCCCTTTTCGTGGAGCGCCCGGACGACGCCGAGGGCCGTGTGGTCGTTGGCGCAGAACACCGCGGTCACCGCCGGGTTCCCGGAGAGCCGCAGTCCGGCCTCGTAGCCGGACCGGGCCGACCAGTCCCCCGCCAGGCTGTGCGGGATCGGCCGGGCCCGGGCCTCCAGGGCCCGCCGCCAGCCGGCCCGGCGGGCGTCGGCCTCCAGCCAGTCCCCCGGTCCGGCGACGTGGTGGACGGTCCGGTGCCCGAGGTCGAGCAGGTAGCGCACGGCCTCCTGGGCGCCCGCCTCGTTGTCCACCCCGGCCCCGGACAGCTGCTGCCCGGGGTCGATCGGACCGACCGTCACCAGCGGTACCGGGGCGTTCTCGCGGGCCAGCGCCGCCACCGTGGAGGCCCGCGAGGCGATGATCGCGATGCCCTCGACGGCCTGGTCCCGGAGCCGGTCCACGGCTTCGTGGACCGAGCGGGCGTCCTGGCTGCGCAGGCTCGCGATGCTGATGAAGTAGCCGGCTCCGCGGGCGGCCTGCTCGATTCCGTGGAGCATCTGCGAGGGCCCGTAGAGGGTGCCGTCGAAGGTGATCACCCCGAGGGTCTGGGAACGGCGGGTGACCAGGGCGCGAGCGGCGGTGTTGGGACGGTAGTCGAGTTCGCGGATTGCGGCCAGGACCCGCTGCCGGGTTTCGGCACGCACATGGGGACTGCCGTTCAGAACACGCGAGACCGTCTGGTGGGAAACGCCGGCCAGCGCGGCCACATCAGCCATCACCGGCTGGGCGGCACTGGTGGTCCTGCCTTCCGGCATGGCGGCTCCCGAATCGGATCGTGCATGGGTGGATGACGACGGCGGCAAGGGACTCGGCCGACGGTGGCCGAGTGCGGCGTCGAGGTATTGTTAGCGCTAACAACTGTGACGGTCAATGGGGCGTGCGGGTCACGATTGGGTCTCCGGGAGCCGGACCGCGTGGCCGTACCGGTCGGCCCAGGTGGGCGGAGGTCGGCCGTCCCATTGGCTGGATCTGCTCATGCCAGGCCGCTGCCAACTCTGCCACCATGAGCTGAAACGGATGGACCGTCAGGTCACATACATATCCGTCTACAAGCTACGGCGTGCACCCACGTGCACTCGGACCTGGAGGCTGACTTGAGGAGTCTGCGACACCACGTCATGCGACTGCTGGCGGGCGCGGCCCTGCTGCTCGGCGCACTGATCGCCACCACGGGCCCGGCCCAGGCGGCGCCGGCGGCCCCGACCTACACGGGTCCGCTGACCGTCTGCGGCAACTCGCCGATCCCCGCGGGCTACGTCATCACCGACGAGGAGACCACCAACAGCTGCGGCGGCTACCGGCTCTACTACCTCACCCAGGTCACCACCCAGACCAGCCTGCTGGTCTGCGGCAACTCCCCCATCCCCGGCGGCTGGGTGATCACCGACGAGGAGTCCTGGAACACCTGCGGCGGCTACCTGCGCTACACCATCCAGAAGGTCGCCAACCAGGCCAGCCTGCTGGCCTGCGGCAACTCCACCGTCCCGGCCGGCTACGTGATCACCGACGAGGAGTCCTGGAACACCTGCGGCGGTTACCTGCGCTACGTCCTCCTGCTGGTCAACGGCCAGAGCAGCCTCCAGGTCTGCGGCAACTCCCCGATCCCCGCGGGCTACGTGGTCACCATGTCGAACTCCTGGAACACCTGCGGCGGTTACCAGCTGCTCTCGCTGGCCAAGGTCGGCTGACCGGGCCGGCGGGCCGGGGCACGGGGGCGGCCGCCCCCGTGTTCCGCCCCGGTTGAGTAGTCTGCGGTGTACAGGCGGTTCACCGGCACCGCAGGGGAACGGACCCGTGGAGGGGCACGTGAGCGAGGGCGCCGACCGGCGGGCACCGACGATGGCGGACGTCGCCAAGGTCGCGGGCGTCTCGCACCAGACGGTGTCCCGGGTGCTCGGCGACCATCCCAACGTGCGGGAGGCGACCCGGACCCGGGTGCGCGAGGTGATCGCGGAGCTGGGCTACCGGCCCAACCCGGCCGCGCGGGCGCTGGTCACCAAGCGCTCCCGCACGCTCGGGGTGGTCGCCGCCAACACCACGCTCTACGGACCCGCCAGCATCCTCTCCGCCCTCGAGCACGCGGCCCGGGAGGCCGGCTACCTGGTCGCCGCCGTCAGCCTGGACGAGCTGAGCGAGAGCGCCCTGCGCAAGGCCGTCGACCACCTCGCGGCCTGGGGCGTGGAGGGGGTCGTGGTGATGACCCCGCACCAGCGGACGGTCACCGCGCTGCTCCGGCTGGAGGCGCCGTTCCCGATCGTCACCGTGGAGGGCGGCCACGACCTGGACCTGCCGGGCGTGGCGCTGGACCAGTACAGCGGGGCGCGGCTGGTGACGGAGCACCTGCTGGCGCTCGGTCACACCGCCGTGTGGCACGTGGCGGGCCCGCGCCAGTGGCTGGAGGCCGAAGGGCGGTTCGAGGGCTGGCGCGCGGCGCTGGAGGCGGCCGGCCTCCCGGTCCCCCGGCACCTGGACGGGGACTGGAGCGCCGCCTCCGGCTACCGGGCGGGCAGGCTGCTCGCCGAGGCCCGCGCCGGCCTGGCCGACGCCGCGCGGCCGACGGCGGTCTTCGTCGCCAACGACCACATGGCGCTCGGCGTGCTGCGGGCCCTGCGCGAGGCCGGGCTGAGGGTGCCGGCGGACCTCGCCGTGGCGGGGTTCGACGACCTCCCGGAGTCGGACTACTTCGTCCCGCCGCTGACCACCGTGCGGCAGGACTTCGCGGCCATCGGCCGCGCCGGGGTCGACCTGCTGCTCGCCCGGATCGAGGAGCCCGCGGCGGCCGCGGTGCACGTCACCGTCCCGCCGGAGCTCGTGGTGCGCGCCAGCACGGTCGCCGGCGGGTGACCGGCGCGGGCGGTTCCGCCTGTCCACGTGTCCTCCGGTGGTCGTCCTGGTCGGCGGCGGGAGCGTCGGCCCCACCCGTTGAACGGCTGCCGCACCGGAAGTGGTTCAGACCACCTGGCGGAATCCGCGGCTGGCTGCGGCTAGATGTAGCCCTCGCGCAGCGCGTAGGCCACCGCGTGGGCGCGGTTGCGCAGGTGGAAGCGGGTGGTGACGGTGTGGATGATGTTCTTGATCGTCCGCTCCGAGTAGAGCAGTTTGACCGCGATCTCCCCGGTGTCCATGCCGTCCGCGACCAGGCGCAGGACATCGACCTCGCGCGGCAGCATGCCCTCCTCCCCGGGGAGGCTCTCCTGCGCCGTGCCCTCGCCGCCGCGCCGGCGGCCCATGCTGCCGATCAGCCTGCCCAGCAGGTCGGGGGGCAGGTCGCCGTGGCCCCGGTCGGCGGTCAGCACGGCCTGGCGCAGGCGCTCCCCCGTGACCTCGCGGCGCCACAGGATGGTGGTCACGCCGAGCGAGACCACGTTGAGCAGTTCCAGCTCCTCGATCCGCTCCAGGACCAGCACCGCCCGCGTCCGCTCGGCCCGGACCAGCCGGGAGAGGCTGGTCAGGGCCGTCTCGTCGAAGGTGTCGGCGATCAGCACGACCACGCCCGCGCCGTCCCGCGGGCCGTCGTCCACGACCGAGAGCTCCGGGCACTGCCGGAGGAAGCTCACCGCTCCCGCCCGGGCGAGCGGGTCCAGGCCGTGGACGGCCACCGGGATCGTCCGGGTGGTACGAACCTCGTCGGCGTACTGCAGCACGACGGCGGTCTCCTTTCGTTGCGCTTGACAGCGCGCCCGCCCCCCAGCCGCGGCGCCCCGTCGGAGCCGGTCGGTCGGCACGGCACCGCTCGCACGCGACGCCCTGCTTCCTCCGGCGGCCCGGCTGACACCGCGGGAGGCCCCGTCACCGCCGAGGGTTCGGCGGGCGGGTGCACCGAGCGCAAGCTAGCTCCTGCCGATCAACAAATGATTGACGGATGTGCACCCGCTCGCGGTTCCCTTCGGGCGCGGCTTGCGTTCCCGGCCCCCCGCGGAGGACGATCCGTGGCGTGACGGTATCCGTACGTGAGTGCGGCAGAGCGAATGCGCGAGGACGAGTGGCGGACAGGACCCGGCCGGCCGCGGCCGGCGCGCGGCGGGCCCGGCGCCGCGGTCCGTCCGGCTGCCCCGGCCGCTCCGCCCGCGCTGCCGTCCGGCGGTGATGGGCGGCGGTGGCGGAGCACGGCACCTCGATCCCCGGCCGGCTGCGGCTGGGCCTGCTCGGGCCGGTGCAGGCCTGGCTCGGGGAGACCGAGCTGGACCTCGGCCCGCCCCAACAGCGCGCGCTGCTGGCCGCGTTGGCGCTGCGGGCGCGCCGGATCGTCTCCGTGGACGAGCTGCTGGACGCGCTCTGGGAGGAGCCGCCGGCCCGCGCCGCCACGGTCGTGCGGACCTATGTCTCGCGGCTGCGGCGGGTGCTGGAGGCGGACCGGGTGCGCCCGGCCGTCCTGGTCTCCGCCGGCAGCGGCTACGTGCTGCGGCTGCCCGCGGAGTCGGTGGACGTGGAGGTGTTCGAGGAGCGGGTCGCGGCGGCCGGCCGGGCCCGGGCACTGGGGGACACGGCCGGTGCGGCCGAGCTGCTGAAGGATGCCTGCGAGCTGTGGAGCGGCGAGCCGCTGGCCGGGCTCCCGGGGCCGTTCGCCCAGGCGCACCGGGCCCGGCTGGTCGAGCGGCGGCTGAACGCCGTCCAGACCTGGCTGGAGACCGAGCTGGCGGCGGGCCGGCACGCGGGCGTCATCGGTGAGCTGACCGTCTGGGTCAGCCAGTACCCGCTGCTGGAGCCGATGCGGGAGCTGCTGATGCTGGCGCTCTACCGCGGCGGCCGGCAGGCCGAGGCGCTGGGCGTCTATGCCGACACCCGCCGCACGCTGCTGGAGCAGCTGGGGGTGGACCCGGGTCCGCGGCTGCGCGAGCTGCACCACGCGATCCTGGCGGGCGATCCGGGGCTGGCCGCGCCGCCGGTGCTGCCCGCGCCGGCCCCGGCGGTGGGCGGCTCCGCCGCGTTCCCGCCCGCGCAGCTGCCCGCCGACATCGCCGACTACACCGGCCGGGACGAGCTCGGCGGGCTGCTCCGCGCCGACCTGCTCGCCGGGGGCCCGGCGATGCCGGTGGTGGGGCTCTCGGGCATGGGCGGGGTGGGCAAGTCCACGCTCGCCGTGCACGTCGCCCACGCCGTCGCCGAGCGGTATCCGGACGGCCAGTTGTACGTGAACCTGCACGGGGCCGGCGCCTTTCCGGCCGATCCCGGCGAGGTGCTGTCCGGCTTCCTGGGCGCGCTGGGCGTGGCCGATGCGGCGATCCCACCGGGGACGGCGGACCGGGCCGCGCTCTTCCGGTCCCGGGTGGCGGGCCTGCGGGTGCTGATCCTGCTGGACGACGCCCGCGACACCGCCCAGCTCGCGCCGCTGCTGCCGGGCAGCCGTTCCTGCGCGGTGCTGGTGACCAGCCGGGCCTGGCTCGCGGGGCTGCCGATGGTCCGTCAGGTGGGCCTGGAGCCGCTGAGCCTGGCGGAGTCGGTGCGGCTGCTCGCGGCGATCGCCGGGCAGGCCCGGGTGGCCGCCGAGCCCGAGGCGGCCACCCGGCTGGCGGAGGCCTGCGGGTTCCTGCCGCTGGCGGTGCGGACGGCGGCCTCCCGGCTGGCCGCCCGCCCCGGCTGGCGGCTGGGGCACATGGCGGAGCGGCTGGCCTCCGAGCGGCGGCGGCTGGCCGAGCTGGAGACCGGCGAGCTGGCTGTCGCCGCCTCCTTCCGGCTCAGCTACGACCAGCTCGACGCCGGGACGGCCCGCGCGTTCCGGCTGCTCTCACTGCCGGACGGCCCGGGCGTGTCGGCGGCGGCCGCCGCCGTGCTGCTCGCGCTGCCGGAGCCGGAGGCGGAGCGGCTGGCCGAGTCGCTGACCGATCTGGGCCTGCTCTCCTGCCCGTACCCCGGCCGCTACCAGTACCACGACCTGCTGCGGCTGTTCGCCCGCCAGCTGGTCCGGGAGGAGGACGGCGCCGCGGCCGGGCGGGCGGCCGTCGAGCGGCTCCTGCGGCACTACCTGGCGACGGTGGCCGGGCTGTACCGGGTGGTCAGGCCCGGCTACCCGTTCCCCGACCTGGTGGCCTCGGAGCTGCCCGAGGCGAGGTTCGACGGACCGGCCGAGGGGCTGCGCTGGATCGAGCAGGAGGTCGGCGCCGTCCTGGCGGTCGCCGGGCAGGCGGTCCGCGACCCGGACGGCCCGCTGGCGCTGGTCGCGGATCTGACGCTGGTGCTGATCCAGCTGATCGACCTGGGCACGGCCGTACCGGATCTCTGCGACCTGGCCGGGCGCCTCGCCGAGGCGGCGCGCGCGGCCGGTCTGCCGCGCAGCGAGGCGCGTGCCCGCTACACGCTGATGTGGGCCCAGCGGGAGCTGCAGCGCACCCGGGAGGCCCGGGCCGAGGCGACCCGGGTGATCGCACTGGTGCGGCGGACGGGGCAGCCGGAGCTGCTGCCGCCCGCGCTGGCGGCGCTCGCGCTGACCAGCGTGCCGCAGTGCGGCGAGGAGGAGGTGGCCGCCTGGTGCGAGGAGGCGGTGAGCCGCAGCGCCGAGCTGGGGAACCGGTCCCTGCACGCCTTCGTGGAGGGGATGGCGGCGCTGGCCGAAGTCGCCGTGGGCCGGCCGGAGTCGGCGCGGCGGCGGGCCGAGCGCAGTCTGGCGGCCTTCCGGGAGCTCGGTGACTCCGTCGGCCGGATCCACATGCTCTACGCCCGGGCGCTGGCGCTGCACGGGCTGGGCCGGTTCGAGGCGGCCTGCGCGGACTTCCGGGAGTGCGTCGGTGCCCTGCGCAGGCTCGGGTCCTGGGACCGGATGCCCGGGGTGCTGGTGGGCCTGGCCGAGTCCTGCCGGGCCGCCGGGCTGCCGACCCAGGCCCTGGAGGCGGCCGAGCAGGCCTTGGCGATCGCCCAGAAGGTGGGCCTGGAACACCGCAGGGCCAATGCGCTGACCGCCCTCGGCCACGCCCTCCAGGACCTCGGGCAGCACCACCGCAGCCGGGCCTGTCTGGCGTAACTCCCGGCGGGGGCAGGGATTTCCTGCCCGATCGGGCAGGGTCGGCGCGGGCCGGCCGATCCCCGCCGGCACCGTGTTGACACCCCAGTTGGTCTAGTCCACTGTGATGACACAGGGTCATCCCGCCGGCCGGTGCCGCCGGAGCCGTCGCGGACGCCAGGGGTGCCGCCCCCGCCGGACCCGCCGCAGCTCTCCGACCCCGCCGGCGCACCCGTCCGCGCCGCCGCGAGGGGACTGGCCAGAGCTGCCGCAGGGCGCCACCCCTCCATCAACCGACAGCTGCTGCAACGAATCTGACGAACAGACGGAGAATCCCACCGATGCAACGAGTCTGCCTCGCCCTGCCCACCATGCGTCCCTGCCCCGGCACCATCGTGGACCTCGCCGAGGAGGCGGCCTACGCCGTCGCGACCTTCGGGGCGGAGGTCCACCTCCTCATCCTCGACACCACCACGGCCGCCGACTTCGCGAAGAACGCGGACGCCGTGGCCTCGCTGGCCCCCGTGCCCGGCGTCTTCGTCCACCACCTGGGCAACGAGCAGCAGCGGGCCTTCCTGCTCGGGGTGGCCCGGCGCTCCGGCGCCGCCGACCCCGAGCTGCTGCTGGACCTGATGCTCCCGCAGGCCGTGGCGTACGGCTCCTGCGTCAACCGGCTCTTCCTGGGCGCGACCGCGCTCGGCTGCACCTCGGCGCACCTGCGCAACGACGACTTCGACTACCAGGTGGTCGACGGCGAGAAGATGTTCCCGATCCACCACGAGCTGCTGTCGATCGGCAAGCCGGCCGGCGAGGCACTGGCGGGGGTGTCCTCCTCCACTCTCGACCCGGCGGACGCGGACAAGCCGGTGATGCTGGTCAGCGCCGCCTTCATGGGCGAACTCAACGTGGACATCGGCGAGATCAACGAGCTGGACCCGGAGGTCTACCGGGATCTGGTGCGGCTCTGGACGCCCCGGGTGTGGACCCGGGAGGAGCAGGACGCCATGGTGGACATCTCCTTCAAGGGCGCCGGGACCGAGACCTTCGACAGCGCCGGATCGGTGCTCGGCGTGCCGGACATCTGGGACGTCTACATGTGCAACGTCGCCCTGGACCACCGGAGTTACGAGGTGCTGCCGCTGGTTCCCGCGCTCCGCACGATCGGCAGCGACTACGCCCTGCTGCACGCCCTGGTGCACGCCAAGCTGCCCGCCGTCATCCACCGGCGGCACATCGTCAACTACTACACCCCCGAGCGCCGGATCGGTGCCGGGTTCGTCGCCTACCAGCTGCGCTTCGTGAAGATGCTGCTCTCGATGCTGTACCTGTACCCGGTCTACGGCCAGATGATCGACCTCGGTCCGAGCGGACTGCTGGACGAGCGGCACGAGTTGAAGGTCGAGCCGATCCTCGGACTGGTGCGGAGCACCATCGACCTGGACCGGGACGTGAACGAGCAGTGCCTGGACGAGGTGGACCGCCTCTACCGCAAGCTGGGCGGCAAGTACGTCGAACTGGCGGACGCGGTGGCCGCGCAGCGGCAGCAGCTCCTGGACGAGGCCCGCGAGGACGCCGAGCGCTGGGCCGTGCTGATCGAGGCCTGGGCCCCGATGGTGGCCGCCGCCCGCGAGCGGGGGCTCGGCGGGTGAGCGGGGAGTTCCTGATCCGGCAGCTGGCCGACCGCGACTGGGAGGCCGTGGTCGCACTGGAACACGACGCCTACGCGGCCGACGGCCTCTCCGAGGGCCGGGAGGCGCTGCAGTCCCGGGTCCGCTGCTCGCCGCAGACCTGCTACGTGCTGGAGCAGCACGGCACCGTCCGCGGCTACCTGCTGAGCCTGCCGTACCCGCCGCTGCGCTGCCCGGACCTCGCCGTGGCGGAGGACGGGGCGTTCGACTCGGACAACCTGCACCTGCACGACCTGGTGCTGGCCGAGGACCTGCGCGGCCGGGAGCTCGCCTCGGTGTTCATGGACCACGTGTCCGCGCAGGCGGTGGAGCGGGGCTTCGCGCAGATCTCGATGGTCGCGGTGCGCGGCTCCGACATCCTGCTGCGGTTCCTCGGCTACCGCGCGCACCGGGAGGTGGCCCTGCCCGCGTCCTACGGGCGGCGGGCGGTCTACATGTCGAAGCCGGTGGGCTGAGAGCGCTACGCGTGGGGCCCGGCCGGCTGCTGCCGGCCGGGCCCCGTGCATGGCCGGTCAGGCCCATTGGTGTCGGCGGACGGTGAAGGGGCGGTCCCCGTCGGCGGCGACCGCCGCGCGGAACGGGCCTGGGACGGGGACGTCGGCCAGGCGGACCGGGCCGGGGCCGAGCGGGCCCGCGTCGGGCAGCCGCAGCGGGGAGGGGCCGGTCAGCGGGAGGCCGAGGCCCTGGACGAGCCGGCCGCCGTACACCTTGACGCAGGCCTCGCGGCGGCACCAGAGCCGGGTGAAGCGGTCGGCGCTGTCGGCCGGGGTGGGTGCGTCGAGGACGTGGGCCGCGTCGGCGGGCGGGAAGTAGGCGCCGGCGATCCGGATGCCGACTACGGCCGGGCGGAGCTCCTCGACGTCCGCGCCGACCCGGCGCCCCGCCGCGAGGGCGAGCAGTCCGAGGGCGCCCGAGGCGGACCAGTTGACCTCGATCCCGCTGCCGCCCGCGGGGCCGGGCTTGCCCTGCGGGCCGCGCCGCCACACCAGCTCGGCGGGCGCGGCGTCGAGCCGTTCGGCGACCAGCAGCCGGACGGCGCCGCGCACCACCGTGAAGCGCTCGCCCTGCCGCGGGTCCTGGGCCCGGTCGGCCCGCGCCCGCTCCTCGGCGTCGAGCAGTGCGTACAGCCGGCGGACCACGGCCGGGGGCTGATCGGTCGGGATGGTCCAGACGTCGATGACGTCGGGGCCGGTCATGGCAGGGTCAGGGTGCTGAGCCGGCCCAGGCGCCGGTCGTGGTCGGCGACCAGCAGCGGGCCCTCGGCAGGGCGGCCGGCCAGCCGGTCGGCGAGCAGGCTCCAGACGCCGGTGAAGGGCTGCCCGGGGCGGGCCGCCTCGGCGCCTTCGGGGAGGTCCCCGTGGGCCAGGTCGGCGGCGAGCAACAGCCCGGCGCCAGGCCCGAGTCGGCGGTGTTCGTCGAGGACGCTGCGCAGCGCCTGCCCGCCGTCCGGCTCGGCCTGCTGACGCACCCGCATCCCCTCTCCCGGGGCCTCCTCGCAGACCAGGACGACGGCCCGGTGCTCGGCGGGCAGTTCGACGGGCTCGGCAGGCCGGTAGTGCAGGGCGCTCTGCTCGGCGAGCACGATCACGGCCCGCCGGCAGCCGCCGGTGCGGTGGTGGGCGGCGGCGATCCGCAGCGCGGCGTGGGCGGCGGCACTGCCCTGGTCGCAGACGGCGAAGGCGGTCGGCTGCCCGGGGCAGTGGCGGCTGAGCTGGAGCGAGGAGGGCGCGGCGGGCCGGACGTCCGGGGAGGAGAAGGCGAGGATCAGCAGGTCCGCGGGCTCGCCGCCGGGCAGCGCCCGGTCGAGGAGGCCGGCGGCCATCTCGCCGTAGTCGTGCCCGGCGCCTCCGGCCAGCAGGTCCTCGCGCAGCGGCAGGCCGTACGGGCGGACCAGGTCGGCGGTGAAGACGCGCAGGTCCGGGTGGAGCGCGGCGGCGCAGTGGCCGTCGAATCCGGCGGCGACCGCCCTGGTCACGCGCAGGCCGCGGGTCTCGGAGGGCAACGGGGGCCTGCCTTTCGGGTCGGGTCGGATAGTGGGCGTCGTTCGGGCGTCGTCGGGGTGCGTGCCCGGCGGCGACCGCCCGGCGTGATCCGAGAGGCAGGCCCCTACTCCTCGTCGGTGTGGTGTCCGACGACGTAGGCGGTGAGGCTGTCGAGGGTGCGGACGTCGTCGACGACGAGCTGCTCGACGTCGATCTGGATGGCGAGCTGCTCCTCGATCTCCAGGACCAGTTCGACGATACCGGAGGAGGTGAGGCCGAAGTCGTCCAGGAAGCAGGCGTTCTCGGGGATGTCGGCGAGTTCGACCTGGAGGATCCGCGGCAGCACCTCCTCGATGCCGCGCCGGATCCGCCCGCGCACCTCGGGGTCGGCCGACTGCGTTGCGGGAAGGGAGGTTTCTGACATGGCTGGACCGTCCAGTGCTGGATGGGGAGGAACGGGGAGGTGGCGGCGCGTCAGTGCCGCAGGACCATGGCCGCGAAGGTGGCGCCCATACCGGCGGCGGCGATCAGGTAGTGGTCGCCCGGGCGGAGCGCTCCGTCGTCGATGGCGGTGCGGAGGTTGATGAAGGCGTCCGCCGCGAAACTGTGTCCGACCGAGGGCACGTTGCCCAGGACCACCTGCTCGAAGGGATAGTCGAGATGGCGGCAGGTGGTCCGCCAGGAGGCCTGGTTGACGTTGTGCGGGAGCAGCAGGGCGATGTCGGACAGCTCCAGACCCGCCTGGTCGAGCGCGGCCTGCACGGTCTCGACCAGGGTGGGCTGGAACTCCCGCTGGTAGCGGGCCATCAGCTCCGGGTCCTCGGCCGGTCGGCCGTAGAACTCGGGGCGTTGGCGGACCGCGTAGGAGAGCACGCGGTTCCGGTCGCCGCCGGGGCTGACCAGGCAGGCCGTCGAGGCCTCGGCGAAGAGCGAGGTCTCGGGGAGGAGCTGGGCGTCCCGGGTGAAGGTCTTCTCCCCCGCCAGCACCAGGGCCAGGGCCGACGGGTCGCCGTCGTCCGCGAGCAGTCGCCCGGCCAGGTCGACGGCCAGCAGTGAGGCGGCGCAGGCCTGTTGGGTGACGGTGAAGGCGTCGGCATGGATCAGGCCGAAGCGTTCCCGGAGCTGGTGCAGGGGGTTGATCGGGTAGGGCACGGCGACCGGCGTGCTGCGGGCGTGCAGCAGGTACCGGATCCGGTGTTCGTTGCCGCGCAGTTCGGGCAGCGCCCGGACGGCGGCGTCCAGCAGGTCGAGCAGCGTCCCGTCCGGGTCCAGGCGCACCTGGTCCAGGCCGTGGAAGCGGCGGAAGAGTCGGAGTTCACGTTTGGTCAGGCCGATCCGCGCACCCACGTCTTCGACCGATTCGATCCGTGGGGGGAGGTGAACGGCCACTGCCTCCAGTGCGGTCACGCCGGTTAGTATTCCCACACTCCGCGGGTCGCACAAGCGATCACCGCCCTGGAGCCCCCTCCCGCACTCCCGTTGCCGTCGAGCCGGTGGAGCCTTCCGATGACTGATTCCCAGCATTCCTCCGCATACCGAGAAACCGCTTCCTCCCTGGCCTCCGGGCCGCCCGCCGCACTCGATCCGGGGCTGCTGGCCGCGCTGGCCGAGGCCGCCGACGCGCTGCCCGAATGGGCAGACTCGCTCGCCCCCGAGGACCGGCTCGACGGTGATCTCGCCCTGGACGAGACCGAGTTCGCCGCCCTGGACGCGCTGCTGCGGGAGCGCTTCGGCGCCGATCTGGGCGCGCTGCGGGCCGGCCTCGACCTGGCCGGACTGGCCGCGCTGACCGTCGGCGACCTGGCGGAGCTGGTGCGCCGATGAGCCGCTTCCTGTGGGTGGTGCCCCCGCTGGCCGGGCACGTCAACCCGGCGGCCGGGATCGCGGACGAGCTGGTCGCGCGCGGCCACGAGGTCGCCTGGAGCGGCACCGAGACGATGCTGCGCCCGCTGCTGGGCCCGGAGGCCCGGATCTTCGGCACCGGCAACCGGGCGTTCCGGGCGATGGGGGGCCACGGCCTGGCCTCGCTGCGCTCGCTCTGGGAGGGCTTCGTCGTCCCGTACGCCAAGTTCACCCTGAAGCCGCTGGACGCCGTGGTGCGGGAGTTCCGGCCCGATGCGCTGCTGGTGGACCAGCACACCCCGGCGGGCGCGCTGGTCGCGCACCGGCACGGACTGCCGTGGGCGAGCCTGGCGCCGGGCGCGCTGGAGCTGGGCCGCCCATACCGGGCGCTGCCGCAGGTCGAAGGCTGGATGACGGGCCTGCTGGAGGGTCTGTGGCAGCGGGCCGCGCTGCCCGCCGCCGAGTTCACCGATCCGCGGTTCTCGCCGCACCTGGTGGTGGCCACCACCGGCCGGCCGCTGCTCGGCGACCTGCCGGAGGCACCGCACCACGCCCTGGTGGGACCGGTGCTGACGGAGCGTCCGGCCGATCCGGCGTTCCCGTGGGAGCGGCTGGACCCGGACCGGCGCACCGTCCTGGTCACCATGGGCACCATGTCGGACGCGGTCGGCGCGGACTTCCTGCACCGCACCGTGCGGGCGCTGGCCGAGGACGGCGAGGGCGTGCAGGCCGTGATCGCGGCGCATCGCGGGGCAGTTCCCGCTGCCCTTCCGGACAACGTGCTGGTGGTCGAACGGGCACCCGTGCTGGAGCTGCTGGCGAAGGGCGCGGTGGACGCGGTGCTCTGCCATGGTGGAATGAACACCGTGGTCGAGTCGCTGGCCCACGGCGTGCCGCTGCTGATCGCGCCGATCCGCAACGACCAGCCGTTCGTGGCGCAGCGGGTCGCCGAGGCCGGGGCGGGCCTGCGGGTCCCGTTCGCCCGGGTCACCCCGGCTGTCATCGCCGAGCGGCTCCGACAGCTGCTCGGCGATGCCTCCCACCGCACGGCGGCCGAGCTGATCGGACGTCAACTGCTGGCCGGTGGCGGGGCGGTGACGGCAGCCGACCGGATGGAAGCACTGGTCACGGGCTCGCCGCCCGCCGCCTGAATTGGTCTAGGCCATTGTCTCCTGAGTGGCCGGGCCTCTAGGCTGAGGCCGCGGCACCGGCCCCCAGGAGCCCCCGCATCCCATCCCAGCTCGGGAGTTCTGGTTGATCGAGACCATAGGACTGCGCAAGTCCTACCCCTCCGGAAAGCGCGGCCAAGCCGTGGTCGATGCCGTCCGCGGCATCGACCTGGACGTCCGCGCGGGCGAGATCTTCGGATTCCTCGGCCCCAACGGCGCCGGGAAGACCACCACCCTGCGCATGCTCGCCACCCTGATCCGCCCGGACGGCGGCGAGGCCCGGGTCGCCGGCGCCGACCTGCTGGCCGACCCGGCCGGGGTCCGGCGGCGGATCGGCTACGTCGCCCAGGGCGGCGGCACCACCGACGCGATCACCGCCCGCGAGGAGCTGGTGATGCAGGCCAGGATGTACGGCAGCCGGAAGAGCGAGGCCCAGCGGCACACCGAGGACGCCCTCAAGGCCTTCGAGCTGGCCGAGTTCGCCGACCGCCCCTGCAGCACCTACTCCGGCGGCCAGCGCCGGCGGGTGGACATCGCCCTCGGGGTGATCCACTCACCGCGGGTGCTCTTCCTGGACGAGCCGACGGTGGGCCTCGACCCGGCCAGCCGCGGCCAGGTCTGGGCCGAGATCAAGCGGCTGCGCACCGAGGGCATGACGGTGGTGGTGACCACCCACTACCTGGACGAGGCCGACGCGCTCTGCGACCGGGTCGCGATCGTCGACCACGGCCAGGTCGTCGCCGAGGGCACGCCCGAGGTGCTCAAGCGCGAGATCTCCGGCGACGTCCTGCTGCTCGGCGTGCCGCCGGAGCAGTGCGCGGCCGCGGCCGACGCACTGCGCGACCAACCCGCCCTGCACCGGCTGGAGCAGGGCGAGGAGGGCCTGCGGCTCTACCTGGACGACGGCGCCGCGGCCATCCCGTACCTGCTGCGCGCGCTGGACGGGGCGGGCGTCGTCCCCGGCACCGTCCAGCTCCAGCGGCCGAGCCTGGACGACGTCTTCCTGGCCCGCACCGGCCGCTCCATCGAACAGTCCTGACGATCCCTGGGGTTCCTTCCGTGAAGCTCGCCCGTGACACCTGGCTGGTCTTCCAGCGGCAGTTGCTGCTGATGTGGCGCACACCGATCTGGATCGTCGTCGGGGTGACCCAGCCGGTCTTCTACCTGGTGCTGTTCGCCCCGCTGCTGCGCAAAGTGCTGGAGCCGCTGGGCGCCACCAGCTATGCCCAGGCCTACCAGATCTACGTCCCCGGCCTGTTGGCGGTGCTCTGCATCTTCGGCGGGCTCTACACCGGCTTCAGCCTGCTCGGCGAGCTGAAGGCGGGCATCATCGAGCGCTCCCGGGTGACCCCGGTCAGCCGGCTCGCCCTGCTGCTGGGGCGGGCGCTGCGCGAGACGGTGGGCCTGCTGGTCCAGGCGGTCATCATCACCCTGGTCGCGCTGCCGTTCGGCCTGCGGGTGGATCCGCCGAGCCTGCTGCTGGCCTACCTGCTGCTCGCCCTGCTGGCCCTGATGACCTCGGCGATCTCCTACGGCATCGCCCTCGCGCTGCCCGACGATGCCGCGATGGCGCCGGTGGTGAACACCATCGCCCAGCCGATCGGCCTGCTCTCCGGGGTGCTGCTGCCGCTGGCGCTGGCGCCGATGTGGCTGCGGACCGCGGCCAAGTGGAACCCGTTCTACTGGGCGGTGGAGGGCATGCGCGCGCTCTTCTCCGGCCACCCCGGCGCCGGCGTGGTCTGGCAGGGGCTGCTGATCGTCGCGGTGATGACGACGGCGGCGGTCGCCTGGTCGGCGCGGCTCTTCTCGGCCCGGATCCGGTAGCGCTGCGGGGAGAAAAGGGGGAGGGGCCGGGTCCGAGACCCGGCCCCTCCCCCCTTTTCTCCTGCGCGGGCACCCGAGCGGAGTACGTGCAACCGGGCTCAGCAGGTTCAACGATTCTCGCGAACTGCCTTTGCGGGCAGGCCTTGTTCGGCCCGAGCGGGCCAACGGTGCCGAAAGGTGCGAGACCAATGGTCTAGACCTTGATTCCGGTCGAGCCCCTGTGTAATCGTCAGGAGCCGGGCCGAATCGACTGATTGCGCCCGACCTCCCTGCAACCTCCCCGTCGTGGAGCTGCGTTGACCGCTACATCCTCCTCTCCGTCCCGGCTGTCCGGGGCCCCGCACGACTGGGTGGACCGCTGCCTGCTGGCCGGCCCCGACGACCAGGAGTGCCTGCGCTTCGGTGCCCCCGTGGCCCGCGGCGCGCTGCGCGCCCTGGTCGCCGAGCAGGCCGAACGGCTCACCGCCGCCGGCCTGTCGGGCGGCGGCACGGCCGCGCTGCGGCTGGCGCCCTCGCTCGGCTACACCGCCGCCCTGCTCGCCTGCTGGCGACTGGGCGTCCAGGCCGTGCTGCTGGACCACCGGCTGACCGCCCACGAGGTGGCACTCGCCGTCGAGCGGCTGGCGCCCCAGGTGCTGGTGGAGTCGGCAGACCGTCCCGGCGGGGCGCTGCGCGGCTTCGCCGAGACCGACCCCGTGCCGAAGGCGCTGCCGGGCGGCCGTCCGGCCGCGACCGGCCACGCCCTGGTGCAGTTGAGCTCGGGCTCCACCGGTCCGGCCAAGGTGATCGCCCGCACGGCCGCCGACCTGCTGCGCGAACTCGACTGCTACCGGCGGCTGAAGCTCTTCCCGAAGGCCGGGGAGCGGGTCGTGCTGCTCTCCTCGATGGTCCATGTGCTGGGCCTGGTCGGCGGGTTGCTCAACAGCCTGCACGCCGGGGCACCGCTCACCGTCCCCGAGCGGACGACCACGGCGGGCATCCTGGCCGCGATCGCCGGGGACGACCGGCCGACCACCCTGATCGGCGTGCCGTTCCACGCCGAGCTGCTGGCGGCGGCCGCTCCCCCGCCGCTGCCGCAGCTGCGCCGGATGATCGTGGCCGGCGAGCTGGTCCGCCCCGGCCTGCCCGCCGCCTTCACCGCCCGCTACGGCGTACCGCTGGGCACCATGTACGGGATGACCGAACTCGGCGTCATCGCCACCGACCTGGACGGCACCCTGCATCCCGAGGCCGCACCGGTCCACGGCATGGAGCCGCACGAGGAGGGCGGCGAACTGCACCTCGCCATGGCCGCCTCCCCGTACCCCGGTCTCGCCGACCCGACCCGCTGGTCGGACGGCCGGCTGCACACCAGGGACGCCGCCCGGGTCGACCCGGCGACCGGCCGGGTCACCGTGCTCGGCCGGCGCGACTCCCAGGTCTCGATCGGCGGCCTGAAGGTCGACCTCAACGAGGTCGAGCACACCCTCGCCGCCCTGCCGGAGGTCCGGGAGGCCGTGGTGGTCTTCGCGGACGGCGCCATCGAGGCCTATCTCGCCGCCGAAGGGGAGGCCGCGCCGACCGCCGTCCAGGACGCGCTCACCCGCGAACTGGCCTCCTTCAAACGGCCCCGCCGGCTCTCCTTCCTCCCGGCGCTGCCCCGCACCACCACCGGCAAGCTCGTCCGCGACACCACGGCGCTGCGCGCCGCCGCGGGTGCGGCGGCCACGCCCGCCCGCTGACCCACCGCGCCCGAAACCCCGACACAGCACGAGGAGCACCACCATGCAGGAGCGCATCCACGAGTTCATCCTCGCGGCCCTCACCGAGATGAGCTACGACGTCTCCGAGGTCACCGGCGAGACCGACCTCGGGCCGGCCGGACTCGACCTCGAGTCGCTGGCCCTCGCCGACCTGTCGGCCCAGGTCGAGGACGAGTTCGGGGTCAGGTACGGCCTCGACGAGGCGGAGACCACCGCGCAGATGACCCTCGACCAGTTCATCGCCGACGTGGCCCGGCGGATCGCCGACAAGCCGGCCGAGACCGCCCCGACCGCCGCCGGCAGCCCCGCGTGAGCACGCCCGTGCTGCCGGACCGGGCCGAGGTGGTGGGGATGCTCGCGGCCTTCGGGCAGCGTGCCGCGAGCAGCGTCCCCGAGGCCCTGGGGTCACTCGAACTCACATGGCTGGTAGCCGAGTTCGAGCAGCGCTACGCGGTCGAGCTGGAGCTCTCCGACGAGCGGTTCGCGGCCGTGCGCACGGTGGACGACGCCGTCGCCGTGCTGCGCGCGGCCGTGCTCGCCGCCGACCGCTCCGTCGACCCCTCCGCCGGCCCCTCCGCCGGACCTGGTGGGGCCGCACGGTCATGAGCACCAGCGCACCGCCGGCCGCACGGCCGGTCCTCACCGGCCTCGGGGTGCTCAGCGCCTTCGGCCCCGGGCTCGCCCCGCTGGCGGCCGCGACGGCCCGGGCCGGGACCGGCTTCACCGAGGTGGCCCGCTTCGACGTGAGCCGGCGCGGCACCCGGCGGGCGGCCCTGCTGCCCGACCCGCCGCCGCTCGACCGGGCGGTGCTCGGCGCCGTCGCCGACGCCTGCCGGCAGTCCGGGCTGCCCGCCGGGCCCGGCGACACGCCGCTGCTGCTCGCCCTGCACAGCGGTCTGAACACCGGCGCGGTGGCCGAGGCCGTCGCCGGCGGAGCCCGCGCCCTCGGCCTGGCCGGGGTGGGCCGGGTCTACACCGGCGCCTGCGTGGCGGCCGCCACGGCGGTGGCCGACGCCGCCGCCCTGGTGGTCTCCGGCCGGCACCCCCGGGTGGTGGTCGCGGCCGGCCACCTGGTGGAGCCGGGCGTCTTCGCGGCCTTCGACGCGGGCCGGGCACTGGCCCGGGACGGGGAGCTGCGGCCGTTCAGCAGCGGGCGGACCGGCACCCTGCTGGGCGACGCCGCCGCGGCCGTGGTCATCGAGTCCGACACCGCCGCCGGCGAGCGCGGCGCCCGCCCGCTCGCCCGGCTGGCCGGCTGGGGCCGGGCCGGGGACGCCCACCACGTCTGCCGCCCGCGGCCCGACGGCGCGGGCGTGGCCCGGGCCGCCCGGGCCGCGCTGGCCCGGGCGGGCGTCGCCCCGGCCGAGGTGGGCTACGTCAACGCCAACGGCACCGGCTCGCCGATCTCCGACCTGGCGGAGGCCCGGGCGCTGCGCGCGGTCTTCGGCGAGGCGCTGGACCGACTCCCCGTCAGCTCCAGCAAATCCGTCCACGGCCATGCCCTGGAGGCCTCGGCGCTGCTCGAACTCCTCGTCACCGTCGCGGCGTTGGAGAGTGACCGACTGCCGGTCAACGCCGGCTGGCTGGGACCGGATCCGGAGATCGGCCTCAACCTGGTACTGACGGACCGTCAGCCGAGCCGCCCCCGCTACGCGCTCAGCCTCAACTCGGCCTTCGGCGGGGCCAACACCGCGCTGCTGGTGGCCGCCGCATGACCGGACTGCGCACCCTCGCCGCCGCGAGCTGGCCGGGCGGTGAGCCGCCCGCGCTGCCCGGCTTCACCGCCTCGACCTTCAACCCCCTGGTCGCGGCCGTCGCCGAGCTCTGCCTCACCCGGTACCAGGGCCCCGACCGGGCCGACCGCACGGGCCTGCTGCTCGCCAGCGCCGGCGGCGACCGCGCCACCGCGCTGGCCATCGAGACCGCCGCCGCGGGGCACCGGATGCCGCCGCTGCTCTTCTTCCAGTCCAACCCCAACGCCGTCCTCGGGCACCTCGCGAGCCGCTGGGGGCTGGCCGGCCCGGTGGTCGCCATCAGCCCCCGGGAGGCCGCCGCACCCGGCCGGATCCCGGGGGACGCACTGGAGCTGGCCGCGCTGCTCCTCGCGGACGGCGACGCCGACCAGGTGCTGGTGATCGCCGCCGAGCAGGCCGGAGTGGAGGGCGGCACCGACCACGCCATCGCCGTCCTGGTCGCCGCCGGCTGACCGCACCCCGTCCGTCCCCGCCCGCACCCGTCCCCGCCACCGCATACCGCACACCGCATCCGCATGGCCAGCGCCATGGGAGGGATCCATCACCGTGAGCATCCGCAGCATCCGCAGTCTCCTGGCGGCCGATCCGCAGGTCGGCGCCGGAAACGTGCTGACCAGCAGGATCGCCCTGGGCACCGGCCTCGACGACCCGCTGTTGACCTTCGACACCCCGGTGGACGGGCGCGCCGCCCGGGAGCCCTTCACCCTGCGCGAGCTGGACCGCGCCGTGCGGGCCCGGGCGGCCGCGCTGCACGCCCTCGGCGTCGGCCGGCGGGATCCGGTGGCGGTGTACACGACGGCCGCCGCCGACCAGGTGCTCTGCTTCCTGGCGCTGACCCGGCTCGGCGCGATCCCGGCGCTGCTCAACCCCGGGGTGGAGGGCGAACGCGCGGCCCGCTACCTCGCCCGCCTCGGCGCCGTGGGCATCCTCACCGACCCCGGGCACCGGGCCGCACTGGCCGGGTACGACCCGGCGGCCCCGGTGCTCGCCGACGCCGCCGAGCTCGGCTCCGGCGACCCGGACGCGGCGCCCGCGCCCTACCGGCACGCCGCGGACGACCCGGTGGCGATCACCCACTCCTCCGGCACCACCGGGATGCCCAAGGCCGTGGTGCACTCGCACCAGAGCCTCTACGCCTCGATCCGGCACCGCGCCGCCCTGCCCCGGCCGCAGGGCATCGACCGGGTGCTCAGCGCGCTGCCCGCCGCGCACGCCGCGACGCTGATCGCCCTCAACCTGGCGCTCAGCTTCCACGGCCGGCTGCACCTGATCTCCCGGCAGACCGGACCGGCCGTGCTGGAGGCGATCGAGCGCTGGCAGCCGCTCGCCGTCTTCGGCTTCGCCACCACCTGGGCCGACCTGGCCGGGCAGGACCTCTCCGCCCGCGACCTGTCCTCGGTCGGCCTGTGGTGGAACACCGGGGACTGCGCGCACGAGGCGCACATCCGCCGGCTGATCGCCGCCGGCTCGCACCAGACCGTCGTCCGCGGGCGCCGCGGCCGCCTGCCGGGCTCGGTCTTCGTCGACGGCCTGGGCTCGACCGAGATGGGCCACTCGCACTTCCACATCACCCACGCCCCCGGCACCGAGCGGTACGGCCGTTGCGTCGGCCGCCCGCACACCTTCGTCGACTGCGAGGTGGTCGGCCCGGACGGCGAGCCGCTCGGCCCCGGGGAGGTCGGCGAACTCGCCACCGCCTCACCGACCCTGGCGCTCGGCTACTGGAACGACTCGGTCACCACCTACCGCACCCGGTTGCGCGGCCGGTTCCTCACCGGCGACCTGATGTACCGGGACGAGGAGGGCTTCTACTACCACGTGGACCGGCTGGTCGACTCGGTCGACCTCGGCGGCGGCCGGCGGCTGTTCACCGCGATGTCCGAGGAGCGGGTGCTGGCCCGGCTCCCCGAGGTGCTGGACTGCACGGTGGTCGCGGTGAGGCACGGCGACCGGGTGGTCACCGACGTGCTGCTGATCCTCGCGGACGGCGCCGACCCGGCCGCCGACCGCACCGCGCAGGTGCTCGCCGCGCTCGAGGAGCACACCGCGGCCACCGTCCGCTCGGTGCTGGTGGTCGACGGCGACGACCTGCCGCTCGGCCCGACCGGCAAGGTCCGCAAGATCCTGCTGCGCGAGCGGCACCTCGCCTCGGTGGGTGCCCGGTGAGCCGGGGCACCGGCCGCCCGGGCGCCGTCGTCACCGGGATCGGCCTGGTCACCCCGCTGGGGCGCAGGCCCGGCGAGGTCTTCGAGGCGCTCACCGCCGGGCGCAGCGGCATCACCGCCGTGCCGGAGGACCACGTCGCGCACGGCTGGCTGCCCGCCGCCGGGATCGCCCCGCACATCGAGGGCCAGGAGGTGCTGCCGCCGACCGAGACCCGCTGCGTCGACCGGTTCGTGCTGCTGGCCATGGCCGCCGCGGACGACGCGCTGGCCGACGCCGGGCTGCTGGTCGGCCGCGACGTGGACGCCCGCCGCACCGCCGTGGTGCTGGGCACCGGCGGCGGCGGCCTGGAGACCTACGAGCAGCAGGCCCGGCGCCGCCAGGAGCGCGGCCGCCCGGCCGTCAACCCGTACCTGCTGCCGGGGATGCTCTCCAACATGGCGACCGCCCGGGTGGCGATCAAGCACGGCATCCGGGGTTTCAGCAGCGCGATCGTGACGGCCTGCGCGGCCGGCGCCCAGTCGGTGGCCGAGGGGCTGCGGCTGATCCGGGCCGGTGACGCGGAGGTGGTGGTGTGCGGCGGGACGGATGCCTCACTGCACCCGACGATCGTCGCCGCCTTCGCCAACGCCCGCGCGCTCTCCCATGGTTGGGACGACCCGAGGCAGGCGAGCCGGCCGTTCGACGCCCGCCGCAACGGGTTCGTGCTGGGCGAGGGCAGCGGCGTGCTGGTGCTGGAGAGCGCCGAGCACGCGCGGGCCCGGGGTGCGGCCGGCTACGCGGAGCTGATCGGCTGGGGCTCGACCACCGACGCCCACCACCCGACCATGCCCCGCCCGGACGGCGAGGGCGCGGCCGACGCCATGCGCCACGCCCTCGCCAGTGCCGGCCTGGACGCCGCCGAGATCGGCTACGTCAACGCCCACGGCACCGGCACCAGGCTCGGCGACCTCGCCGAATCGGCCGCGCTGAACGCGGTGTTCGGCGCGCACCGGCCCGCCGTCAGCTCCACCAAGGGCGCCACCGGCCACCTGCTGGGCGCGGCCGGGGCGGTGGAGGCCGCGTTCACCGCGCTGGCCGTGGCCCGCGGCCTGCTCCCGCCCACCCTCAACCTGGGCGATCCCGACCCGGCCTGCGACCTGGACCACGTCCGCGGCGCCGCCCGGCCGGCCGTGCTGCGGGCCGCACTGAGCAACGCCTTCGCCTTCGGCGGCCACAACACCAGCCTGGTCTTCGGCCCGACCCCGACCGAAGCCGTCCGGTAACCCGCCCCACCTCCCCGACCGCACCTGCCAGGAGCCCCGTTGTCGATCCAGACCATCACCCGTGTCGAGTACCACTGCGCCGACGCCGTGCAGACCGCCGCCGAGTTCCAGGCCGGCTACGGCTTCCGGCGCGCGGCCGAGCAGCCCGCGGCGCGGCCCGGGGTGCGGACCGTGGACCTCCGGCAGGGCGGCATCCGGCTGCGGCTGGACTCGAGCGAGCGGGCCGACCACCCGGTGGCCCGCTACGTCGAGCGGCACGGTGAGGGCGTGGCCGTGCTGGCGCTCGGCTGCACCGACCCGGGGGCGGCGCTGGAGCGGGCCGAGCGGCACGGCGCCGCGGTGCTGGACCGGGCGGGCGGGCTGATCGCCGGCTTCGGCGACACCGCGCTGCGGTTCGTCCCGCTGCCGGAGCCGGCGGAGCGCACCGGTGGCGAGCTGCTGGAGGCGCTGGACCACGTCGCCGTCTGCGTGCCCGCCGGGCAGCTCGCGGACGCCGTGCGGTTCTGCGAGGCCGCCCTCGGCCTCCACCGGATCTTCGGCGAGTACATCGAGGTGGGCGAGCAGGCGATGGACTCCGGCGTGGTGCAGAGCGCCTCCGGGGAGGTCACCTTCACCCTGATCGAGCCGGACACCAGCCGCCGGGCCGGCCAGATCGACACCTTCCTCGCGCAGCACGACGGCCCGGGCGTCCAGCACCTGGCCTTCCGCACCGCGGACATCGCCACCGCCGTGCGCACCGCCCGGTCGAACGGCGTCGGGTTCCTGAGCACCCCGGGCACCTACTACGACGGCCTGGCCGAGCGGCTGGGCGGCACCGCGATCCCGGTGGGGACGCTGCGCGAGCTGGACGTGCTGGTCGACCAGGACCACGGCGGCCAGCTGTTCCAGATCTTCGCCCGCTCGACCCACCCCCGGCGGACCTTCTTCCTGGAGCTGATCGAGCGTCAGGGCGCGGGCACCTTCGGCACCGCCAACATCAAGGCGCTCTACGAGGCCGTCGAGCGCCAGCGGGCCGCCACCGCTGCCGTCTGACCCGTCCGCGCCGCCCGTCCGGCCTCCGAGGAGGAACACCCCATGACCACCGCACCCGAGTTCGTCCTGAGCGCGGCCGAGCGCGCCGCGCTGCCCACGCCCGAGGAGGTGGCCGGCTACCGCGAGCACGGCTGGTACCTCTCCGGCCGGCTCTTCACCGACGAGGAGCTGGACACCCTCCAGGCCGCCACCGAGAAGTACTACGAGGGCCACCGCGACCGCACCCTGGCCGTCCGGCCGCCGCAGCTGGCCGCCTGGGAGCCCTCGCACGGACCGGTCCAGCGGCACAACGACTACGTGCACTACGAGAGCGACGCGATCGCCGCGATCCTGCGCAAGCCCCTGGTCGGCGCGGTCGCCGCGCTGCTCGCCGGGGCCGAGGAGATCCGGGTCTTCCAGTCGACCCTGATCCTCAAGCCGCCGGTGCCCGGGGAGCCCTCCAACCAGGTGCCGTGGCACTTCGACAAGCACTACTGGCACACCTCCTCCTCGGAGGAGATGCTGACCGCCTTCATCCCGTTCCACGACTGCGGGGTGGAGAACGGCACCATCACCATGGTCGACGGCAGCCACCGCTGGCGGGAGCTCCCCTCCGCGGAGGACTCCACCCGGCACTTCGCCCGGCGCGACCGCTCCGAGCTGGAGTCGATCCTCGCCGCCAACGCCGCGCACAACGGCGCCCGGGTGCACAAGGTCCCGGTCGTCATCCCGCGCGGGCACGTCAGCTTCCACCACTGCCGCACCTACCACGGCAGCGGCGCCAACCTGGCCGACACCCCGCGCCGGGCCGTCTCGCTGCACCTCCAGGACGGCGCCAACCAGTACCGCGGCGCCACCCGCCCGGACGGCACCGCCGCCGTCTACAACCACGACGCGGTGGTGCGCCGCACCGCCGACGGCCGCCCCGACTACGCCGATCCGGAGATCTGCCCCGTGATCTGGCGGGAGTCCCGGTGACCGGCTTGCCCGATCTCGGCTCCCCCGCCGGGCGCTACCGGATGCTGCGGCTGATCCGCGGCTTCGAGGAACTCGCGCTCGCCCTGGTGAAGTCCGGGGAGATCGCCGGCGGCATCCACCCCTACATCGGCCAGGAGGCGGTGGCGGTCGGCGTCTGCGCCGCGCTGCGCCCGCGGGATCTGATCGCCTCCACCCACCGGGGCCACGGCCATGTGCTCGCCAAGGGCGCGGCCCCGGACCGGCTGCTGGCCGAACTGCTGGGCCGCAGCACCGGGTTGAACCGGGGCCGGGGCGGCTCGATGCACGCCGCCGACTTCTCCCTCGGCATCCTGGGCGCCAACGGCATGGTCGGCGCCGGCGGCCCGATCGCGGTCGGCGCCGCCTGGTCCGCCCAGCAGGCCGGCGAGGACCTGGTCGCCGTCGCCTTCTTCGGCGACGGCGCGCTCAACCAGGGCGTCCTGCTGGAGTCCTTCAATCTGGCCGCGATGTGGCGGCTGCCGGTGCTCTTCGTCTGCGAGAACAACGGCTACGCCACCACGCTGCCGGCCGCCACGGCGGTGGCCGGCAGTGCCACCGGCCGGGCCGCCGCCTTCGGCATCCCCGCCGCCGAGGTGGACGGGATGGACACCGAGGCCGTCCGCGCGGCCGCCGCCGAGGCCGTCGGCCGGGCCCGGGCGGGCGGCGGCCCCGGCTTCCTCGAGTGCCGCACCTACCGCTTCGAGGGACACCACACCATGGAACGGCTGATGAAACCGCGCTACCGCACCCCGGAGGAGATCGCCGACTGGCGCACCCTCGACCCGCTGCCGCGCGCCGCGGCCCTCCTGCCGCCCGGCCTGGCCGCGCAGCTGGACACCTCGGTCGCCGAACGGCTGGCCGCTGCCCGGCAGTTCGCGCTCACCTCCGAACTCCCGGACTCGGCAGGGGCGTTGGACCACCTCTACGCCGACGGGCTGCGCCCGAGGACGGGGACCGGGGCATGAGGCTCTCCTACACCAAGGCGCTCAACCGGGCCCTCACCGACGCCCTCGCCGAGGACCCGGCGGTCTGCGTCCTCGGCGAGGACATCGGCGCCGGCCTGGCCGGCCCGACCCTCAACCTGCTCAAGCGGTTCGGCCCCGGCCGGATCGTCGACACCCCGCTCTCCGAACAGGCCTTCACCTCGATGGCGATCGGCGCCGCGCTGACCGGGCGGCGGCCGGTGATCGAGTTCCAGATCCCCTCGCTGCTCTTCCTGGTCTTCGAGCAACTGGTCAACCAGGCCCACAAGTTCTCCCTGATGACGGGTGGTCAGGCGGGTGTCCCGCTGACCTGTCTGGTGCCGGGCTCCGGCTCCCGGGACGGCTGGGCCGGGCAGCACTCCGACCACCCCTACAGCCTCTTCGCCCACGCCGGGCTGAAGACCGTCGTGCCGGCCACCCCCACCGACGCCTACGGGCTGCTGCGCTCGGCGATCGCCGACCCGGACCCGGTGGTGGTCTTCGCCCCGGCGGCCGCCCTGCCGGTGCGCGAGACGGTCACCTGGGAGCTGGCACCGATCCCGCTGGGCTCGGCCCGGATCCACCGCGAGGGCACCGACGTCACCGTGGTCGCCGTCGGCCACCTGGTGCACGACGCCCTGGCCGTCGCGGAGGAGCTGGCCCCGGAGCTCTCCGTGGAGGTCTTCGACCCGCGCACCCTGTACCCCTTCGACTGGCCCGCGCTGGCCGCCTCGCTGGACCGCACCGGCCGCCTCGTCGTCATCGACGACTCCAACCGCAGCTGCGGCATCGGCGCCGAGGTGCTCGCCACCGCGGCCGAGCGGATGCGCCTGGTCGCCCCGCCCCGCCGGATCACCCGCCCGGACGGCGCCGTGCTGCCGTTCGCCCCGGGGCTCGACCGTGCGCTGCAGCCCGGGCGCGACCACCTGCGGGATGCCGTGCGGGCGGTGGTGGAGTAGACCCCCCTCCGCTACCGGTCGACGCCGCCCATCACCGGGTCGATGCTCGCCACCGCGACGACCACGTCCGCGACCTGCCCGCCCTCGCACATCGCCGCCATCGCCTGCAGGTTGGTGAAGCTGGGGTCGCGGAAGTGCACCCGGTACGGGCGGGTGCCGCCGTCGCTCACCGCGTGCACGCCGAGCTCGCCCCTGGGCGACTCGACGGCCGCGTAGACCTGCCCCGGTGGGACGCGGAAGCCCTCGGTCACCAGCTTGAAGTGGTGGATCAGCGCCTCCATGGACTCGCCCATGATCTTCCGGATGTGGTCCAGCGAGTTGCCCAGCCCGTCGGGTCCGACGGCGAGTTGGGCCGGCCAGGCGATCTTCTTGTCCGCCACCATGACCGGCCCCGGGGCCAGCCGGTCCAGACACTGCTCGACGATCCGCAGCGACTGGCGCATCTCCTCCAGCCGGATCAGGAACCGGCCGAAGGAGTCCGCGGTGTCGGCCACCGCCACCTCGAACTCGTAGTCCTCGTACCCGCAGTACGGATCCGTCCGGCGCAGGTCCTGCGGCAGGCCGGTCGCGCGCAGGATCGGGCCGGTGGCGCCCAGCGCCAGGCAGCCGGCCAGGTCCAGCCGGCCGACGTCGACCAGCCGGGCCTTGAAGGCCGGGTTCCCGGTCGCCAGCCGGTCGTACTCCGGCAGCCGCGAGCGCAGCAGCTTCACCCCCTCCCGGACCAGGTCCAGCGCGCCCGGGGGCAGGTCCTGCGCCAGCCCGCCGGGGCGGACGTAGCCGTGGTTCATCCGCAGGCCGGTCACCAGCTCGAAGATGTCGAGGACCACCTCGCGGTCCCGGAAGCCGTAGACCATCAGCGTGGTGGACCCGATCTCCATCCCGCCCGCGGCCAGCGCCACCAGGTGCGAGGAGATCCGGTTGAGCTCCATCATCAGCACCCGGATGACGGTGGCCCGGTCCGGCACGTCGGCGGTGATCCCGAGCAGCTTCTCCACCGCCAGGCAGTAGGCGGTCTCGTTGAAGAGCGGCATCAGGTAGTCCATCCGGGTCACGAAGGTGGTGCCCTGCACCCAGTTGCGGAACTCCATGTTCTTCTCGATGCCGGTGTGCAGGTAGCCGATCCCGCAGCGTGCCTGCCGCACCGTCTCGCCGTCGATCTCCAGGATCAGCCGCAGCACCCCGTGCGTGGACGGGTGCTGCGGACCCATGTTGACGATGATGCGTTCGTCGTCGGCCCGGGCGGCGGCGTCCAGCACCTCGCCCCAGTCACCGCCGGTGACGGTGTAGACGGGGCCCTCGGTGGTGTCCCGCGCCGCTGCCGACTCGCGCTCGTTGTCATGCTCGTGCTCGTGCTCGCTGCCGCTCATCAGGCCTCTGACCTCCGCTCGGGTCCGCCGGTCGCACGGACACCTCTTGGCGGTGTGGCTGCACGAGTCCAGGATCCCGCAGATCGGCCGCGAGCACCCGCGTGGGCCGTGCGGGCAGGTCGGCGCGGCCCGGACGCGCCCGGGCCGGCAGCGAGGGCCGGCCGGGCAGACCCCTCCCCCGATGGCGCACAGCGCAGCAGCGCCTCCCGGCGGCCGCGCCGCCCGGTCGGTATCGTCCGCCGCAGCGCCCCCGCCCGGAGGAGGATCCCCACCATGGCCCACAGCGGTTCCGCACCGCGGTCGCCGCAGGCTCACCAGCCGGACTTCCACGACAGTGCCCGCCTGGCCCTGGTGGTCGGGGCGCTGGGCGTGGTCTTCGGGGACATCGGGACCAGCCCGCTCTACACCCTCCAGACGGTCTTCGACCCGGGCGACCCGCACCCCGTGCCGGTGAGCACCGAGAACGTCTACGGGGTGGTCTCGCTGGTCTTCTGGTCCGTGGTGATCATCGTCCTGGTCACCTACGTGCTGCTGGCGATGCGGGCCGACAACGACGGTGAGGGCGGCATCATGGCGCTGATCACCCTGCTGCAGCGGTCCAGCTCGCGGCGGAGCCGGCGCACCACCGCCGTGCTGGCCGCGCTGGGAATCTTCGGCGCCTCGCTCTTCTTCGGCGACAGCATGATCACCCCGGCGATCTCGGTGCTCTCCGCGGTGGAGGGGCTGAAGGTGGTGGAGCCCTCGCTGGAGAGCGTGGTGGTGCCGGCCACGGCGGCGATCATCGTGGTGCTCTTCCTGGTGCAGCGGCGGGGGACGGCGACGGTGGGCCGGATGTTCGGGCCGGTGATGATCCTCTGGTTCACCGTGATCGGCGCCTGCGGGCTCCGCGGGATCGTCGACCACCCGCGGATCCTCCGGGCGCTCTCGCCGAGCTATGCGCTGGGGTTCCTGGCCGGGCACTTCGGCACCGCGTTCTTCGCCCTCGCCGCGGTGGTGCTCTCGGTCACCGGCGCCGAGGCGCTCTACGCCGACATGGGCCACTTCGGCCGCCGCTCGATCACCCGCGGCTGGCTCTTCCTGGTCTTCCCCGCCTGCGTGCTGAGCTACCTGGGGCAGGGGGCGCTGATCCTCGGCGACGCGCGCAACATCAGCAGCCCGTTCTTCCTGCTGGTGCCCGGCTGGGGGCGGGTGATGATGGTGATCCTGGCGACGGCGGCCACCGTGATCGCCTCCCAGGCCGTGATCACCGGCGCCTACTCGGTGGCCTCGCAGGCGGCCCAGCTCGGCTACCTGCCGCGGCTGCGGATCGCCTACACCTCCGAGTCGACGATGGGTCAGATCTACGTCCCGTGGATCAACTGGCTGCTGATGGTCTCGGTGCTCACCCTGGTCTTCGCCTTCCGCAGCTCGGCCGCGCTGGCCTTCGCCTTCGGCATGGCGGTCACCGGCACCATCACCATCACCACGCTGCTCTTCTTCTACGTCGCCCGGGACCGCTGGCACACGCCCGTCTGGCTGATCGCGATCGGCGCGAGCCTGCTGCTGGCGGTGGACCTGCTCTTCGTGGCCGCCAACGCGACCAAGCTGGTGCACGGCGCCTGGCTGCCGCTGCTGATCGGCTTCACCGCCTTCACCGTGATGACCACCTGGCAGCGCGGGCGCGAGGTGGTCACCGCCGAGCGGGAGCGGCGGGAGGGGCCGCTGCGCGAGTTCGTGGACCGGCTGCACTTCCGGGAGATCCGGGCGGCCCGGGTGCCGGGCACCGCCGTCTTCCTGAACCGCGGCAAGGAGACCACCCCGCTGGCCATGCGGGCCAACGTGGAGCACAACCACGTGCGGCACGAGCACGTGGTGATCCTCTCGCTGGAGACCGAGACGGTGCCCCGGGTGCCGGCGGCGGAGCGGATCGCCGTCGACAACCTCGGCTACTCCGAGGACGGCATCCTCCACGTCACCGCCCGCTACGGCTACATGGAGACGCCCGACGTGCCGGCGGCGCTGGCCCTGGTGGACCCGGCGCTGGCCGAGGGGGACCTCGAACTCGACCAGGCCTCCTACTTCCTGTCGAAGATCGACCTCCAGCGCGGGAAGGCGCCGACCATGGCGCCGTGGCGCAAGCGGCTCTTCATCGCCACCTCGTACATCACGGCCGACGCCGCCGAGTACTTCGGCCTGCCCGGCAACCGCACCGTGATCATGGGCGCGCACATCGACGTGTGAGGGGCCTACTAATATGTCACATGTGCCATTACAGTAGGCGCTCGGCGACTCCCCGTGACGGCCGCACCGGGGTCACCGACCGCTGATCAGCACCTCCGCATGGGCACCTCCCCACCGTCGTCGTGAGGACTCCACCGTGAAGACCGTGCACCGCCGATCGCCGCTCCGGGCCCTGGCCGCCACCGTGGCCGCCGCCGCCCTCGGCCTCGCGGCCACCGCGCTCCCGGCCGCCGCCGCCCAGCCCGCGCCACCGCCGGCACCGGCGCAGCTCTACCCGCGCACCGGCATCGTCCCCCTGCGCACCGGGAGCCCCGGCGCGGCCGCCGTCCTGCCGTCCGACGCTCCGGCCGACGGGCTGCGCTACCGCTCGGGCCCGCTGGCGAAGGCGCCCAAGGTCTACCTCGATTTCTGGGGCAGCCAGTGGTACGCCGACGACCCGGCCGAGAACGCCGCCGAGGGCTACCTGCAGGGCCTCTTCCTCGGCCTCGGCTCCTCCAACGACACCTGGTCCACCATCACCAGCCAGTACGCCGGCGCCGACGGCAGCGCGCCGGTCTTCGACGGCCCGGTGCTGGCCGGCGTGCTGGTCGACTCCCGCGGGCCCGCCCCGGCCCGGTCCGAGCAGCCGGACATCGCCGCCGAGGCGCAGTACGCCGCGCAGTACTTCGGCGTCTCCGGCCCCGACGTGGACATCGTCGTGGTGAGCCCCAGCGGCACCCATCCGGACGCCTTCCCCGACCACGGCTTCTGCGCCTGGCACAGCTGGACCGGCAGCGTGGCCTACACCAACCTGCCCTTCCTCCCCGACGTCGGCTCGCTCTGCGGCGCCGGCACGGTCCAGGGCCCGATGGACGGCTTCGGCATCGTGGCCGGCCACGAGTACGCCGAGGCGATCACCGACCCGGTGCCGTTCAGCGGTTGGACGGACCCGAACTACCAGGAGATCGGCGACCTGTGCGCCTGGAGCGGCCTCGCGATGGTCGGCCTGGGGCCCTGGCGCTTCCCGATGCAGCCGCTGTACAGCAACCGCGCCGGCGGGTGCGTGCTCTCCTCCTGACGGGCCTACAGGGTCGGCGCGGGCGGCGTCCAGCGGCGGGCCTGCGGGACGGTGTGGGAGATGCCGTAGTCGGGCTTGAGGTGCTCGGGGATGGCGTAGTGCATCACCCGTCCCCGGGTCAGCGAACCGAGTTCGAAGCGGGTGACCAGCCCGCCCAGGGCGTCCAGCGCCCAGGTGGCGAGCGGGGAGCGGTCCTCGATGCCCTCCAGCGCGCCGAGCAGGGCGGGAGCCGCCTTGACCAGGGTGTCCCAGTTGGTGCGCGGCACCTCCAGCCAGTCGGCGCAGGTGTCGCCGACCAGGTAGCGGATCAGGGCGCCGACCACCGGGTCGAGCAGGCTGCCCGGGACCACCTGCTCGTACATCTCGGTCAACTGGGCGGTCAGCCGGGCGCCTTCCGCGCTGGGGCCGAGGTGCCGGGAGAGGTAGAGGTCGAGGTAGCGGCGCGCGCCCTCCAGGGTGGTGGGCGCGTGCCGCTGGTCGACGCCGAGCATGGCGCCGACCACCCGCCAGGCGTAGAAGTACGCGTCGGCGCCGTCGGTGGTCATGTGGACGTTGAGGCGGTGCAGGCTGTCCAGCACCAGCAGTGAGAAGAGCAACTGGCCGCCGATCATGTCCTCCTGGCAGATCGGCGTGCCCAGCGCGGCGGTGTCCCAGCTGTCCTCGCGGCGCAGGTGGTGGCGGATGGCGGCGTGCAGCAGCCGGACCTTCTGCGCGGCCGGGACGAACCGGCCGCCGGCCTCGAAGGCGTCCGGCTGGAGCAGGTAGACGGTGAACTGGCCGGTCTCGGCCATCCGCCGGGAGGGGTAGTCCAGCGCGTGGGTGGCGCTGAGCAGCCGGGCCACCCGCGGAACGGCGTAGCAGGCGGGCATCGAGGCGAAGGAGAGGGCGGTGGAGATGTGCATGCTGTTGTGCAGGAAGAACAGCCGGGCCTTCTCCATCTCGCCCCAGTCGACCCAGTCCGGCGCCGTCCTGGTGGCGTGCAGGTACTCGCGGGCGACCTCGGGCAGGCCCTCGGGCAACTCCTGTCCCACGGTGGAGAAGTAGCGCATCAGAGTGTTGAACTTGCCGACCTCGCCGCGGGCGAACAGGGTGTCGACGGTGGCGTCGGCCAGTTCGTCGCCCGCCTCGCGCAGGCTGTCCAGTACGGCCGGGGTGTAGGTCATCGGGGTTCCTGACGGGTCGGAGGGTGGGTGCGGCCGGGTCTCAGTGGTGCCGGCTGGTCGCCGTGCGGGCCAGGTCGGTCAGGGCCTGGGCGGCCTGGCGGGGCAGGCTCGCCCGGTCCAGGGCCTCGGTGGCGGTGCGGACCCGCTCGTCGATCATCCGCTCGATCCGGGCGGGGGCCCGGGTGCGCCGCATGATCTCCCGCGCCCGGTCCAGCGCCGCGGTGTCCTGGGCCGCGCTGCCCAGCAGCCGGCGCAGTTCGGCGCGTTCGGCGGGGGTGGCGCAGCGCCAGGTCTCGGCCAGCAGCGCGGTCGGGCGCCGGGCGGTGAGGTCGTCGGCGTTGGCCTTGCCGGTGCGCGCGGGGTCGCCGAACAGGCCCAGCAGGTCGTCGCGCAGCTGGAACGCCTCGCCCAGCGGCAGGCCGTAGCCGGTGAAGCAGTCCCGGAGTCCGGGGCTCGCCCCGCCCAGGGCGGCGCCGATCAGCAGCGGCTGCTCCACGGTGTACTTGGCGGTCTTGTAGCGGACCACCTTCAGCGAGGTGGCGGTGTCGGGCGGCGCCCCGGTGTGCAGGATCTCCAGGCACTCCCCCGCGACCAACTCCCTTGCCAGCGCGGCCCAGAGCGCCCGAGCCCGGGAGAGGTAGGCGGCGGGCAGGCCGCAGTCGGTGAAGAGTTGCCCGGCCCAGGCCGTCAGCAGGTCCCCGACCAGCATCGCCAGCGCCTCGGCGGCCGCCGCCCGCCGCGGCAGTCGGGGCAGCGCCTCGCGCAGCGCCCACTGGGCGGTGGGGCGGCCGTGCCGTATTCGGCTGCGGTCGATCAGGTCGTCGTGCACCACGGCCGCCGCGTGCACCAACTCCATCGCGGCACAGGCCCGGACCAGCGCCTCGCTGTCCGCCTGCCCGGCGGCGCGCCAGCCCCAGTAGCAGAACGCCGCCCGCAGCCGCTTGCCGTGCCGGGTCGCCGCCCGCAACTGTTCGGCGACCGGCGCCAGTTCGGCATCGATTTCGAGCAGCAGGCCGACCTCCTGCTCGACGAACGCACGCAGCGCCCCGTCCACCCGCTGCTTGAGGGCGGCGTGCGGCGGGCCGTCAGCCATCGGCGCGGCCGGCTCGGGCGACCACCTGACGGGCCACCACCTCCAGGTAGGCGGGCGGCACCGCGAACCGGTCGAGCAGCACCTGCCCGCGCGCCCGGATCTCCTGGTGCCCCTGCCCGGCCAACTCCCCGACATCGGACCGCCCGAGCACCGCCCGCCCCTTGGCGAGCACCTCGCCCACGCCTTCGGCCACCGCCCCGGCGACCCCGGCCGCCAGCAGCACCGCCTCCCCGAGCAACCCGCGCCGCCCCGAACCCGTCATCCGCCCGCTCCCCCTCCCGGGCCGCTGCGCCTCAGGGCCCCACGGAGCTCTGCCCGCCCACCCCGCCGGGACACCCACCGAACGGGTGAACCGAGCGGCGCGAGGTTGACGCACGGCGGCCGTCGGGCGTCGGGCGGCCGGACGGGAGACGCGGATCCGGGTGATCTCGTGCCTCGGCGCGGTCCCCGCCGGGCAGCTGCTCCGGCGGGCCGGTACCGGTATACGAAGAGCGGCACGACATGCCCCGCGACAGCAACGGCTCGCGCCGACCGATGCCGGGCAGGCGCGGCGACGGATCAACTGGGCATTCTCCGGGGCGGGTTCGGGCCAGATCAGCGCACCCGGCCGGACCAGAACGGCTCGACCTGGGCCCAGTCCGGTTCCCAGGCCCGCTCGGCCCGGCGGTCCAGGGCGCGGCGGCGCAGCAGGTAGCCGGTCTGGGCGGCGACGGCGACCAGCAGGGCGGCGCCCGTGCCGTCCAGCGCGGCGCCGGTGACCATGGCGGTCTCGGTGGGCGGGGCGCCGGCCGGGCTGCCCGAGTCGCCCACCCAGACCGGCACCCGGCTGCCCGCGGCGGCGTCCCCCGGGACGGAGACGGTGCCGCTGTGACGGTCGGCCCCCGGGTAGCTCCAGGCAGCGGACGCGGCGGCCGCGGCGTCGGTCGAGTCGGCCACGGGCCGGCCGGTCACGGTCGCGGTCACCTGGTGCAGGTGGGCGCCCGCCCGCTGCGCCTCGGCCCGCCGGACGCCCAGCAGGGCCAGCGCGACCACCGTGCCGGCCACGGCGGCCAGCACCACCCCCGCCCAGAGCGCCAGCAGCAGGCGGCTGCGTGCGCGGTCGACCGGGCGGCAGAGCGGATTGCGGTCCCGCCCGAGGGCCCGCCCCAGGTGCCGCCGCAGCGGGGACGGGGCGGACGGGCGCGGTGCTGCGGTGCTGGCGGACATGGCAGCTCTCCCTGGATCGACGGTGGCTCCTGTGGGTCGTGGTCGTGCTACCAGTCTGGACCGGCACACCTCGCGGATCGCTGGGCCGGGCGCCGGAGCCGGCCCGCACCCCTGGTCAGGGAAACGGTCCTGGCCCGCGGCCCGCCCGGCTGGCGGGCCGGCGGCATGAGCGAGACTGCGGCTCCGACGCCTTCGTCGGGGCCGCCGCCTCGACCGCCCGAGCCCGGCAGCGCTCGCGGACCGGTGCGGCGGGTGCCCAGGATGGAGGGGCGGCGCCGCGGGCGCCGGGAGCGGAGGCACAGCCGTGGCGAGCGATGCGATCATCACCGGATTCGACCTGTCGGACCAGTCCCGGGCCGCCGCCCGCTGGGCCGCCCGGGAGGCGGTGCGGCGCCGGGTGCCGCTGGAGGTGCTGCAGGCCTGGCCGGGGCGGGACGAGCAGCGGGGGCGGGAGCAGCTGGCCGGCGAGGTGGCCGCGCTGCTCGCCCGCCACCCCGGCCTGGAGGCCCGGGCCGTCCAGGTCGCGGACGACCCGGTCGCCGTGCTGCTCGCCGCCGCGGCCCGGGCGGAGCTGCTGGTGCTGGGCTCGCGGGCACTCGGCACGCTGCGCGGGTTCCTGACCGGCTCGGTGAGCCAGCAGGTGCTCGGCGCGACCGGTTCCCCGGTGGTGCTGGTCCGGGCCGGTGAGGATGAGGAGGAGGAGCCGCCCGGCGTCACCGTCGGCCTGGACCACGCGCACCCGTACGACGCCGTCCTCGGGTTCGCCTTCGAGGCCGCCGCGCGGCGCGGCGCCCCGCTCACCGTGGTGCACGCCTGGCTGCCGCCGGCCGGCAGCGAGTACCTGCACTTCGGCTCGCTGGACGACCGGACGGAGGAGGGCTACCAGGCGGAGCAGCAGCGCGCGTTGGACGCGGCGCTGGCCCCCTGGCGGGCGCGCCACCAGGGCCAGGCCGTCACCGCCGAGCTGGTGCTCGGGCGGGCCGGGCAGGTGCTGGCGGAGGCGGCCGCCCGGACCGGCCTGCTGGTGGTCGGCGCCCGGCACCGCCGCAACCCGGTCGGTGCCCACCTCGGCCCGGTGACCCACGCGGCGATCCACCACGCGCCCAGCGCCCTGGCCGTCGTCCCGGTGCGCTGACCGGCTATCCGCGGGCGGCCGTGTCGCGGACCAGGGCGGCGACCCGGGCAACCGTGGGCTCGGCGAGCAGCTTGGGGAGCTCCGCCATGAACCGTGGCTCCTGCTCCGGGGTGAGCAGTTCCCGGCAGACCGCCGCCAGCATGCCCAGCAGCGAGACCGAGTCGCCGCCCAGCTGGTGGAAGTCGGACTGCGGCTCCAGCCGGGCGCGGTCCGCGCCCAGGGTGCGGGCCCAGATCCCGGCGACGGCCTCCTCCGTCGGGTCCAGGGGAGCGGACGCGCCCGCGGCGCCCGGCTCGCCGAACGGGTCGGGCAGCGCCTTGCCGTCGACCTTGCCGCTCACCGTGTACGGCAGCTCGTCCAGCAGCAGCACGGCGGCCGGGACCATGTAGGCGGGCAGTACGGCGCCCAGGTGCACGGTCAGCTCCTCGGGCGTGGTGGGCGCGGTGGTCAGCGCGTAGCCGTAGAGCGCCTTGCTCCGCTGCCCGGGCCGGCTGCGGGCGACCACCACCGCGCGCTCGACGGCCGGGTGGTCCTCCAGCGCCCGGGCCACCTCGGCGGGTTCGACCCGGTGGCCGCGCACCTTGACCTGGTCGTCGATCCGGCCCACGCACTCCAGCTCGCCGGAGGGCAGCACCCGGGCCAGGTCTCCGGTGCGGTAGGCGCGGCTGCCGTCGGCGAGGCGCACGAAGCGCTCGCGGTCCAGCTCGGGGCGGCCGAGGTAGCCGCGGGCGAGCTGGGCGCCGCCGAGGTACATCTCGCCGGTCTCGCCGGGGGCGACGAACCTGCCGTCCGGGTCGAGCAGGTGCACCGTGGTGTTGTCGGCGGGCAGGCCGATCGGCACCACGGCGGTGGCGGCGTCGAGTTCGGGGTCGAAGGTGTGCGCGGTGCAGCCGATGGTGGCCTCGGTCGGACCGTACTCGTTGATGATCCGGCAGGCGGGACCGAACATCCGCTGGGCCCGGGCGGCGACCTCGGTGCGCAGCTGCTCGCCGATCACCAGGACGGTGCGGTAGCCGGTGGGCGCGAGGTCGAGCTGGCCGATCAGGTCGAGGTGGGAGGGCGTCAGGTTGAGCGCGTTGGCGCCGGATTCCGCCAGCAGCCGGCGCAGCGAGAGGTGGGTGGGGTCCTCCGGCATCAGGATCACCTGACCGCCCGTCAGCAGCGGCAGGTGGACGGAGGTGCCGGTGACGTCGAAGGAGGGCGAGGTGATCAGCGGCAGCCGGGTGTCGGCGTCGATGCCGAAGGCGCGCAGGCCCCAGTGCACGTAGTTGGCCAGGTTGCGGTGTTCGATCTGGACGCCCTTGGGCCGCCCGGTCGAGCCGGAGGTGTAGATGACGTAGGCCAGGTCGTCCGGCGCGGGGGCCGCGTCCTGCCAGGCCTCGGCGGCGGGCAGGTCGTCCAGGACCACCGGCGTGCAGGCGTCCGCCTCGCAGAGGCGCAGGTCGTAGGGCTTCTCGACCAGGCAGTGGGTGCTGCCCGCGTCGGCCAGCAGGTCGCGGATCCGGGCGTCGGGGTGGCGGACGTCCAGCGGGAGGTAGGCCGCCCCGGCCCGCAGCACGCCCCAGAGGGCGGCGATGCCGGCCACGGTGCGGCCGGCCAGGATGCCGACCACGTCGCCGGCGCCGACGCCGCGGTCGCGCAGCGCGGCGGCGACGGCGTCCGCGCGGCGGCTCAGCTCGGCGTAGCCGACCTCGCCCTCGGGGCCGCTGAGCGCGGTCCGGTCCGGGGTGCGCTCGACCTGGGCGCGGAAGAGCTCGACCACCGAGCGGTCCGAGGGCAGCGGGCGGGCGGTGCGGTTGCCGGCCCACTGCCGGTGCTCGCGCGGCGAGAGCGCTTCCTCGAGGGTGTCCAGCACGGCCTCGGCGCGTTCGGCCAGGCCGGGGCCGTCGTGCCAGGCCACGGTGAGCTCGGTGCGGCCGGCGTGCTCCAGCAGGTTGACCTCCAGCGGACCGCCCGGCCCGGTGGTGCCCAGCGGGTAGACGGCGTCCGCGTGGAACTCCCCGGCGCGGAAGTCGGCGAGGTCGGCGGTGCCCAGGTGGGAGAGGTAGGCGAGGCTGTTGTAGCGGTTCTTCCTGGACGCCAGGTAGGAGATCACGCCGTTGGCCGCGCGCATCACCGGTAGCGGGGTGCGCAGGATCGAGTCGGCGAACTGCGGGGCGAGTTCGGCGTCGGCGGCGAGCAGGGCGAGCAGCCGCTGCTGCACCTGCGGCCAGTCCTCGCCGGCCCCGACCGGCAGTTGCAGGGCCCAGGCGAGCGAGGCGGTGGAGCGCAGCTCGGGCCGGTGCCGACGCAGGTCGACGGGGACGAAGAACCGCGCGTCCCCGTCGGCCCGGGTGCGGGCCAGGGCGGCGGCCAGCTTGGCGGTCGCGGCCGGGTGGCGGCCGTCGACGGCGCGGCGGCGCCAGAGCACGCCGCGGGAGCCGCGCGGGCGGGCGCCGAGCAGCGGCGGCCACTCCAGCTTCGGGGCGGCCTGGGCGGGCGGGCGCTCCAGGCCGGCGGTGAACTCGGCGTCGTTGAGCGGGCAGTCCGCGCCCAGCAGCGGTTCGCCGCGCAGCGCCCGGAAGACGTCGGCGGACCACTGCAGCAGGCCGCGCCCGTCGGTGACGCCGTGGAAGGCGCGGAAGACCACGGTGGAGCGCTCTCCCGGCAGCAGCAGCACCTCGCAGGTCGGGCCGCTCGCGGGCAGCGGGCGCTGCAGGGCGGTCCGGCGCAGCAGGTCGCCGCCGTCGCCGTCGAGCACGGTGACGACGGGCGCCGTGCCGCTGTCCACCCAGCGCTTGCCGCGCCGGACCAGCCGCATCCCGGGCGAGGCCTCGGCGGCCCGCTCGACGGCGAGGGCCAGCTGATTCCCCGTCAGCTCGCCCTCGCCCTCCACCACCTGGGCCACGCAGTGCCCCGCACCGATGCCCAGGAACACCCAGTCCATGGGCGAGACGGCACGGCTGTAGGGCGATGGGTCGGCAGGGCTGCTGCTGCCGGGTCTCACGTTCACCATTGGTCACACTCTCCGATCCCCTGGCTCGGTCGTCTCGGAGGCTATGACCTGTCGCGCGAACCTGAGTACCCCTCAACACCCCTAGGTCATCAGGCGTTGAGGTAGGCGAGCACCGCGAGGACCCGGCGGTTGCTGTCGCCGTCCGGCGGCAGCATCAGCTTGGCGAAGATGTTGGAGATGTGCTTGGCGGCGGCTCCCTCGGTGATGAAGAGGCGTTGGGCGATGGCGGTGTTGGAGCAGCCCTCGGCCATCAGCTCCAGCACGCCGCGCTCGCGGGCGGTGAGCGCGCCGAGCGGCTGGTCGCGGGAGTTGCTGACCATCAGCTGGGAGACCACGGCCGGGTCCATGGCGGTGCCGCCGGCGGCGACCCGGCGGATCGCGTCGATGAACTGCTCGTTGTCGAAGACGCTGTCCTTGAGCAGGTAGCCGATGCCGCCGGTGCCGTCGGCCAGCAGCTCCCGGGCGTACATCTGCTCGACGTGCTGGGAGAGCACCAGGATCGGCAGCTTGGGGATCTCCCGCCTGGCCTGCAGCGCGGCCTTCAGGCCCTCGGTGGTGAAGGTCGGCGGCAGCCGGACGTCGACGATCAGGATGTCGGGGCGGTGCTCGGCGGCGGCCGCCAGCAGGTCGGGGCCGTTGTCGACGGCCGCCACGGTCTCGAAGCCGTAGGCGTCCAGGAGTTGGATGAGCCCCTGCCTCAGGAGGAAGAGGTCTTCGGCGAGGACAACACGCACGGTATCTCCATGGTGATCGCGGTCGGGCCGCCCGGTGGGCTGCTGATGTCGAGGGTTCCGTCGAAGGTGGCCAGCCGGCGGCGGATGCCGTGCAGGCCGGTGCCGCCGGCCGGGTCGGCACCGCCGCGGCCGTCGTCGGCCACCCGGGCGTGCAGGGCGGCGCCGTCGTGCCAGGCGGTGACGTCGACCCGGTCGGGGTCGGCGTACTTCAGGGCGTTGGTCAGCAGTTCGGAGACCGCGAAGTAGAGCGCGGACTCCAGCGGCGGCGGCAGCTCGCCGGGGATCTCCACCGCCACCTCGACCCGCAGCGGGCTGGCCAGGCCGAGGGCCCGCAGCGCGTCGGCCAGGCCGCGCTCGGCGAGCACCGGGGGGTGGATGCCGCGCACCAGGTCGCGCAGCTCGCGCAGGGCGGAGACCGAGGAGGTGCGGGCGTCCTTCAGCAGCCGGCGGGCCTCCGGCGATTCGCTGCCGAGGTGGCGTTCGAGCGCCCCGAGGGTCATGCCGAGGCTGACCAGCCGGGCCTGGGCGCCGTCGTGCAGGTCGCGTTCGATCCGGCGCAGCTCGGCGGCGGCCGCGTCCAGCGCGCCGGTGCGGGTCTCGGCGAGGTGCTGCACCCGCTCGGTGAGCTCGGAGCCCTTGGTCGGGCCGAGCAGCAGCCGGGTGAAGTGGGCGTGCGCGGTGAGGAAGACCGGGCTGTACCAGACCCAGGCGAGGAAGAGCGCGGCCGCGGCCAGCGCGCCGAGCGCGGCGGTGGGCTGGCTCTGGATCGGCACGAAGAAGTACTCCCGCCCGCTCCCCCGGGCCCGCAGGATCGGCTGCCAGAGGCCGCCGGCCAGCGCCAGCCCCTCCAGCACGTAGTAGAGCACCGCGGCGGGCAGGAAGCCGATCATGCCGACCACCGAGTTGAGCAGCAGCCAGAGCAGGTCCCGCCAGCTGGCCGGGTCGGTGAGGATCCACTTGCAGCGGCGGATCCAGCCGACGATGTCCCGCTCGAACTCCTTGGGCTCCGGCCGGTACGGCACCGGGACCGGCACTCCGGAGCGCCCGGCCGCCCGCCGGTTGGCGTTGCAGAGCCAGCGGACCCACTTGGTGGTGATCGGCAGCATCACGGCGCCGATGCCGATCACGAAGAGGATCACGAAGTAGGCGGTGACCAGGAAGAGGCAGACCGAGAGCATCGCGCCCAGCGCGATCAGCACCCCGACCACCAGGTCGCCACCGGCCCGGCGCAGCCGGGCGGGGAACTCGCGCAGCACGGCCCCCGGGCTCACCGGGGAGCGGTCTGACGCACTGAGGCCTCCGGGCAGGAGGCGGCTCTGACGGCGGAAGGACGGTAGGCGAAGCACATCTGGTCCAGGGTACTAAATCCGACTCGGCTTCATGGAGTTGACGGACATGCAGCTGCGGGGCCGCGCTCCGTCCGGGGGTGACGGAGGGCGGCCCCGCGTGCCGGTCAGGCGGGGGACCTGGCCGTTTCGATCGGCGGCGTCCGCATGCCCCGCCAGGACGGGAACAGGGTCGCGCCGAAGATCAGGGCGAGCGCACCGCCGACGATCGCCAGGTAGATGCCGATCGAGCCCTTCGGCAGGACCGAGTCGGCCTTCACCAGGCTGTACGGCACGATCGTGGTGGCCGAGGCGACGGTGCCCAGCAGGGTCGCGATCACCGCGACCAGGGCGCCCTCGACGCTGAGCATGCCCAGCACCTGGGCCTTGGTGGCGCCGGTCAGGCGCTGCAGGCCGAACTCGCCCTGCCGCTTGCGGGTCACCGCCACCAGGGTGTTGATCACGGTGATCGCCGCGTAGCCCACGATCATCGCGACGATGGTGTAGTTGGAGGAGACCAGGATCTGCTGGATCTGGTTGTTGGAGGCGGTCAGGGCTGAGCGGTCGGCGACCGTGGTGCCGGGCGCTGCGGCCGCGACGGCGTTCAGGCCGGAGCGGATCGCGGCCGGGTCGGCGCCGGCGGCGGCCCGGACCAGGATCTTGGCGGGCAGGCCGGCGGTGGTGTGCGGGGCGAGCACGTCGGCGGGCAGCAGCAGGTACTCCTGCTGCGGGTCGTCGGCGTAGGTGGCGACCACCCTGGGGGCGGCGGCGGTGCCGTCACCGAAGTGGATCTTCAGGGTGTCCCCGAGCCGGACTCCGTAGTCCTTCGCCTGCTTGTCGGAGAGCGCCACGGTGTCACCGTGCAGGTCGCCGATCGAGCCGTGCGGCGAGTTCAGCGCCAGGGTCTGCCGGACGCCGTCGGCCGAGACCCCGCGCAGGTCCGTGGTGCTGCCGCCGGCCGCGTCCACGAAGCCGATGGAGCTGACCAGTTCGGAGGCGCCGGCCACACCGGGGACGCCCCGGACCGAGCCGATCACGCCCGGCCCGAAGCCGCCGGTCGCGGAGGTCAGCTGGTAGTCGGCGAGCACGTCCTCGGCGTAGCTCCGGGCCGAGACCTGGTCCTCGGTGGACTGCATGTAGAGGGTGCCGGTGGCGATGCCGATCAGCAGCACGATGGGCGCCACCGCGCCCGCCATCCGCACGTTGTTGGTGCGGGCGTTGCGCAGCGCCAGGTAGCCGGAGAGGCCGGAGAGCGCCCGGACCGGCCAGCCGACCACCACGGTGACCGCCTTGGTGATGCCCGGGGCGAGCAGCGCCAGGCCGATCGCGAAGAGCACCGAGGCCGGTCCGGCGGTGCTCGCCAGGGTCGGGCCGTCGGTCATCACGGTGGCCGTGATCACCGACAGCATCACGCCGTTGACCATGAAGAAGAGCGCCAGCACCAGCCGGGTGGTGGTCAGCCACCTGGTCTGCAGGGTGCTCTCGGCCAGCGCCGCGACCGGCTTGGTCCTGGCGGCCTTGCGGCCGGCGAAGAGCGCCGCGCCGAGGGCGGCGGCGACCGCGGCGACGGCGCCGACGGCGATCGGGATCCAGCCCTCGTGGAAGGTGATCTCCTTGGAGACCACGCCGTTGCCGGTCAGCTGGCCGTAGAGCAGCTTGCCGATCAGGTAGCCGGGGCCGATCGCCAGCGCGGTGGCCAGCACCGAGAGCACGGCGGTCTCGCCGAGGATCATCCGGCGCACCTGCCGGGAGGTGGTGCCGATCGCCCGCAGCAGCGCCATCTCGTGGGCCCGCTGCTGGAGCGAGAGGCCGAGCGTGGAGGCGACGCCGAACATCACGATCAGCACCGCCCAGCTGCCGAAGATCGCGGCCAGGATGGTCACGGTCTGCCGGCTGGCGAGCGTGCCGGGCAGGTCGGCCAGGCCGCGCCGCTCACCGGTGAGCACCGTCGCCCGGCCGCCGACCGCCGAGCCGAGCGCCTTGGCCAGCGCGGCGGGCTGGGTGCCGGGGGCGGGCAGCACCCCGATGTTGTCGTAGCTCCCGCCGGCCCCGGCCAGTTGGCGGGCCTGGGCGTCGGCGAAGAAGAGGCTCGGCTTGAGCGGGGCGCCGGTGTTCTGGCGGACGATGCCGGAGACCGTGAAGCTCCGTTCGGTGCCGCGCACGGTCAGCTGCACCACGGAGCCGACGGTGGCGCCCGTGTCGGCGGCCAGCTTGCCGTCCAGCGCCACCTGGCCGCCGCCGGGGGCGGACCCCTCGGCGAGCGCGTAGGGGGTCAGTCCGGCGCTGCTCCAGGTGTGGCCGGCCGAGCCGGCGTCCACCGCCTTGCCGCCCACCACCACGGTGGCGGGGAAGGAGAGGTCGGGGAGGGCGCTGCCGACGCCGGGGACGGCTTTGACGGAGTCCAGCACCCCCTGGTCGATCCGGTTGCGCTCGGTCAGCGCGGTCGAGTCGTGGGTCTGCTGACCGGTGACCACGATCGGCACCCCGGCCAGGCGCTGCGGCGGGGCGGCCATCCGGACGCCGGTCTCCATCAGTCCGCCGCAGGCCATCACGATCGCGGCGCCCAGGAACATCGCCACGAAGGTGGCGATGAAACCGGTCTTGCGGAACTTCAGTGTGCGCAGGGCGAGCAGCAGCATCAGCGGGCACCCCCTGACAGGGCGGAGCTCTCGTCGTCCCAGGCGCCGAGCCGGGTCATCCGGGCGGCGACGGCCTCGGCGGTCGGCCGGTGCAGCTCGCCGACGAACCGGCCGTCGGCGAGGAAGACCACCCGGTCCGCGTAGGAGGCCGCCACCGGGTCGTGGGTGACCATCACCAGGGTCTGCCCGCCGGCTGTCACCGACTCGCGCAGCAGGCCCAGCACGGCGGCCGCGGTGCGGGTGTCCAGGGCGCCGGTCGGCTCGTCGGCGAAGACCACGGCGGGCCGGGTCACCAGGGCACGGGCGATCGCCACCCGCTGCTGCTGGCCGCCGGAGAGCTGGCCGGGCAGGTGGTCCAGCCGGTCGGCCAGGCCGACCCGGTTGACCACCATCAGGATCTGGTTCCTGTTCGGCCGCTTGCCCGCCAACTGGAGCGGCAGCACGATGTTCTGCATCACCGTCAGGGCGGGCAGCAGGTTGAAGGACTGGAAGATGAAGCCGATCCGGTCGCGGCGCAGCTTGGTCAGCCGCACCTCGTCCAGCTCCGCGAGGTCGGTGTCGCCCACCATGACCGTGCCCGAGGTGGGCTGGACCAGGCCGGCGGCGCAGTGCAGGAAGGTGCTCTTACCGGAGCCGGAGGGGCCCATCACCGCGGTGAAGCTGCCGGTGGTGAAGGTCATGCTCAGTCTCTTGAGCGCGGCGACCTCGTTGTCGCCCTTGCCGTAGAGCTTCTCCACCGCTTCCAGCCGGACGGCCGCGGTCTGCGTGCCGTTCTCTCGAGTCTGCACGGGAACTCCCACCGGTCTGTCACGCACCCCGCGTGAACTGGTACCAACGCTAGATTTCGGCGGGTGCGGGCACACTGGCACTGCTTGGCGTATCCGGGGTAGAGGTTTCTCCACCTCGGTGGGGAACGTTCCTCGACCTGGCCGTGCGGTGTCCGGGCAAGGCGGAGGGCGCGGAGCCGCCGGCTCCGCGCCCTCCGCGGACCGCTACAGCGTGGCGAGCCACTCCTCGACGGCCTCGGCCGCCGCCGGGGCGGACTCCTCCAGGACGGTGAAGTGGGTGCCGGGCACCTCGCGCAGCCGGTGCTCGGCCCGCCAGCGGGCGCGCCAGTCCTCCGTGCCGGGGGCCTCGGTGAAGGGCTCGGCGGGGCGGACGAAGAGCAGGGGGGCGGCCAGGGCGCCGGGCAGGCAGTCCACGATCAGGTCGCTGTAGCGGCTCATCGCGGCCAGCCGGGCGGCGCTGAACCGGCCGAAGGAGGACTCCCGGTCGAGCATGCCGTGGAACATCTGCGGCCAGAGCGCGTCCTGGCCCTCGCCGTCGGGCAGGTAGGTGTCCAGCAGCACCACGCCGGCCGGCGGAGTGCCGGCCTTCTCCAGCGCCTCGGCGGTGGCGTGCGCGAACTGGCCGCCGGAGGAGTAGCCGAGCAGCACGAAGGGCTCCCCCGCCGCCACCGCGCGGACCGACCGGGTGAAGACCTCCACGGCGGCCGCCACCGAGCGCGGCAGCGCCTCCCCCGGGCCGAACCCGGGCACGGGCGGGACCACCACCTCGCGGCGGCCGCGGAAGGGCGCGGCGAACCGGGCGTACTGCTGGGCGCCGCCGAGGGCCATCGGGGAGGGGAAGCAGATCAGCTTGGGCCCCTGCGGCCCCGTGGCGAGGCGGACGGGGTCGGCGAGCCGGCCGAGTTCGGCGGCGGAGTCGAAGGCGGGCAGGATCTCGGCGACGGCGCCGAGCAGGGCCATGCCGGTCATCATCCGGCCCTCGCCGGCGGCCCGGCGCAGCAGGCCGCTGATCGACTCCAGGTCCTCGGGGGCCTCCGGCGCGCCGCCGGCGGCGAGTTCGGCACGCAGGTGGGCGGCCAGCTCGGCCGGGGTGCGGTGGTCGAAGACCACGCCGGCGGAGAGCGTCAGGCCGGTGGCGGCGGAGAGCGCGATCCGCAGCTCGGTGCCGGAGACGGAGTCCATGCCGGCCTCCAGGAAGCCGACCTCGGGCTCGATGGCCTCCGGGGACGGGTGGCCGAGGACGGCGGCGCTCCGGACCCGGACCAACTCGACCAAAAGGGCGAGCTGTTCGGCCCCCTCCAGGGCGGCGAGCCGGGTGCGCAGCGGGGACGCGCCGGCCGGCTGCGCCAGGTCAGGGGCGTCCAGCGCGCCGACGGTCAGCGGGACGTCGGCGGCCAGCCAGTACCGCTGGTGCTGGAAGGCGTAGGTGGGCAGCTCCGCCTTCCGAGTGCCGGGGAAGAGCGCGGGCCAGTCGGGTGAGAGGCCGTCGACGTGGAGCCGGGCCAACCCGGTGAGCAGGGTGGTGTGCTCGGCGCCGAGCCGGCGGCCGAGCGGGACGAAGACGGCCTCGGGCGCCTGCGCGCTCTCCCGGGCCAGGCCGGTGAGCACGGCGTCGGGCCCGAGTTCCACGTACCGGGTGACTCCGGCGGCCTCCAGCGCGCGGATGCCGTCATGGAAGCGGACGGCCTCGCGGACGTGGCGGACCCAGTACTCCGGGTCGGCGAGCTCGCCGGCGGCGAGGCGGCCGGTGAGGTTGGAGACGATCGGCAGGGCGGGCTGCTGGAAGGCCAGTTCCCCGATGCTCGTGCGGAACTCGGCGAGCATCGGCTCCATCAGCGGCGAGTGGAAGGCGTGGCTGACCGCCAGCCGCTTGGACTTCTCGAACTGCGCGGCGACCCGCAGGACTTCGGCCTCGCCGCCGGAGATCACCAGCGAGCGCGGGCCGTTGACCGCGGCGATGCCGACGCCCTCGATGAGCTGCGCCCGCACCTCCTCCTCGCTCGCCTGCACCGCCACCATGGCTCCGCCGGCCGGCAGCGCCTGCATCAGCCGGCCGCGCGCGGCGACCAGGCGGCAGGCGTCGGCGAGCGAGAGGACCCCGGCCACGTGCGCGGCCGCCACCTCGCCGATCGAGTGCCCGGCCAGGAAGTCCGGGCGGACGCCCCAGGACTCCAGCAGCCGGAACAGCGCCACCTCGTAGGCGAAGAGGCCGGTCTGGGCGTGGACGGTCCGGTCGGCCTGCTCCGCGTCTGCGGCCGGGCCGACCCCGATCCGGCGGGTCAGCTCCTCGAAGGCCTCGGCGAACACCGGGTGCCGGGCGCACAGTTCGGCGCCCATGCCGAGGCGCTGGGCGCCCTGGCCGGTGAACAGGAAAGCCGTCTTCGCGCCAGGTCGGGCCCGGCCCCGCAGCACGGTCGGCGCCTCCTGGCCGGCGGCCACCCGCGCCAGCCCGTCGAGCAGGCGCTCGCGGTCCGGGCCGAGGACGGCGGCCCGGTGGTCGAAGGCGGTGCGCTCGGTGCCGAGCGCACGGGCCACCGCGCCCGGGTCCAGCTCGGGGCGCTCGGCGGCGAAGGCGCGCAGTCGTTCGGCCTGCGCGGGCAGGGCCTGCGGGGTGCGGGCGGAGAGCGGCCAGAGGGCGAGCGGCGGGGCGGGCTCGGGGGTCCGGGCCTCCGCTTCTGCCGCCTCTGCCCCCTCTGCCGCTTCTGCCGCCTCAAGGATGACGTGGGCGTTGGTGCCGCTGATCCCGAAGGAGGAGATGCCGGCCCGGCGCGGCCGGTCGGCCGCCGGCCACTCCTGATGCTCCGTCAGCAGGCGTACCTCGCCCGCCGACCAGTCCACCTTGCCGGAGGGCTCGTCCACGTGCAGGGTCTTGGGCAGCAGGCCGTGCCGCATCGCCTGCACCATCTTGATCACGCCCGCGACGCCCGCGGCGGCCTGGGTGTGCCCGATGTTGGACTTCACCGACCCCAGCCACAACGGCCGCTCGGCCGGACGGTCCTGGCCGTAGGTGGCCAGCAGCGCCTGCGCCTCGATCGGGTCGCCGAGGGTGGTGCCGGTGCCGTGCGCCTCCACCACGTCCACCTCGGCAGCCGACAGCCTGGCCTGGGCCAGCGCCGCGCGGATCACCCGCTGCTGGGAGGGGCCGTTGGGAGCGGTGAGCCCGTTGGAGGCGCCGTCCTGGTTGACGGCCGAGCCGCGCAGTACGGCGAGCACCCGGTGGCCGTTGCGGCGGGCCTCGGAGAGCCGTTCCAGCACCAGCACGCCGACGCCCTCGGCGAAGCCGGTGCCGTCCGCGCCGTCCGCGAAGGCCTTGCAGCGGCCGTCGGGGGCGAGTCCGCGCTGGCGGCTGAACTCCACGAAGGTGCCGGGCGAGGCCATCACCGTCACCCCGCCGGCCAGCGCGAGGGTGGACTCCCCGCCGCGCAGCGACTGGGCGGCCAGGTGCATCGCCACCAGCGAGGAGGAACAGGCCGTGTCGATCGACAGCGTCGGCCCCTCCAGCCCCAGCGTGTAGGCGACCCGACCCGAGACGATACTGCCGCTGCCGAAAGCACCGAAGTAGTCGTGGTACATCACCCCCGCGAACACCCCGGTCCGACTGCCCTTCAGCGAAACAGGGTCGATGCCCGCATGCTCCAACGCCTCCCAGGAACTCTCCAACAGCAGCCGCTGCTGCGGATCCATCAACAGCGCCTCACGCGGCGAGATGCCGAAGAAACCGGCATCGAACTCGCCCGCCTGATGCAGGAATCCGCCCTCGGCGGTGTAGGACCTGCCCTCCAGGCCGGGTTCGGGGTGGTGAAGGTCGGCGTCCCAGCCCCGGTCGGTCGGGAAGGGCGTGATGCCGTCCCGGCCCTCGGTGACCAACTCCCAGAGCTGCTGGGGCGATTCCACCCCGCCCGGGTAGCGGCAGGCCATGCCGACGATGGCGATCGGCTCGCGCGGGGCCGCGGTGAGCTTGCGGTTCTGCTCGCGCAGCCGCTCGGTCTCCTTCAGCGCGGCGCGCAGCGCGTCGACGACCCTGGCGTCGGGACTCGTCATCGGTTCTCCCCCTCCTGGTCGTCGCTGCTCTCCAGGGCCAGGCTCATCAGGCTCTCCAGGTCCATCGCGTCGATCGACCCGCCGTCGGCCGCCGCCGGTTCGGCGGTGGACTCGGCGGCCAGGCCGGCCAGTTCGAGCAGGCTGTCGAGCAGGCCCGCGTCCCGCAGCCGGGCCAGCGGGATGCTGCCGATCGCCTGGCGCACGGCCGTCTCCCGGCTCTGCTCCGCTGCTCCCCCGGCCGGTGCGAGTTCGGCCGCCAGGTGCTCGGCCAGTACGGCCGGGCTCGGGTAGTCGAAGATCAGCGTGGCCGAGAGCCGGAGGCCGGTGGCCTCGTTGAGCTGGTTGCGGAACTCCACCGCCGTCAGCGAGTCGAAGCCCAGTTCGCTGAACGCCCGGTCCAGCGCCAGTTCGGCGACGCCGAGCACCCCGGCGGCCTGGCTGCCGACCAACTCCAGCAGCAGCGCGGTCCGTTCCGCGCCGCCGAGCCCGGCCAGGCTGCGCCGCAGCGCGGCCGAGGCCGTGGAGGCGGCCTGCGCCGTCCGCCGGGCCGCGCCGGGGCGGACCAGCCGGGCGAGCAGCGGCGGGATCCGGTTGCCCCGGGCCAGTGCGGCCGGGTCGAGCCGGGCAGGCAGCAGCACGGTCTCGGCCCGGCCGACGGCGGTGTCGAAGAGTTCCAGGCCGGTCTCCTCGCTGAGGCTGCCGATGCCGGACTGGGCCAGCCGGCGGCTGTCGGCCTCGCCGAGCCGGTCGGCCATGCCGCCCTCGCCCGACCAGGCGCCCCAGGCCAGCGAGGTGGCCGGCAGGCCGACCGCCCGCCGGTGCAGGGCCAGGCCGTCGAGGTAGGCGTTGGCGGCGGCGTAGCTCGCCTGCCCGGGGCTGCCGAGCAGGCCGGCCGCCGAGGAGAAGAGCACGAAGGCCGACAACTCCCGGTCCTTGGTGAGCTCGTGCAGGTGCCAGGCGGCGTCCGCCTTGGGCCGCAGCACGGCGGAGAGCCGCTCGGGGGTGAGCGAGGAGAGCATCCCGTCGTCCAGCACGCCGGCGGCGTGCACCACCGCGGAGACGGGGTGGCGGGCCAGCAGGCCGGCCAGCTCCTCCCGGTCCGCCAGGTCGGCGGCGACGATGGCCACCTCGGCACCCAGGGCGGTGAGTTCGGCCTGCAGCCGGTCGGCGCCGGGTGCGGCCGGGCCGCGCCGGCTGAGCAGCAGCAGGCTCCGCACCCCGTGCTCGGTGACCAGGTGGCGGGCCACCAGCCGGCCGAGCGCCCCGGTGCCGCCGGTGAGCAGCACCCGGCCGCTCCACTCGACGGGAGCCTGCGACCCGGCCTTGGCGGCGCGGACCAGCCTGGGTGCGTGCAGCGCGCCCGCGCGGACGGCGAGTTGGTCCTCGCCGCTGGCCAGGGCGGCGGGCAGCAGCCGTTCGGCGTCCTGGTCGTCCAGGTCCACCAGCACGATCCGGCCCGGGTGTTCGGACTGCGCGGTGCGGATCAGTCCCCAGGCGGCCGCGGCGGCCAGGTCGGTGACCTCCTCGCCGGCCGCCGAGACGGCACCGCTGGTGGCGACGGCCAGGGTGGTGTGCGCGAACCGGTCGTCGGCCAGCCAGGTCTGCAGCCGGCCGAGCAGCGCGGCCAGGCCCTGGTGGACGGCCCGGGGGTCGTCACCGCCGGACCAGGGCAGCACCAGCACGTCCACCGGGTCGGCGGACGGGGTGAGGTCGCCGAGCCCGGCGACCGTGCTGACCACGGCGACCCGGGCCGCCAGGGCGTCCAGCAGCCGCCGGTTGGCGCCCAGGGCCGCGTCGGGCAGGCTTGGCCCGTCAAGGAGCGGCGCGAAGGCCGTCTGACGCGGCACCAGCACGGCCCAGTGCCCGTCGGCGTGGGCCTCGGCGGTGGCGAGGCGCTGCCAGTCCAGGGCGAAGAGCGCGTCATGGCCGCCGGCCGCGGCCAGCCGGTCCACCGCGACCTCGCGCAGCGCCAGCGACTCCACCCGGGCGACCGGGGTGCCGGTGCCGTCGGCGAGTTCGATCCGCACCGCCTCCGGGCCGGCCGGGCTGATCCGCACCCGCAGGGCGCGGGCGCCCACCGCGTACAGCTCGACGCCGGTCCAGGCGAACGGCAGGCGCATCCGCCGTTCCTGGCCCGCCCGCAGGCCGATGGCGTGCAGCGCGGCGTCGAAGAGCGCCGGGTGCAGGCCGAACCGGTCCTCCGGCTGCGGGAGTTCGACCTCCGCGTAGACCTCGTCGGCGAGCCGCCAGGCGGCCCGCAGGCCCTGGAAGGCGGGGCCGTACCCGGCACCCAGCTCGGCCAACTCCTGGTAGGTGCCCGCCAGGTCGAGCGCTTCGGCGCCCGCCGGCGGCCAGGCCTGCGCCGCGCCGGCGGACGGCGGCGGCGCAGCCGCGGCGGCGCGCAGCCGGCCGGTGGCGTGCGCGGTCCAGGGGTCGCCGTCGGACGGGCGGGAGTGCACCTGGAAGCTCCAGCTGCCGGGGCCGGACGGGCGCACCGCGCACTGCAGCCGGACGGCGCCCTGCTCGGGCAGCAGCAGCGGTTCGGCGATGGTCAACTCCTCGACCGCGCCCGCCCCCAGCTCGGCACCGGCGGCCAGCGCCAGCTCGACGAAGCCGGTGCCGGGCAGCAGCACCGCGCCGCCGACGGCGTGGTCGGCCAGCCAGGGGTGGCTCTGCAGCGAGAGCCGCCCGGTGTACAGCATGCCCTCGCCGTCGGCGAGTTCCACGGCGGTGCCGAGCAGCGGGTGGTCGGCGCCGGCCCGGTGGCCGGCCGGCTCGCTGACCATCCAGTAGCGGCTGCGCTGGAAGGCGTAGGTCGGCAGCTCGACCGCGGCGCCGCCGGGCAGCACCCGCGCCCAGTCCAGCTCGCCGCCGTGCACGTGGTAGGCGCCGAGGGCGGTGAGCAGGGCCGCCGCCTCGGGCCGGTCCCTGCGCAGCAGCGGGACCAGGGCAGCCTCGCCGCCCAGGGTCTCGGCGGCCAGCGCGGTCAGCACCCCGCCCGGCCCGATCTCGAGGAACCGGCGCGCACCGGCCCGCTCCAGGGCCCGCACGCCGTCGGCGAACCGCACCGCCTCGCGGACGTGGCGCACCCAGTACTCGGGGTCGCACAGCTCCTCGGCGGTGGCGGGCGCGCCGGTCAGGGTGGAGACCAGGGCGAGCCGCGGCGGCCGGTACTCCAGCCCGGCGGCGACCTCGCGGAACCCGGCGAGCACCGGGTCCATCAGCGGGGAGTGGAAGGCGTGGCTGACCGCCAGCTCCCGGGTGCGCTCGAAGCGTGCGGCGATCGCCCGGACGGCCTCGGCCTCGCCGGAGAGCACCACCGACTCGGGCCCGTTGACGGCGGCGATGCTCACCCGTCCGGTGAGCAGCGGGGCGAGCTCGGCCTCGGTGGCCTTGACCGCCACCATCGCCCCGCCGGCCGGCAGCGCCTGCATCAGCCGGCCGCGCGCGGCGACCAGCCGGCAGGCGTCCGGCAGCGACCAGAGGCCGGCGACGTGCGCGGCGGCCAGCTCGCCGATGGAGTGCCCGGCCAGCAGGTCGGGGCGGATGCCCCAGGACTCCAGCAGCCGGAAGAGCGCCACCTCCAGGGCGAAGAGCGCGGGCTGGGTGTACTCGGTGCGGTCCAGCAGCTCCGCCGATTGGACGGCCTCGCGCAGCGGCCGGTCGAGCAGCGGGTCCAGCTGCGCGCAGACCTCGGCGTGGGCGGCCGCGAAGGCCGGGAAGGCCTCGGCCAGCTGCTCCCCCATGCCGGCCAGTTGCGAGCCCTGGCCGGCGAAGAGGAAGGCGGTGCGGCCGCCCGCCGCGGTGCCCAGCGCCACGCCGGGCGTGCTCCGGCCCTCGGCCAGCGCCCGCAGGCCGCGCAGCAGTTCGTCCCGGTCGGCGCCGCCCACCGCGGCCCGGTGGCCGTGCCGGGAGCGGGTGGTGGCCAGCGCGGCCGCGGCCTGGCGCGGATCGAGCTCGGCGTGCGCGACGAAGTGGTCCAGCAGCCGCCCGGCCTGGGCCCGCAGCGCCTGCGGGCTGTGGCCGGAGAGCAGCAGCGGTGCCTGCGCCGGCGCCTGCGGTGCCGGTTCCGCGGGCGGCTCGCCGGGCGCGGCCTCGATCACCACATGGGCGTTGGTGCCGCTGATCCCGAAGGAGGAGATGCCGGCCCGGCGCGGGTGCTCGTAGGCGGGCCAGGCCCGGGACTCGGTGAGCAGCCGGACGTGGCCGTCCGTCCACTCCACGTGCCGGGACGGCTCGTCCACGTGCAGGCTCTTCGGCAGCACCGCGTGCCGGATCGCCTGCACCGCCTTGATCACCCCGGCCACGCCGGCGGCGGCCTGGGTGTGGCCGATGTTGGACTTGATCGAGCCGAGCCAGAGCGGGCGTTCCTCGGTGTGCTCGCTGCCGTAGGTCGCGATCAGCGCCTGGGCCTCGATCGGGTCGCCGAGGGTGGTGCCGGTGCCGTGCGCCTCCAGCAGGTCGACCTCGCCGCCGGGCACGCCCGCGGCGGCCAGCGCCCGCCGGATCACCCGCTGCTGGGCGGGGCCGTTGGGCGCGGTGATGCCGTTGGAGGCGCCGTCCTGGTTGACGGCGGTGCCGCGGACCACGGCCAGCACCCGGTGGCCGTTGCGGCGGGCGTCGGAGAGCCGTTCCAGCAGCAGCACGCCGGCGCCCTCGCCGAAGCCGGTGCCGTTGGCGGAGTCCGCGAACGGGCGGCAGCGGCCGTCGCGGGAGAGGCCGCGCTGCCGGCTGAACTCGACGAAGGTGCCCGGGGTGGCCATCACCGTCACGCCGCCGGCCAGCGCCAGCGTGCAGTCGCCCTGGCGCAGCGACTGGACGGCGAGGTGCAGCGCGACCAGCGAGGAGGAGCAGGCGGTGTCCACCGTCATGGTGGGCCCCTCCAGGCCGAGGGTGTAGGCGATCCGGCCGGAGACCACGCTGCCGGAGCCGTAGCTCTCGAAGTAGTCGTGGTACATCACACCGGCGAAGACCCCGGTTTGGCTGCCGCGCAGCGCCGCCGGGTCGATGGCGGCGCGCTCCAGGGCCTCCCAGGAGGTCTCCAGCAGCAGCCGCTGCTGCGGGTCGGTGACCAGGGCCTCCTCGGGGTCGAGGCCGAAGAACTCGGCATCGAACTCGGCCGCGTCGTAGCGGAAGGCGCCGTGCTTGGCGTAGCTGGTGCCGGGGCGGTCCAGGGTCGGGTCGTAGAGCGCCGCCAGGTCCCAGCCGCGGTCGGTGGGGAACTCGCCGACGGCGTCCACCTCGCCGGCCACCAGCTGCCACAGCTCCTCGGGCGAGTCGACGCCGCCGGGGTAGCGGCAGCCCATCCCGATGATCGCGATCGGCTCGCTGTCGCTGACGGTGGCCACGGGCCGCGGGGCGGCCGCCAGGGTTCCGGTCAGCTGGTCGAGCAGGTGGCCCGCCAGGTCGCGGGAGGTGGGGTAGTCGAAGACCAGGGTGGCGGGCAGCCGCAGGCCGGTGGCCGCCGCCAGGCCGTTGCGCAGTTCGACGGCGCCGAGCGAGTCGAAGCCCAGCTCGCGGAAGGCCTTGTGCGCCTCGACCTGCTCGGCCGAGCGGTGCCCGAGCACCGAGGCGGCCTGGGTGCGCACCAACTCCACCAGGAAGGGAGCCCGTTCGTCCTCGGGGAGGGCGGCCAGCCGGCCGCGCAGCGAGTCGCCGCCGGCCGCGGGCCGCCCGGTGGCGGCCTGGCGCCGGGTGCGCACCAGGGAGCGGAAGAGCGGTGCCAGGGCCTCGCCCTGGGCCCGCAGGCCGGCCGGTTCCAGCTTCATCGGCAGGACGGCGGTGGGCTGTTCGCGCAGCGCCTGGTCGAAGAGCGCCAGGCCCTCCTCGGTGGCCAGGGCCGCCACGCCGCCCCGGGAGATCCGGGACAGGTCCGTCGCGTCCAGCGTGCCGGTCATCCCGCTGGCCTGCGCCCACAGGCCCCAGGCCAGCGACTGGCCGGGCAGGCCGAGCCGGCGCCGGTGGGCGGCCAGTGCGTCCAGGTAGGCGTTGGCGGCGGCGTAGTTGGCCTGGCCGGGCGAGCCCAGGGTGGCGGCGGCGGAGGAGAAGAGCACGAAGGCCTGGAGGGGCTGATCGGCCGTCAGTTCGTGCAGGTGCCAAGCGGCGTCCACCTTTGGGCGCAGCACGGTGTCCAGCCGCTCGGCGGTGAGCGAGGAGAGCACGCCGTCGGCGAGCACCCCGGCCGCGTGCACCACGGCGGTCAGCGGGTGCCCGGCCGGGATCCCGGCCAGCACCGCGGCGAGCGCGGTGCGGTCGGCGGCGTCGCCGGCGGCGGTGGTGATCTCGGCGCCCAGCGCGGTGAGTTCGGCGACCAGCTCGGCGTCGGCGCCGCGCCGGCTGAGCAGCAGCAGGTGCCGCACGCCGTGCTCGGCGACCAGCCGGCGGGCGATCAGCCCGCCCAGCGCGCCGCTGGCACCGGTGAGCAGCACGGTGCCGTTCGGGTCGAGTGCCAACGGCTCCCGGCCGGCGGCCGGTTCGGCCCGGACCAGCCGGGGCACCAGCAGCGCGCCGTCCCGGATGGCCACCCGGGGTTCGCCGACGGCCAGGGCGGCGGGCAGCAACTGCTCGCCCTCCGGGGCCGCCAGGCCGACCAGCACGATCCGGTCGGGGTTCTCGGACTGAGCCGAGCGGACCAGCCCGCCGACGGCCGCGCCGGCCGGGTCGTCACCGGTGACGACCAGCACGGTGGCCTCGCCGGCCAGGGGTTCGCGCAGCTGCTCCAGCACGGTGTGCAGGGCGGCCCGGACCTCCTCGGCGCTGCTGCCCGCCGGGCTGCGCAGCAGCACGGGCCGCTCGGCGGGTTCGGCGGCGGCCGGGGCCGGCACGGGGAGCCAGTCGACCTGGTAGAGCGCACCCGCGCGGGCCGAGCCGGCCGCGGCGGCCAGCTGCTCGGCGGGGATCGGGCGCAGGGCGAGCGAGCCGACGCTCGCCACCGGTGCGCCGGTGCCGTCGGCGAGGGTCAGCTCGACGGCGCCGCCCCGGCCCAGCGGCCGGACCCGGACGCGCAGTTCGGTGGCGCCGGTGGCGTGCAGGCCCGCCTCGGACCAGGCGAACGGCAGCAGCGCCTCGTCCTGGGCGGCGCCGGTCAGGCCGATGGTGTGCAGGGCGGCGTCGGCGAGGGCCGGGTGCAGGCCGTAGCCGTCGACCGACTGGGTGAAGGCGGCCTCGGCGTAGACCTCCTCCCCCACCCGCCAGGCGGCGCGCAGGCCTTGGAAGGCGGGGCCGTAGCCGAGGCCGGCCTCGGCCAGGCCCTCGTAGAGCCCGTCCAGGTCGATCGGCTCGGCGCCGGCCGGCGGCCAGGCGGCGAGCGCGGGCCCGGCGGGTGCGGGGCCGGCGGCGAGCAGGCCGTCGGCGTGCTGGGTCCAGGGCTGGTCCCCGGCCCCGCTCTCGGGCCGCGAGTAGACCGCCACCGGTCGGCCGGTCTCCGCCACCGGGCCGACCACCACCTGGAGTTGGACGGCGCCGTGGGCGGGCAGGATCAGCGGGGCGTGCAGGGTGAGGTCGGCGACCCGGTCCAGGCCGACCTGGTCGGCGGCCCGCAGCGCCAGTTCGAGGTAGCCGGTGCCGGGGAAGAGCAGCTCACCGCCGACCAGGTGGTCGGCCAGCCACGGGTGGGTGGAGAGCGAGAGGCGGCCGGTGAGCACCGTGCCGTCCGTGTCGGCGCGGGTCAACGCGGCACTGAGCAACGGGTGTTCGGTCGGGGTGAGGCCGGCCGAGGTGACGTCGGCCTGGCCGGCGGCGCTGTCCAGCCAGTACTGCTCGTGCTGGAAGGCGTAGGTCGGCAGCCCGAGCCGGCTCGGGCCGGTGAACAGGGTCCGCCAGTCGACCGCGACGCCGTGCGCGAAGGCCTCGCCGAGCGCGGCGGCGAACCGCTCCCGGCCGCCCTCCTCGCGGCGCAGCGAGCCGACCGCCCGGACCCCGTCGAAGGTCTCCTCTAGGCCGACGGTGAGCACCGGATGCGGGCTGCACTCGACGAAGACGCCGTGGCCGTGGGCGACGGCCGCGCCGGCGGCCTGCTCGAAGAGCACGGTGCGGCGCAGGTTGGTGTACCAGTACTCGGCGTCCAGGCCGGTGGTGTCGAGCGGTTCGCCGGTGACGGTGGAGTAGAACGGCACCTCGGCGGGGCGCGGCGCGACCTCGGCCAGGGTCTCCAGCAGCCGGGTGCGGACCGTCTCGACCTGCGCGGAGTGCGAGGCGTAGTCCACCGGCAGCCGCTTGACCCGCACCCCCTCCTCCTTGAGCTGGGCCTGCAGCCGGTCCAGTGCGTCGGCGAAGCCGGAGACCACGACCGAGCCGGAGCCGTTGCGGGCGGCGATGGAGAGCCGGCCGTCCCAGTCGGCCAGCCGCTCCTCGACCTGCTCGACGGGCAGCGCCACGGAGAGCATGCCGCCCCCGCCGGAGAGGTCCTGGGCGATGGCCTGGCTGCGCAGGGTGACGATCCGGGCGCCGTCCTCCAGCGAGAGCGCGCCGGCCACCACGGCGGCCGCGATCTCGCCCTGGGAGTGGCCGATCACGGCGGCGGGGCGCACCCCGTGCGCCATCCAGGTCCGGGCCAGCGAGACCATGACGGCCCAGAGCAGCGGCTGCACCACGTCCACCCGGTCCAGCGGGCCGGTCAGCTCGGTGAGCTGGTCCCAGTCGGTGAACGGCGCGCAGGCGGCGGCGCATTCGGCCATGCTGGCGGCGAAGACAGGTGAGGTGGCGAGCAGTTCGGTGGCCATGCCGGTCCACTGGGAGCCCTGGCCGGGGAAGACGAAGACCGGGCGGGCGCCGGCGGCGGTGCCCTCGACCAGCCCGGGGGCGGTCCGGCCGGCGGCCAGCGCGGCCAGCGAGTCGCGCAGTTCGGCGCGGTCGGAGCCGGTGATGGCGGCGCGGTGCTCGAACTGGGCGCGGGTGGTGGCCAGCGCGCGGGCCAGCTCGGCGGGCGCCAGCTCGGGGTTGGCGTCCACGAGGGCCAGCAGCCGGGCGGCCTGGGCGGGCAGGGCGGCCTTGGACTTCGCGGAGAGCAGCCACGGGGCCGGGCCGGTGGCACCCGACTCGGCGGCGGGCTCGGCGGCGGCCTCGATCACCACGTGGGCGTTGGTGCCGCTGATGCCGAAGGAGGAGATGCCGGCCCGGCGTGGGCGGTCAGCCTCCGGCCAGTCCTGACGCTCCGTCAGCAGACGCACCTCGCCCGCCGACCAGTCCACGTGGCCGGAGGGCTCGTCCACGTGCAGGGTCTTCGGCAGCACGCCGTGGTGCATCGCCTGCACCATCTTGATCACACCGGCGACGCCCGCGGCGGCCTGGGTGTGGCCGAGGTTGGACTTCACCGAGCCCAGCCAGAGCGGGCGTTCGGCCGGGCGGTCCTGGCCGTAGGTGGCGATCAGTGCCTGGGCCTCGATCGGGTCGCCGAGGGTGGTGCCGGTGCCGTGCGCCTCCACCACGTCGACCTCGGCGGGCGCCAGGCCGGCGTTGGCCAGGGCCTGTTCGATCACCCGCTGCTGGGAGGGGCCGTTGGGGGCGGTGAGCCCGTTGGAGGCACCGTCCTGGTTGACGGCGGTGCCGCGGACCACGGCCAGCACCTGGTGGCCGTTGCGCCGGGCGTCGGAGAGCCGTTCCAGCACCAGCACGCCGACGCCCTCGCCCCAGACCGTGCCGCCGGCGGCGGTGGCGAACGGGCGGCAGACGGCGTCGGGGGCGAGCGCGCCCTGGCGGCTGAACTCCACGAACGGGTCCGGGGTGGACATCACCGCGACGCCGCCGGCCAGCGCGAGGGTGGACTCCCCGCCGCGCAGCGACTGGGCGGCCAGGTGCATCGCCACCAGCGAGGAGGAACAGGCCGTGTCGATCGACAGCGTCGGCCCCTCCAGCCCCAGCGTGTAGGCGACCCGCCCCGAGACGATACTGCCGCTGCCGAAAGCACCGAAGTAGTCGTGATACATCACCCCCGCGAACACCCCGGTCCGACTGCCCTTCAGCGAAACAGGGTCGATGCCCGCATGCTCCAACGCCTCCCAGGAACTCTCCAACAACAGCCGCTGCTGCGGATCCATCAACAGCGCCTCACGCGGCGAGATGCCGAAGAAACCGGCATCGAACTCGCCCGCCCGATGCAGGAATCCGCCACGCCGCACGTAGCTGGTGTCGGGGCGCTCCCTGGTCGGGTCATAGATCCGGTCGATGTCCCAGCCCCGGTTGTCCGGGAACTCGCTGATCGCGTCGCGCTCTTCGAGCACCAGCTCCCACAGCCCCTGCGGGGAGGTGACCCCGCCGGGGTAGCGGCAGGCCATGCCGACGATGGCGATCGGCTCCTCGGTGCGGACGGCGGCCGCCCGGACGGCCTTGCGCGGCCCGGCGGCGGTGTCGCTGAACCGGGTGGCCAGGTAGCCGGCCAGCGATTCGGGCGACGGGTAGTCGAAGACCAGCGTGGCGGGCAGCCGCCGGCCGGTGGCGGCGGTGAGCGCGTTGCGCAGCTCGACGGCGGCCAGCGAGTCGAAGCCGAGGTCCTGGAAGGCCCGGCCGGGGTCGATCGCGGCGCCGGAGGCGTGGCCGAGCACGGCCGCGACCTGGGCCCGGACCAGTTGCAGGAGTGCGTCGGCCCGTTCCTGCGCGCCGAGTCCGGCCAGCGAGGCCTCCGCGCCGTCCAGGGCCGTGGCGGCCTCCCGGCGCACGGTGCGGCCGGCCAGGGTGCGGAACACCGGCGCCAGCGCGGCGCCTTGGCCGCGCAGGGCGGCCAGGTTCAGCCGCACCGGCGCGAGGGCGGGCGCCCCGGTGGCCCGGGCCAGGTCGAAGAGCGCGGTGCCCTCCGCGGCGGAGAGCTCGGCCATGCCGCCGCGGGAGATCCGCGCGCGGTCGGCGGCCGCCAGGCCGCTGGTCATCCCGCCGACCGGCGCCCAGGGGCCCCAGGCCAGCGAGAGGCCGGGCAGGCCGAGGGCGTGGCGGTGGGCGGCCAGCGCGTCCAGGAAGGCGTTGGCGGCCGCGTAGTTGCCCTGGCCCGGGGCGCCGACCAGGCCGGCCACCGAGGAGAAGAGCACGAAGGCCTTGAGGTCCTGACCGGCCGTCAGCTCGTGCAGGTGGAGCGCGCCGTCCACCTTGGGCCGCAGCACGGCGTCGATCCGCTCGGGCGTCAGCGCGGCCACCACGCCGTCGTCGAGCAGCCCGGCGGCGTGCACCACGGCGGTCAGCGGGTGCTCGGCCGGAACCTCGGCCAGCACCTCGGCGAGCGCGGTCCGGTCGGCCACGTCGCAGGCCCGCACCGTCACCTCGGCGCCGAGCTCGGCCAGTTCGGCGGTCAGCGCGTCCGCGCCGCCGCGCCGGCTGAGCAGCAGCAGGCGGCGGGCGCCGAGCGCGGTGACCAGGTGCCGGGCGATCACCGGGCCCAGGCCGCCGGTGGCGCCGGTGAGCAGCACGGTGCCTTCGGGGTCGAGTGCGGCCGCCGGGCCCTCGCCGGGCTCGGCGGCGGTCAGCCGGGCCGCGTGGGCCTGGCCGGCGCGCACCGCCAGCTGCGGTTCGCCGCTGGCGAGCGCGGGCCCGGCCAGCGCCTCCGCGCGGGCCTGCGGGTCCAGGTCGAGCAGCACGAACCGGTCGGGGTTCTCGGACTGCGCCGAGCGCAGCAGGCCCCAGACGGCGGCGCCCGCCAGGTCGGCCACCGGCTCGCCGTCGCGGGCGACGGCGCCGCGGGTGACCACCACCAGCGGGCGCGGGTCCTCCTGCTGCACGGCGGCGAGCGCGGTGTGCACGGCCGCCCGGACGGCCTCGGCGTCCCGGCCGGGCACGCTCTCCAGCAGGCGGTAGTCGGCCTCCTGGGCCGCCTCGGGCAGCGGGACCGGGCTCCAGCCGAGCCGGTACAGCGCGTCGTCCGCCGGGCCCTGCGGGCGGCGCAGGTTGGTCAGCGGGCGGGAGGCCAGCGAGGCCACCGTGGCGACCGGGGCGCCGGTGGCGTCGGCCAGGTCGAGGGCGAAGGAGTGCGCGCCGGTGGCGCGCAGCCGCACCCGCAGCACGGCGGCGCCGACCGCGTGCAGCGAGACGCCGCTGAACAGGAAGGGCAGCCGGGCGGTCTCCTCGTCGGAGCCGTCGCCGAGCAGCGCGAGGGCGTGCAGGGCGGCGTCGAAGGCGGCCGGGTGCAGGCCGAACCGGGCCGCGTCGGCGGCCGGGCGCTCGGCGAGCCGGACTTCGGCGAAGAGCTCCTCGTCGCGCTGCCAGGCGGCGTGCAGGGCCTGGAAGACCGGGCCGTAGTGCAGGCCGGAGGCGGCGTGCCGCTGGTAGAGGCCGGCGGTCTCCAGCGGTTCGGCGCCGGGCGGCGGCCACTCGTCGAGGCGTTCGCCGGTGCCGGCGGGGGTCCGGCCGAGCAGGCCGGAGGCGTGCAGGGTCCACGGCTGGTCGGCGGCGGCGCCCTCGGCCCGGGAGTGGATGCCGACGCTGCGGCTGCCGGCCGCGTCGGGGGCACCGACGGCGACCTGCACCCGAATGCCGTCCTGCTCGGGCAGGACCAGCGGCACCTCCAGGGTGAGCTCCTCCAGGTGTCCGCAGCCGACCTGGTCGCCGGCCCGGACGGCCAGTTCGACCATCGCCGTGCCGGGCACCACCACCCGGTCGCCGACCACGTGGTCGGCCAGCCAGGGGTGGGTGGCGAGGGCGAGGCGGCCGGTGAGCACGGCGCCGTCGGAGTCCGCCAGCAGGGTGGCCGCGCCGAGCAGCGGGTGGCCGGTGGAGTCCAGGCCGGCGGAGGCCACGTCGCCGACCGTCAGCGGCGCCTCGACCCAGAACCGCTCGCGCTGGAAGGCGGTGGTGGGCAGCTCCACCCGGGCGGCGCCCGGGAAGAGGGCGGACCAGTCGGGCGAGCTGCCGGCGATGTGCAGCCGGGCCAGCGCGCCGAGCAGGGTGGCCGTCTCGGGCCGCTCGCGCCGGGTGCAGGCGGCGAACACGGCCTCCTCGGCGTCCAGGCAGTCACGGGCCATCGCGGTCAGCACCGCGTCGGGGCCCAGCTCGACGAACCGGGTGACGCCGGCCGCCTCCAGCGCCCGGACGCCGTCGTGGAACCGGACGGCCTCGCGGACGTGCCGCACCCAGTACTCCGGGTCGCCCAGTTCGCCGGTGGCGAGCCGGCCCGTGACGTTGGAGACCACCGGCACCACGGCCTGATGGAACGTCAACTCGTTGACCACGGAGCGGAACTCGGCGAGCATCGGCTCCATCAGCGGCGAGTGGAAGGCGTGACTGACCGCCAGCCGCTTGGACTTCTCGAACTGCGCGGCGACCCGCAGCACTTCGGACTCGACGCCGGAGACCACCACCGAGCGCGGGCCGTTGACCGCCGCGATGCCCACGCCCTCGGCCAGCAGCGGCGCCACCTCGGCCTCGCTCGCCCGCACCGCCACCATCGCGCCGCCGGCCGGCAGCGCCTGCATCAGCCGGCCACGCGCGGCGACCAGCCGGCAGGCGTCCGGCAGCGAGAGCACCCCGGCCACGTGCGCGGCCGCCACCTCGCCGATCGAGTGCCCCGCCAGGAAGTCCGGGCGCACGCCCCAGGACTCCAGCAGCCGGAACAGCGCCACCTCGAAGGCGAAGAGCGCGGCCTGGGTGGTCTCGGTCCGGTTCAGCGGCTCGGCGTCCGTGCCGAGGACCAGGGCGCGCAGCCCGCCGCCGAACTGGCCGCAGACCTCGTCGAAGGCCTGCCGGAAGGTCCCGAACTCCTGGTACAGCTCCCGGCCCATGCCGGGCCGCTGCGCGCCCTGGCCGGTGAAGAGGAAGGCCGTCAGGCCCTTGCCCGTTCGGCCCTGGAGCACCCCGGGCGCACCCTCGGCCAGCGCGGCCAGGCCCGCGCGCAGCTGCTCGCCATCCTGGCCGAGCAGCACGGCCCGGTACTGCTGGGCGGTCCTGGTGGTGGCCAGCGAGTAGGCGGCGTCCACCGGATCCAGGGTGTCCGCGACGGCGGCCAGCCGCCGGGCCTGCGCGCGCAGCGCCTCGGGGGTGCGGCCGGAGAGCAGCCAGGGCACGGTGGAGGGCGCCCGGACCGGCTCGCGCTCGGCGGCCGGCTCCTCCTCGGCGGGGGCCTGCTCGATGATGGTGTGCGCGTTGGTGCCGCTGGCGCCGAAGGAGGAGATGCCGGCCCGGCGCGGGTGCTCGTAGGCGGGCCAGGCCCGGGCCTGCGTCAGCAGCCGGACCTCGCCGGCCGTCCAGTCCACCTTGCCGGCCGGCTGGTCCACGTGCAGGGTCCGGGGCAGCACGCCGTGGCGCATCGCCTGCACCATCTTGATCACGCCCGCCACACCCGCGGCGGCCTGGGTGTGGCCGATGTTGGACTTGATCGAGCCCAGCCACAACGGCCGCTCCGCAGGCCGGTTCTGACCGTAGGTGGCGAGCAGCGCCTGGGCCTCGATCGGGTCGCCGAGGGTGGTGCCGGTGCCGTGCGCCTCCACCGCGTCCACCTCGGCGGCCGACAGTCCGGCGCTGGCCAGCGCGGCCCGGATCACCCGCTGCTGCGAGGGGCCGTTGGGCGCCGTCAGCCCGTTGGAGGCGCCGTCCTGGTTCACCGCCGAGCCGCGCACCACGGCGAGCACCCGGTGGCCGTTGCGCCGGGCGTCGGAGAGCCGCTCCAGCAGCAGCATCCCGGCGCCCTCGCCCCAGCCGGTGCCGTCGGCCGCCTCGGCGAAGGACTTGCACCGGCCGTCCGCCGAGAGCCCGCGCTGCCGGCTGAAGGCGATGAACGCGCCGGGCGTGGACATCACCGAGACGCCGCCGGCCATCGCCAGCGTGCACTCGCGCTGGCGCAGCGCCTGCACCGCCAGGTGCAGGGCGACCAGGGCGGAGGAGCAGGCGGTGTCGATGGTGACGGCCGGCCCCTCCAGGCCGAGGGTGTAGGAGATCCGGCCGGCCATCACGGCCGCCAGCACTCCGGTGCCGAGGGCGGCCTCCGGCTCCTCGGTCAGCCCGGCCAGCACCTCCCGGTAGTCCTGCCCGTTGGTGCCCGCGAAGACGCCGATCCGGGCGCCGCGCACCGAGTCCGGCGCGATCCCGCCGCGCTCCAGCGCCTCCCAGGCGACCTCCAGCAGCAGCCGCTGCTGCGGGTCCATCAGCAGTGCCTCGCGCGGCGAGATACCGAAGAAGTCCGGCTCGAACTCGGCGGCCCCGTCCAGGAACCCGCCGCGCAGCACGTAGCTCTTGCCGGCCGCGTCCGGGTCGGGGTCGTAGAGCGCTGCGCCGTCCCAGCCCCGGTCCGCCGGGAAGTCCGTGATGGCGTCGGTGCCCTCGTCGACCAGCCGCCAGAGCTCCTCGGGGGACGTCACGCCGCCGGGGAACCGGCAGCTCATCGCCACGATGGCGATCGGCTCCTTCTCCTCGGTCTCCACCTCGCGCAGCCGCTGCCGGGTCTGCGCCAGATCGGCGGTGACCCGCTTGAGGTAGTCGAGCAGCTTGTCATCGTTGGTCATCGAGTGTCGCCACTTCTGTGCGAGGAATTCAGCCTGGCGTGCGGGGCGTGGTCGGCGGGGGTGTTCACGTCGTCACGCCGTGCCGAGCTCGTTGTCGATGAAGGCGAAGATGTCGTCGGCGGAGGCGTTCTCCAGCCGCCCGGCGACGGATTCGCCGCCCGCCGCGGAGAGCGTCCCGTTCAGCCCGTTGAGCAGCGCCTGCAGCCGGGCGGTGAACCGGCCCTGCTCGATCTCCTCGGCCTTGAGGCCGGCGAACGCCGCCTCCAGCCGGTCGAGTTCGGCCAGCAGGGCGTCGGCGGAGGCGCCCTCCGGGCCGTCGCCCAGCTCGCTGCCCAGGTGCTCGGCGAGCGCGGCGGGCGTCGCGTAGTCGAAGATCAGCGTGGCGGGCAGCGCCACTCCGGCGGCGGCGCTGAGCCGGTTGCGCAGGTCCACCGAGGTCAGCGAGTCGAAGCCGAGGTCGCGGAAGGCGGTGCTGGGCTCGATGCCGCCGGCCGCGCCGTAGCCGAGCACGGTGGCGGCCTGGGTGCAGACCAGCTCCACCAGGGCGCGGCTGCGCTCGCCGCCGGTCAGCCCGGCCAGCTTCTGCGCGAAGCCGTCGGGGACGGCCTGCTCGCCGCCGCCGGCCGCGGCCGGCGCCTGCACCTCGGGCAGGTCGGCGAGCAGCGGGCTGGGCCGGGCGGCGCCGAAGGCGGGCGCGAACCGGGTCCAGTCCACGTCGGCCACGGTGAGCGTGGTCTCGCCGCCCTCCAGGGCCCGGCGAAGCGCGGTCAGCGCCTTGTCGGGGTCCATGGCGCCGATGCCGAGGCTGCGGCCGGCGTCCAGCACGGCGCCGTGGTCGGCCATCCCGCCGCCGCCCCACAGGCCCCAGGCGATCGAGCAGGCGGCCAGGCCGGCGCCGCGCCGGTGCTCGGCCAGCGCGTCCAGCACGGCGTTGGCGGCCGCGTAGTTGGCCTGGCCGGCGCCGCCGACGGTGGTGGTGAGCGAGGAGAAGAGCACGAACGCCGAGAGGTCCAGCCCGGCCGTCAGCTCGTGCAGGTTGATCGCGGCCTGGGCCTTGGGCCCCAGCACGGTGGCGAACCGCTCGGGGGTGAGGGCGTCGAGCACGCCGTCGTCCAGCACGCCGGCCAGGTGGACCACGGCGGTCAGCGGGCGGTCGGCGGGGATGGTGGCGAGCAGGCCGGCCAGCTGCTCGCGGTCGGCCGCGTCGCAGGCGGCGAAGGTGGCCCGGGTGCCGGCGGCGGCCAGCCGCTCGCGCAGCTCGGCGGTGCCGGGGGCGGCCTCGCCGCGGCGGCTGGTGAGCAGCAGGTGCTCGGCGCCCTGCTCGGCCAGCCAGCCCGCGACCCGGGTGCCGACCGCGCCGGTGGCGCCGGTGACCAGCACGGTGCCGGTGGGCTGCCAGGGGGCGCCGGGGCGGACCGGGGCGTGCTGCAGGCGGCGGCCGAAGAGGCCGGACTCGCGCAGCACCAGCTGGTCCTCCTCGCCGGAGCCGGTGAGCGCGGTGGCGAGCCGGGCCAGGGTGAGCGGGCCGGGGTCGTCGGGCAGGTCGAGCAGGCCGCCCCAGCGGTCGGGGTGCTCCAGTGCGGCGACCCGGCCCAGGCCCCAGACGGCGGCCTGGCGGTAGCCGCCGGGGCGGGCCGCGGACTCGTGGGCGATGGCGTCCCGGGTGACGGCCCAGAGCCGGCCCCCGGTCCCGGCGTCGCCGTGCGCCTGGACCAGCGCGGCGGTCACCGCGACCGGGGTGTCCAGCGCCAGCAGCGAGAGCACGCCGTCCACTGCGCCGTGGCCGGCCAGCAGTTCGGCCAGGGCGACCCGGTGCCGGGCGTCGGCGGGCACGGCCAGCGGCTCGACCCGGTGGCCGCGCTCGCGCAGCGCGTCGAGCACGGCCCCGACCCACGGGTCGGCGGCCAGCTCCGCGGAGACCACGGCCAGCCAGTGGTGTGCGCCGGCCCGCTCCTCGCTGCCGGGCAGCATCCGCCAACCGATCCGGTAGCGCCAGCCGTCCACCGTGGAGTTGGCCTGCTGCTGGTCGTACCAGGAGGCCAGCGCGGGGACCAGCGCGGCCACCGGGGCCGGGTCGGCGACGCCGAGCGTGGCGGCCACGGCGGCCACGTCCTGCTCGCGCACCAGCTGCCAGAACTCGCCCCCCTCGTCGGCGCGTTGCGCCGGGGCGGCGGCCGCGGTGACGGACGGGGCGTGCTCCCAGTGCCGGTCGCGGCGGAACGGGTAGGTCGGCAGGTCGACCACCCGGGCGCCGGCGAAGAGCGCCTGCCAGTCCGGGCTGAGGCCGCCGGTGTGCAGCCGGGCGACGGCGGTGAGCAGCGCCCTGGCCTCGCCCTGGTCGCGGCGCTGGGCGGCGACGGCCTCGGGCAGCAGGTCCTGGGCCAGGCCGGCGAGCACCGAGTCGGGGCCGATCTCCAGCAGCCGGGTGACGCCCTCGGCGGCCAGCGTGCCCAGCCCGTCGTGGAACCGGACGGCCTCGCGGACGTGGCGCACCCAGTACTCGGGCTCGGCCAGCTGGTCGGCGAGCGCTCCGGTGAGGTTGGAGACCACCGGCAGCTCGGCCGGGTGGAACTCCAACTCGGCGAGCACGGACCGGAACTCGGCCAGCATGCCGTCCATCCGGTGGGAGTGGAAGGCGTGCGAGACCTTCAGCCGGGTGGTCTTCTCGAACTTCGCGGCGACCGCCAGCACGGCCTCCTCGTCACCGGAGACCACCACGGCGCGCGGGCCGTTGACGGCGGCCAGGTCGGCGCCGCCGCCGAGCAGCGGGGCGACCTCCTGCTCGCCTGCCCGGATCGCGACCATGGCCCCGCCGGCGGGCAGCGCCTGCATCAGCCGGCCGCGCGCGGCGACCAGCTTCACCGCGTCGGGCAGCGTCAGCACCCCGGCGACGTGGGCGGCGACCACCTCGCCGATCGAGTGCCCGCCGAGCAGGTCGGGGCGGATGCCCCAGGACTCCAGCAGGCGGTAGAGCGCGACCTCGAAGGCGAACAGGCCGGCCTGGGTGTAGGCGGTCTGGTGCAGCAGCTCGGAGTCGGCGTCGAGTACCAGCTCGCGCAGCGGCCGGTCCAGGTGCGGGTCGAACTCGGCGCAGACCTGGTCGAAGGCGCGGGCGAACTCGGGGAAGGCGTCGACCAGTTCGCGGCCCATGCCGGGGCGCTGGGAGCCCTGGCCGGAGAACACCACGGCGAGCCTGCCGGGCCCGGCGACGACCTGCGGCAGCTCCCGGCCCTCGGCCACCGCCCGCAGCCCGTCCAGCAGTTCGGCGGTGTCCCGGCCGACCACCGCGGCGCGGTAAGTGAGTTGGGCGCGGGTGGTGGCCAGCGAGAAGCCGGTGTCCAGCGGGTCCAGGGTGCCGGCCACGGCGAGCAGCCGGTGGGCCTGGTCCCGGACCGCCTCCGCGGTCTTGCCGGAGAGCACCCAGGGCACGGCCGGCAGGGCGGCGCGCGGCGCGGGCTCCGGCTCCGCCTCGGCGGGGGCCTGTTCCAGGATGGTGTGCGCGTTGGTGCCGCTGATGCCGAAACCGGAGACGGCGGCCCGGCGCGGCTGCCCGTGCTCCGGCCAGGGCATGGCCTCGGTCAGCAGCTCGACCTCGCCCGCGGACCAGTCCACCGCCGAGGTGCGGCGCTCGGAGTGCAGGGACTTGGGCAGCACGCCGTACCGCATCGCCATCACCATCTTGATCACGCCCGCGACGCCGGCGGCGGCCTGCGGGTGGCCCATGTTGGACTTGATCGAGCCCAGCCGCATCGGCCGCCCCGCGGGCCGGTCCTGCCCGTAGGCGGCGAGCACGGCCTGGGCCTCGATCGGGTCGCCGAGCCTGGTGCCGGTGCCGTGCGCCTCGACCACGTCGATCTGGTGCGGCGCCAGCTGGGCGTCGGCCAGTGCGGCCCGGATCACCCGGACCTGCGCGGGCCCGCTGGGCGCGGTCATGCCGTTGGAGGCGCCGTCCTGGTTGACCGCGCTGCCCCGGACCACGGCGAGCACCCGGTGGCCGTTGCGCCGGGCGTCGGAGAGCCGCTCCACCAGCAGCACGCCGGCGCCCTCGGACCAGGCGGCGCCGTCGGCGTCCTCGGAGAAGGACTTGCAGCGCCCGTCGGCGGAGAGCGCCCGGCGCTCGCTGAACTCGACGAACATCTCCGGGCTGGCCATCACGGCCGCGCCGCCGACCAGCGCGTAGTCGCACTCGCCGCGGCGCAGCGACTGGGTGGCCTGGTGCAGCGCCACCAGCGAGGCGGAGCAGGCGGTGTCCATGGTGACGGCCGGGCCCTCCAGGCCCAGGGTGTAGGCGATCCGGCCGGAGACGATGCTGCCGGAGATGGTGCCGCCCACGTAGTCGTGGTGCATCAGGCCGACGAAGACGCCGGTGCTGCTGCCCTTCATCGACTGCGGGTCGATGCCGGCCCGTTCGAAGGCCTCCCAGGAGGTCTCCAGCAGCAGCCGCTGCTGCGGGTCGGTGCCGGGCGCGTCCTTGGGGCTGATGCCGAAGAAGGCGGGGTCGCACTCGGCGGCGTCGTGCAGGAAGCCGCCGTGCCGCACGTAGCTCTTGCCGGGCTTGCCGACCTCGGGGTCGTAGAGGTCGTCCACGTCCCAGCCGCGGTCCACCGGGAAGCCGGAGACCACGTCGGTGCCTTCGCTGACGATCCGCCACAGGTCCTCGGGGGTGCGGATGCCGCCGGGGTAGCGGCAGGCCATCCCGATGATCGCGATCGGCTCGCGGTGCAGCTCCTCCAGCTCGCGCACCCGCCGGCGGGTGCGCTCCAGCTCGCTGGTGGCCCGCTTGAGGTAGTCGCGGAGCCTGTCGACGTTGGCCGGGTCTGCCATCACTGGACTCCAGATTCGTTGTCGATCGTCGCGAAGAGTTCTTCGTCGGTGGCGGTGTCGAAGCCGTCCGGCACCGCGCCGCCGGTGGTGTGGGTGTCGCGCCAGGTCCGCAGCAGCGCCTCCAGGCGGGCGGTGATCCGGGCGTGCGAGCCGTCCTGGTCGGGCAGGGCGGTCAGCGCGGCCTCCAGCCGGTCGACCTCGGCGACGGCCAGCCGGACCCGGTCGGCCGGTCCGGGGACCAGGGCGGCCTTGAGATAGGCGGTGAGCACGGCCGGGGCGGGCTGGTCGAAGACCAGGGTGGCGGGCAGCGCCAGGCCGGTGGCGGCGCCGAGCAGGTTGCGCAGCTCGACGGCGGCCAGCGAGTCGAAGCCCATCTCCTGGAAGGCCCGGCCGGGGTCCAGCGCGCGGGCCGAGCCGTGGCCGAGCACGGCGGCGGCGCCGTCGAGCACCAGCTCCAGCAGCAGCCGGTCGCGGTCGGCCTCCGGCAGCGGGGCCAGCCGCTCCCGCCAGCCGCCGAGCGGGTCGGCGCCGGTGGCGGCCGCGGCACCGGCGGCCCGGCGCGGGGCGGCCCGGACCAGGCCGCGCAGCAGCGCCGGGACGCCGTCGGCGCGGGCCCGCACCGCGGCGGTGTCCAACCGCATCGGCACCACCAGGGCGGGTTCGGCGCCCAGCGCGGCGTCGAACAGCTCCAGGCCCTGGGCGGCGGGCAGCGGGGGCAGGCCGAGGCGGCGCATCCGCTCCAGGTCGGCGGCGTCCACCTGGTCGGCCAGGCCGCCGACCTCGGACCACAGGCCCCAGGCCATCGAGACGGCGGGCAGTCCGGCCGCCCGGCGGTGGGCGGCCAGGCCGTCCAGGAAGGCGTTGGCGGCCGCGTAGTTGGCCTGGCCGCCGCCGACCAGCAGGCCGGCGGTGGAGGAGAAGAGCACGAAGGCGCTGAGCGGGAGCTCCCGGGTGAGCTCGTGCAGGTGCCAGGCGGCGTCCACCTTGGGCCGCAGCACCCGCTCGACCTGCTCGGGGGTGAGCGTGCCGAGCAGTCCGTTCTCCACCACGCCGGCCGCGTGCACCACGGCCCCGACCGGGTGGCGCTCCAGCAGGTCGGCGAGCGCGGTGCGGTCGGCGGCGTCGCAGGCGGCGGTGACCGCCTCGGCGCCGAGGGCGGCGAGTTCGGCCCGCAGCTCGGCGGCGCCCGGGGTGTCCGGGCCGCGACGGCCCGTCAGCAGCAGCCGGCGGACGCCGTGCGCCTCGGCGAGGTGACGGGCGATCAGCCTGCCCAGTCCGCCGAGGCCGCCGGTGATCAGCACGAAGCGCTCGGGGTCGAAGCGCGGCGGTTCGGCCGGCTCGGTGCGGGCCAGCCGGGGCACCTCCAGCGCTCCCCCGCGCACGGCCACCTCGGGCTCGCCGCAGGTCAGGGCCGCTTCGAGCCCGGCTACGCCGTCGGTGTCGACCAGCTGGAAGCGGCCGGGGTGCTCGGCCGCGGCGGCCCGCAGCAGTCCGGCCAGCGGGGCGTGGCCCAGCTCGCCGGCCCGGGTCAGCACGGCCAGCCGGGCGCCCGCGAAGCGCGGCTCGGCGAGGAAGGCGGCGAGGGCGGCGAGGGTGTCGCCGACGGTGCGGTGCACGGCGGCGGGCAGCTCGCCCTCGGTCACGGGCACCGGCAGCACGATCAGCTCGGGGGCGGAGTCGATCGCGGCCGGCTCCGGGTGGACCGGCACGCCGAGCCCCAGGCCGTCGGGTCCGCAGACCACGGTGGCGGCGGGCAGGGCGGCGGCCGGGGCGGGGTCGAGCGGGATCCGCTCCAGCCGGAACAGCGACTCCCCCGGCCCGGCGGCCAGCTGACCGGCCGTCACCGGCCGGGCCACCAGCGAGCGGACGGTGGCCACCGGCGCGCCGGTGGCGTCCGCCACGGCCAGCGAGACGGCGTCCGGCCCGGCCTTGGCCACCCGCAGCCGCAGTTCGCCGGCCCCGCCGGCGTGCAGGGTGACGCCGCCCCAGCTGAACGGCAGCACCGCCTGGCCGTCGGCCAGGTCGAGCAGGTTGACGTGCAGCGCCGCGTCCAGCAGCGCGGGGTGCAGGCCGAAGGCGCCGGCCGCGGCACGGGCGACTTCGGGCAGCGCGGCCTCGGCGAACAGCTCCTCGCCGCGCCGCCAGGCCGCGCGCAGCCCCTGGAACGCCTCGCCGTAGCCGTAGCCGGCCGCGGCGAGCCCGGGGTAGAGCCCGGCCAGGTCGATCGGCTCGGCGCCCTCCGGCGGCCAGGCCCGCAGGTCGAAGGCGGGCGGCTCGGCGGCCTCGGCCAGCAGGCCGGTGGCGTGCCGGCTCCACGGCGCCTCCGGCGCGTCGGCGGGCCGGGAGTAGACGGCGACGGTGCGCCGCCCGTCCTGCTCGGCGCCGACGGCGACCTGCACCGCCACCGCGCCCTGCTCCGGCAGCACCAGCGGCGCCTGGAGGGTCAGCTCCTCCAGCGCGGCGCAGCCGGCCCGGTCGCCGGCCTGCACGGCCAGCTCCACCAGGGCCGTGCCGGGCAGCAGCACCGTGCCGTGCACGGCGTGGTCGGCCAGCCAGGGCTGGGCCGGGCGGGAGAGCCGCCCGGTGAGCAGCAGCCCGCCGGAGTCGGGCAGTTCGGTGGCGGCGGCGAGCAGCGGGTGCGCGACGGGCTGCTGCCCGAGGCCGCCCGGGTCGCCGCCGGCCGCGGTGGCGTCCAGCCAGAGCCGGGTGCGCTGGAAGGGGTAGAGCGGCAGGTCGACCCGGCGCGGGCGGCGGCCCTCGAAGAGCGCGGACCAGTCGACCGGCACGCCGTCGGCGTGCAGCCGGCCCAGGCCGGTCAGCAGCTCCCGGGTCTCGGGCGCGTCGCGGCGCATGGTCGCGGCGGCCACCGGGGCACCGTCGACGCAGTCGGGTGCCAGCGCGGTCAGCACGGCGTCCGGGCCCAGCTCCAGGAACCGGCGCACGCCGAGTTCGGCGAGGGTGCGCAGCGCGGGCTCGAACCGGACGGGGCGGCGGACGTGCTCCACCCAGTAGTCGGGCGAGCCCAGCTCCTCGGCGCCGGCCAGCGCGCCGGTCAGGGTGGAGACCATCGGGATGGTCGGTGTGCCGTACTCCTGGGCCTTGGCGACCAGGGCGAAGCCGTCCTGCATCGGTGCCATCAGCGGGGAGTGGAAGGCGTGGCTGACGGTGAGCCGGGTGGTCCTGCCGAACCGGGCGGCGAGCGCCAGCACCGCCTCCTCCTCGCCGGAGAGCACCACCGAGCGCGGCCCGTTGACGGCGGCCAGGCCGACCCGCTCGTCCAGCAGCGGCAGCACCTCGGCCTCGCTCGCCCGGACGGCGGCCATCGCCCCGCCGGCCGGCAGCCGGCTCATGCCCCGCCCGCGCGCCAGCACCAGGGCGGCCGCGGCGGGCAGCGGGAGCACGCCGGCCACGTGCGCGGCGGCCAGTTCGCCGACCGAGTGGCCGACCACGTAGTCGGGGCGCACGCCCAGCGACTCCACCAGCCGGAAGAGCGCCACCTCGACGGCGAAGATCGCCGCCTGGGCGTAGTCGGTGCGGTTCAGCAGCTCCGGCTCGGCCTCGGTCACCCGGGCCAGCGGAATCTCCAACTCCGGGTCCAGCAGGGCGGCGACCTCGTCGAAGGCGGCCGCGAAGACCGGGAAGGCCCGGTGCAGCTCGCGGCCCATGCCCGGGCGCTGCGAGCCCTGCCCGGTGAAGAGGAACGCCAGCTTCCCGTCGCCCACCTGGGTGCCGGGGCCGAGGGCGGCCAGCAGTTCCTCGGCGCTGCCGCCGACGGCCACGGCGCGGTGCTCCCAGTGCGAGCGGGCGGTGGCCAGGGCATAGGCCGGCTCGGCCGGGTCCAGGCCGGGCCGCTCCGCCACCCAGGCGCGCAGGCGGCGCTGCTGCTCGGCCAGCGCCTCGGGGGTGCGCGCCGAGAGCAGCCAGGGCACGGCGTCCAGCGGCGGGGCGGTGGGCGGCTCCGGGGGCTCGGGCTCCGGGGCCTGTTCGAGGATGACGTGCGCGTTGGTGCCGCTGATGCCGAACGAGGAGACCGCCGCCCGTCGCGGCCGGTCCAGCTCCGGCCAGGGCTGATGCTCCGTCAGCAGCCGTACCCCGCCCGCCGTCCAGTCCACCCGGGCGGACGGCCGGTCCACGTGCAGGGTGCGGGGCAGCACCCCGTGCCGGATCGCCTGCACCATCTTGATCACGCCCGCGACGCCGGCGGCGGCCTGGGTGTGGCCGAGGTTGGACTTGACCGAGCCGAGCCAGAGCGGGCGGTCGGCCGGACGGCCCTGGCCGTAGGCCGCGAGCAGGGCCTGGGCCTCGATCGGGTCGCCCAGCGAGGTCCCGGTGCCGTGTGCCTCCACGGCGTCCACCTCCGCCGGGGCGAGCCCGGCGCCGGCCAGCGCCTGCTTGATCACCCGCTGCTGGGCGGGGCCGTTGGGCGCGGTGAGCCGGCTGCTGGCGCCGTCGGAGTTGATCGCGCTGCCCCTGACCACGGCCAGCACCCGGTGGCCCAGCCGCTGGGCGTCGGCCAGCCGCTCGACCAGCAGCATCCCGGCGCCCTCGCCCCAGCCGGTGCCGTCGGCACCCTCGGCGAAGGCCTTGCAACGGCCGTCGGGGGCCAGGCCGCGCTGGCGGCTGAAGTCCACGAAGGTCTCGGGGGTGGACATCACCGTCACGCCGCCGGCCAGGGCCAGCGTGCACTCGCCGGCCCGCAGCGCCCGGACCGCCCAGTGCAGCGCCACCAGCGAGGAGGAGCAGGCGGTGTCGACGGTGACGGCGGGCCCCTCCAGGCCGAAGGTGTACGCCACCCGGCCGGAGGCCACGCTGGCGGCGCTGCCGTTGGCGAGGTAGCCGTCCAGGTCGTCGGGGACTGAACCCAGCCGGGTGCCGTAGTCGTTGTACATGACGCCGACGAAAACGCCGGTCCGGGAGCCGCGCAGCGCGGCGGGGAGGAGGCCGGCATCCTCGAACGCCTCGTGGCTCGTCTCCAGCAGCAGCCGCTGCTGCGGATCCATCGCCAGCGCCTCGCGCGGCGAGATGCCGAAGAAGTCCGGGTCGAAGTCGGCCGCGTCGTGCAGGAAGGCCCCGGTCCGGGCGTAGGTCCTGCCGGGCCGGGCGGGGTCGGGGTCGTACAGCGACTCGACGTCCCAGCCCCGGTCGGCGGGGAAGTCGGTGACCGCGTCGGTGCCGGCGGCCACCAGGTCCCAGAGCTGCGCGGGTGTGGCGACCCCGCCGGGGTACCGGCAGGCCATCCCCACGATGGCGATCGGTTCGTGTGCGCGGTGCTCCGATTCGCGCAGCCTGCGCCGGGTCTCGCGCAGATCCGAAGTGGTTCGCCTGAGATAGTCCAGCAGTCGGTCCTCGTTGTTCGCCAACGTAGCCATCCGATCGGGATCGATGCCTTCGGAAACGCGGGATCCCGGCTCGTCGGTCCATGCCCCCGCCTTTGGGAGGCTAGGCAGCAGGGGTGTCGGGGTCACCCCCTACCGCCCCCTGGACCGGCCCGCGTCACTATCCGGCGGTTCCGATTCCCGCGACCAATGGCGGTGGCACTGACGCTGCGTCAGAGTGCGCCGGGCCGGGGCGGATCGCGGCACGGGGGTGGTCACCGATGGCGATGTTGACAACGTTGGCTGGCCCAACATACCGTCAAGTCGGGCCCGGGAAACGGAAAAGGGCCCCTGAGCAGCCACAAGTCCACGATCGGCCGACGGGTCCGGGCAAGCCGGCCGTTCCCGAGAGGTCTGGACCCATCCGAGAATTCCAGAGGGTGACGCCTGCCCCGCCAATCGACCCGAACATCGGCGCGGGCGGGCAGTGAAATTGATGACATGTACATGACTTGCAAATGACGAGAAGATTTCATCGCCGCTTTTCCACTGACTGCACCAGTGCGGCGAATGCATTCTCCTTGGAGACCCGCGGGGGCGGCGGACCCTGCGAGGTCCTATTGCGGTTTCCATTCAAGAATACTGGCCATGGGGGGTCATGGTGCGCCTTTTCGAACGCCACCGAGAGCTTGCTGCCCTGCACGACGCGTTCGCCGACTGCGTCTCCGGAGCCGGACAGCTCGTCATCGTCACCGGTGGCCCGGGTATCGGTAAGACCGAGTTGCTCCACGAGTTCGCGAACGACGCGACCGGAGCCGGTGCCCGGCTGCTGACCGTCGCCGGCTGCCCGCGAGAGCGTTCCCTGCCGATGCGGGCCCTGCGCGAACTGCTGAACAGCGGGGAACTCCCGACCGACGCGTTGGAATGCCCGTTGCCGCCCGGCAGCAGATTCGCCCCCGAAACCGTTCTCCGGTCCGTCTCCGAGACCATCCTGGGACTGGCCCGCTCGCGGCCGCTGGTCCTGCTGGTCGACGACGCCCACCTGCTGGACGCTCCGTCCCTGCACACCCTGCTCTTCCTGCTGCGCCGGATCCGGACCAAGCGGATCACCATGGTGCTGGCCGGCTGGGAGCAGTCCGCGCTGCCGGACCCGCTGCTGCACACCAACCTCAGCCGGCAGCCGCACCGCCGGGTCCGGCTGGCACCGCTCTCCGAGCAGGGCGTGGCCGGGATCCTCGCCGACCAGGCCGGCCGGCCGGTGCCCGCCGGGCTCGCCGCCCGCTACCACCGGGCGACCGGCGGCAACCCGATGCTGGTGCACGCCCTGTTGGACGACGGCGCCCAGTTCGGCGCCGAGCCGGCCGAGCCCGTCCCGGGCGTGGCCTACCAGCAGGCGGTGCTGGCCGGGTTGCGCGGCGGCGAGACCCGCCACCTCTGCGTGGCCCGGGCGGTGGCCGCGCTGGGCGAGCACGCCGACGCCCGCAACGTCGCCCTGCTGCTCTCCACCGGGCCCGACGCGGTGCAGGTGGTGGTGGACCTGCTCTGCGCCACCGGCCTGCTGGAGGGCTACCGGTTCCGCCTGCCCGCCGCGGCCGAGGCCGTGCTGAGCAGCCTGGACGCCGCCGACCGCTCCGCCCTGCACAGCCGGGTCGCCCGGCTGCTCTACCTGGACGGCGCACCCGTCCACCAGGTGACCGACCATCTGATGGCGGCGGGCCAGGTCGACGAGCCCTGGGGCCTGTCCGTGCTGCGCCAGGCCTCCGAGCAGGCGCTGGCCGCGGACCGGGTCGAGCAGTCCACCAACTACCTGCGCCTGGCGATCCGGGAGTCCCCGGACGAGCAGGAGCGGCACACCCTCTCCACCGCGCTGGCCCGGGCCGAGTGGCGGGTCAACCCGGCCGCCGTCACCCCGCACCTGGAGCCGCTGCACCACAACGTGCTCGGTGAGGAGCTGGACGTCCGGGACGCGGCCACCGTGGTGCGGCACATGCTCTGGCAGGGCGAGACCGGCCTGGCCGACCAGGCCGTGACGGCGCTGGCCGCCTCGCTCGACCCGGCGGACGCCCAGGTGCTGGCCGAGGTGGAGTTCGTCCGGCACTGCTTCTACGGGGTGCCCCGGGTCAGCCACCGCGGCGACCTGGCCAAGCTGGCCGCCCTGGAGCGGGCGACGACCGGCCCGGCCAGCTCGCTGTGGGCCACGGTGGCCCTGATGATGAGCGGCGACCTGAGCGCCGACGCCGTCTCGCAGGTGACCGAGGCGCTGCAGAGCGCCCAGGTCAGCGATCTGAAGCTGGAACTGACCCTCACCTCGCTGCTGGTGATCGCGCTCACCGGCCAGCCCGGGACGGCGATCGAGGTCTGCGAGGCGCTGCTGGCCGACACCGCCCAGCGGGGCTGGACCACCTGGCAGGCGCTGCTGCTCGGCACCCGGGCCCGGATCGCCCTGCTGGAGGGCGACCCGGCCACCGCGGCGGCCAAGGCCACCGAGGCGCTGGAACTGATGGACCCGCGGGCCTGGGGCGTGCTGATCGGCATGCCGCTGTCGACGGCGGTCTTCGCCAACACGGCGCTCGGGCGGCACGAGGCGACCGCCGAGCTGCTGCGGCGCAAGGTGCCGGACGGCATGTTCAACACCGTCTTCGGCGTGCACTACCTGCGCGCCCGGGGGCACCACTACCTCTCCACCGACCGGCCGTTCGCCGCCCTGAACGACTTCGAGACCTGCGGGCACCTGATGCGCGAGCGCAACCCGTACCTGCAGCCGCTGGTGCCCTGGCGCACCGACCTGGCCCAGGCCAACCTGCGGATCGGCCGGACCCGGGCGGCCAAGGAGCTGGCGGAGGAGCAGGTCGGCCAGCGCCACCCGCTGGGCACCCGGCTGCGGGCGATCGCCCTGCGGGTGCTGGCCGGCACCAGCCAGCCGCGGCACCGCACGGCACTGCTGCGGGAGTCCATCGACCTGCTGCAGGCCTGCGGGGACCGGCTGGAGCTCGCGCTGGCCTTCGCCGACCTGTCGGCCACCCACTACGAGCTGGGCGACTACGCGCGGGCCCGGCTGGTGGCCCGTCAGGCGGCGCAGGAGACGGGCGAGGCCGAGGCCCGCGCACCGGAGTCCGCGTCCGCCTCGGCTCCCGAGCCCGAGCCCGAGGCGCTGCCGGCCGCCGTGGCGGTCACCGACTCGGTCGCCGCGCTGCTCAGCGACGCGGAGAGCCGGGTCGCGGTGCTGGCGGCGCTCGGCTACACCAACCGCGAGATCAGCGGCCGGATCCACGTGACGGTCAGCACGGTCGAGCAGCACCTCACCCGGGTCTACCGGAAGCTGAACGTCACCCGCCGCACCGAGCTGCCCTCGAAGCTGCTGGGCCGGGAGATCCCCGCCCTCCCGGAGCAGCGCCCGGCGAGCGACGGGCGGGCCCGGCCGGCCGCGCTGTCGATCAGGGAACTGCCGCCGCTGTGGCGCCGGCTGGCGCTCTGACGGCTCGGGGACGACCCGCCCACCGGCGGGCCCTTTCGCTCTGTCCGGGAGCGGGGCGCTGTGCCCGGGAGCGGGGCGAGGGGTGCCGGCGCCGGCACCCCTCCCCGGCCTAGTCCAGTTTCCCCAGCTCCTCGTCGAGCAGCTCGAACAGCTCGTCCGCCGTCGCCGTGGCCAGCCCCGCCGTCCCGTCCGCCGCGGGCTCCGGGCCGGTCTCGCCGGCCCACCTCGCCGCCAGGGCGCGCAGCCGCATCCCGACCCGCGCCCGGTGGTCCTCGTCCACCGGGCCGGCCTCCTCCAGCAGCGACTCCAGCCGCATCACCTCCGCCTCGACGTCGAGTGCGCCGGCCTCCTCCCCCACCAGCTCCGCGAAGAGGTGCTCCGCGATCGCGGCCGGGGTCGGGTAGTCGAAGGTGAGCGTCGAGGAGAGCCGCAGGCCGGTGTCGGCGCTGATCCGGTTGCGCAGTTCCAGCGCCGAGAGCGAGTCCACGCCCAGTTCGCCGAAGCCGCGCGCCGGGTCCACCGCCTCGGCGCCGGCGTGGCCGAGCACCTCGGCGACGTGGCCGCGCACCGTCTCCAGCAGCAGCGGCCGGGTCCACACCCGCGGGCCCGCCGCGGCCGGTGCCGCCTGGGCGGCCGTGCGGCGCACCACGCCCCCGGCGCCCAGTGCGCGGACCAGCGGGGGCGCCTGCTCCGTCGGCCGGACCCGCATCGGCAGCAGCAACGGCCGGTCCGAGCCGAGCGAACGGTCGAAGAGGGCGAGCGCCCGGTCCACCGGCAGCGGCTCGACGCCGTCCCGGGCGAGCCGGCGCAGCTCGGTCTCGCCGAGCGAGCCGGCCATCCCGGAGCCGGTGTCCCACAGGCCCCAGCCGAGCGAGAGCGCGGGCTGCCCGGCCGCCCGGCGGTGCGCCGCCAGGGCGTCCAGGAAGGCGTTCGCGGCCGCGTAGTTGCCCTGTCCGGCGGCGCCCAGGGTCGCGGCGGCCGAGGAGAAGAGCACGAAGGCCCGCAGGTCCTGGCCGGCCGTCAGCTCGTGCAGGTGCCAGGCCGCCGCCGCCTTCGGCCGCAGCACCGCGTCCAGCCGCTCCTCCGTCAGCGCGCCGACCAGCGCGTCGTCCAGCACCCCTGCGGCGTGCACCACGGCCGTCAGCGGGTGCTCGGCCGGGATGCCGTGCAGCAGCTCGGCCATCGCCGCCCGGTCGGCCGCGTCGCAGGCGGCCACCGTCACGGTCGCGTCCAGCTCGGCCAGCTCGGCCGGCTCGGCCGGCTTCCCGCCGGTGCGGCTGGTCAGCAGCAGGTGCCGCACGCCGTGCTCGGCGACCAGGTGCCGGGCCAGCAGCCGGCCCAGGCTCCCCGTTCCGCCCGTGATCAGCACGGTGCCCTCCGGGTCCAGCCCGCCGAAGGCCTCGCCGCCCGCCGCCGGGGCCAGCCGCGGGACGTACGCCCGGCCGGCCCGCAGCGCCAGCTCCGGCTCCCCGGTGGCCACGGCCGCCGCCAGCGCGGCCGCGGAGGCCGGGTCCCCGTCGAGGTCCACCAGCACGAACCGGCCGGGGTGTTCGACGGCCGCCGCCCGCACCAGGCCCCACACGCCGGCCTGGGCCAGGTCCGGCAGGTCGCCGTCCAGCCCGACCGCGCCCCGGGTGACGACCACCAGCGGCCCGTCCCCGGCCGACCGCTCCCGCAGCACGGCCAGCGCCCGGTGCGCGGTCCGGCGCGCTCCTTCCACCGGGTCCGGGCCGGGCTCGGCCTCGATCGCCACGGTCTCCGGCGCGAGCCGCACGCCGTCCGCCGCGAGCGGCGCCAGCGGCTCCCAGTGCAGGGCGAAGAGATCGCCGGAGCCGCCGGCGGCGGCGTTCAGCTGCTCCGCCGTCACCTGACGGATCCGCAGCTCCGCGACCGCCGCCACCGGCGCGCCCGTGCCGTCGAAGAGCTGCAGGCCCAGCTGCTCGGGGCCCTGCTGGGTGAGCCGCAGCCGGACCGCACAGGCGCCCGCCGCGTACAGGGTGACGCCCTCCCAGGAGAACGGCAGGGTCATCACCGTCGGGTCCTGTCCGTCCAGCAGGTCGATGGCGTGCAGCGCGGAGTCCAGCAGCGCGGGGTGCAGGCCGAACCCGTCGGCCACCGCGCCCTCCGGCAGCGCCAGTTCGGCGTAGACCTGGTCGCCGAGGCGCCAGGCGGCGCGCAGGCCGCGGAAGAGCGGGCCGTAGCCGTAGCCCTGCTCGGCGAGCCGGTCGTAGCTGCCGGCCAGGTCGACCGGCACGGCGCCGGCCGGCGGCCAGTCCGCCAGTGCGGCGGGCTCGGGCGCGGTGGCCGGCGCGAGCACGCCGTGGGCGTGCCGGGTCCAGGCCGCGCCGCTCTCCTCGCCGCGGGCGTGCACGGTGACCGGCCGGCGCCCGGCCTCGTCGGCGGCGCCGGTGACCACCTGGAGCTGGAGGCCGCCCCGGGCGGGCAGCACCAGCGGGCGTTCGATGGCCAGTTCCTCGAGCAGTCCGGCGCCCACCCGGTCGCCCGCCTGCACGGCCAGCTCCACGAAGGCGCTGCCCGGCAGCAGCACCACGCCCGCGACGGCGTGGTCGGCCAGCCACGGATGGGTGCTCAGCGCGAGGCGTCCGGTGAGGGCCGTGGTGTCGCCCTCGGCCAGCCGGAGTTCGGCGCCGAGCAGCGGGTGCCCGGCGGCCGCCTGTCCGACTCCCGCCGGCGAGCCGACGGCTGACGGTCCGTCGTCCAGCCAGAGCCGCCGCCGCTGGAAGGCGTAGGTCGGCAGGTCGATCCGGCGCACGGCCGTGCCCGCGTAGATCCGCTCCCAGTCGATCGGCACGCCGCGCACCTGCAGCGCCCCCAGGGCCGCCGCCAGCGCGACGGGTTCCTCCCTGTCCCGGCGCAGCACCGGCACCAGCTCGGCCCGCCCGGGGTCGGCCAGGCAGTGCGCGCCCATCGTGGCGAGCACCGCGTCGGGGCCCAGCTCCAGGTAGGTGCCGACCTGCTCCTCCTCCAGCACCCGGATCGCGTCGGCGAACCGGACGGCCTCGCGGACGTGCCGCACCCAGTACTCGGGCGAGGTCAGCTCGGCCGCGCCGGCCCGCTCGCCGGTCAGCGTGGAGACGATCGGCAGCCGCGGCTCGGCGAACCGCACCGTGCGCGCGACCTCGGCGAACTCCGCCAGCATCGGGTCCATCAGCGGCGAGTGGAACGCGTGGCTGACCGGTAGCCGCTTGGTCCTGCGGTGGGCGAAGGCGGCTTCGACCGCGGCCACGGCCTGCTCGGTGCCCGAGACGACCACGGCGTTCGGCCCGTTGACGGCGGCGAGCCCGGCCTCCGGGCCGAGCTGCTGCAGCACCTCCTGCTCGGCCGCGTCCACGGCCAGCATCGCGCCGCCCTCGGGCAGTTGCTGCATCAGCCGGCCGCGGGCCGCGACCAGCCGGCAGGCGTCGGGCAGCGAGAGCACCCCGGCGACGTGCGCGGCGGCGAGCTCGCCGATGGAGTGGCCGGCCAGGAAGTCGGGCCGGATCCCCCAGGACTCCAGCAGCCGGAAGAGCGCCACCTCGATCGCGAAGAGCGCGGCCTGGGTGGTCCGGGTCCGGTTCAGCGGTTCGGCGTCCGCGCCGAAGACCAGCTCGCGCAGCCCGTCCTCGAAGTGGGCGCAGACCTCGTCGAAGGCGCGCCGGAAGGCCTCGTGCTGCTGGTACAGCTCCCGGCCCATGCCGGGGCGCTGGGCGCCCTGGCCGGTGAAGAGGAAGGCCAGTTTGCCGGCCGCCGGCCTGCCGCGCAGCAGTCCGGGCGCCGTTCCGCCCGCCGCCAGTGCGGCCAGTCCGGCCGCCAGTTCCTCGCGGTCGCGGGCGACCAGGGCGGCCCGGTGCGCGAACTCCGAGCGGCCGGTGGCCAGCGAGTAGGCGAGGTCGGCGATCGGCGCCTCCGCCCGCTCCGCCAGCTTGGCGGCCTGGGCCGCCAGCGCCTCCGGGGTGGCGCCGGAGAGCAGCACGGGCAGCAGCGGCGGCGCGGTGCCGGCCGGCTCCGCGGCGGGCTCGGCGGCGGACTCGATCACCAGGTGGGCGTTGGTGCCGCTGATACCGAAGGAGGAGATGCCGGCCCGGCGCGGCCGGTCGGTCTCCGGCCACTCCTGATGATCCGTCAGCAGCCGGACCTCGCCGGCCGTCCAGTCCACCTTGCCGGAGGGCCGGTCCACGTGCAGGGTCTTGGGCAGCAGGCCGTGCCGCATCGCCTGGACCATCTTGATCACGCCCGCGACGCCCGCGGCGGCCTGGGTGTGGCCGAGGTTGGACTTGACCGAGCCCAGCCACAACGGCCGCTCGGCCGGGCGGTCCTGGCCGTAGGTGGCGAGCAGCGCCTGCGCCTCGATCGGGTCGCCGAGGGTGGTGCCGGTGCCGTGCGCCTCCACCGCGTCCACCTCGGCGCCGGTCAGCCCGGCCTGCGCCAGTGCGGCGCGGATCACCCGCTGCTGCGAGGGCCCGTTGGGCGCGGTGAGGCCGTTGGAGGCGCCGTCCTGGTTGACGGCCGAGCCGCGGATCACGGCCAGCACCCGGTGGCCGTTGCGCCGGGCGTCGGAGAGCCGTTCCAGCAGCAGCATGCCGGCGCCCTCGGAGAGCGCGGTGCCGTCCGCGCCGTCGGCGAAGGACTTCGCCCGGCCGTCGGCGGCCAGGTTGCGCTGGCGGCTGAAGTCCACGAAGGTGTCGGCCGTCGACATCACCGAGACGCCGCCGGCCAGGGCGAGCGTGCACTCGCCGCCGCGCAGCGCCTGCGCGGCCAGGTGCATCGCCACCAGCGAGGAGGAACAGGCGGTGTCCACCGAGAGGGTGGGGCCCTCCAGGCCGAGGGTGTAGGCGACCCGGCCGGAGGCGACGCTGCCCAGGCTGCCGTTGCCCAGGTAGTCCCGCACGTCCTCCGGGGCGTTGCTCAGCCGGCTGCCGTAGTCGTGGTACATCACCCCGGCGAAGACGCCGGTGGCGCTGCCGCGCACGGCGTGCGGGTCGAGGCCGGCCCGCTCCAACGCCTCCCAGGAGGTCTCCAGCAGCAGCCGCTGCTGCGGGTCCATGGCCAGCGCCTCGCGCGGCGAGATGCCGAAGAAGTCCGGCTCGAAGTCGGCGGCGTCGTGCAGGAACCCGCCCTCGCGGGCGTAGCTGTGGCCGGCCTTGCCCGGTTCCGGGTCGTAGAGCCGGTCCAGGTCCCAGCCGCGGTCGGCCGGGAACGCGGAGATGCCGTCGCCGCCGTCGGCGAGCAGCTGCCACAGCTCCTCGGGGGTGCTGACGCCGCCGGGGAACCGGCAGGCCATGGCCACGATGGCGATCGGCTCGTCCGCGGACTGCCCTGTGCCGCCGGCGGGTTCGGCGGGCTGGTCGGTGCCGAAGAGCTCGGTCCGCAGGTGGCCGACCAGCGCGGTGGGGTCCGGGTAGTCGAAGACCAGGGTGGCCGGCAGCCGCAGCCCGACCGCCTGGCCGAGCCGGTTGCGCAGTTCCACGGCGGTCAGCGAGTCGAAGCCCCAGTCACGGAACGCCCGCCGCGGCTCGAGCACCAGGTCCGGGCCGTGGCCCAGCACGGCGGCGACCTGGCCGCGGACCAGCTCGAACAGCGCGGCGTCGCGCTCGGCCGGGCCGAGGGCCGCCAGGCCGGTCGGCGCACCGCCCGGGGCGGCCGCGGCCGCGCGCCGGGCGGCGGCGGGCGGCAGCAGGCCGCGCAGCAGCGGGGCGGGCGGGCCGGCCGAGCGCAGCGCGGGCAGGTCCAGGCCGATCGGCAGCAGCAGCGCCCGGTCCCCGGCGAGCGCCCGGTCGAAGAGCGCCAGGCCCTCGGCGGTGGCGATCGGCCGGACGCCGGCCCGGGCCATCCGCGCCACGTCCGCCTCGCTCAGGTGGGCGGTCATGCCGGTGCGCTGCTCCCAGAAGCCCCAGGCCAGCGAGAGTCCGGGCAGGCCGAGGGCCCGGCGGTGCAGGGCGAGGCCGTCGAGGAAGGCGTTGGCGGCGGCATAGCCGGACTGGCCGGCGCCGTCCAGGGTGCCGGCGGCGGAGGAGAAGAGCACGAAGGCCTTCAGGTCCAGGCCGGCGGTGAGTTCGTGCAGGTGCCAGGCGGCGTCCGCCTTGGGCCGCAGCACGGCGTCCAGCCGCTCCGCGGTGAGGGCGGTGGCCAGGCCGTCGTCCAGTGCGCCGGCCAGGTGCAGCACGGCGGTCAGCGGGCGGTCGGCGGGGATGGCGGCGAGCAGGTCGGCCAGCTGCTGGCGGTCGGCGGCGTCGCACTTGGCGACGGTGATCTGCGCGTCCAGGTCGTCGAGCCCGTCCTGGGCGATGCCGCTGCGGCCGGCCAGCAGCAGGTGCCGCACGCCGTGTTCGGCGACCAGGTGGCGGGCCAGCAGGCCGCCGAGCACGCCGGTGCCGCCGGTGATCAGCACGGTGCCCTCGCCGCCGAGCGGGCCCGCGGTGCCGCGCGGCGCGCTCCGGGCCAGCCGGGGGACGTGCACCCTGCCGTCGCGCAGCGCGAGTTGGGACTCGCCCGAGGCGGCGGCGGCGTACACCTGCTGCTCGGTGCTCGCCGGGTCGGCGTCGACCAGCACGATCCGGCCGGGGTGCTCGCCCTGCGCGGCGCGGACCAGGCCCCAGACGGCGGCCGCCGGCAGGTCGGTGACGGCCTCCGTGTCCACCGCCACCGCTCCCCTGGTGAGCACCACCAGGCGGGCGGCGTCGGCCGGTTCGCCGTCCAGCCACTCGCGCAGGGCCGCCAGTACCTCGCCGCAGACAGCCCTGGTACCGGCGGCCGGGTCGCCCTCGATCCGACGGACCGTCAGCAGCTCGAACTGCGCGCCGTCCAGGGAGGGCTCCGCGGCGAGCACCGGCCAGTCGAGCCGGAACAGCGCGTCCGGGCGGCCCGCCGCGCCGAGCGCGGCGGGGTCGACGGCGCGGCTGGCCAGCGCGTCCACCGAGGCGACCGGGGTGCCGGTGCCGTCGCCGAGTTGGATGCTCGGCGCCTCACCGCCGGTGATCCGCACCCGCAGCGCCCGGGCGCCCGTGGCGTGCAGCGAGACGCCGGTCCAGACGAACGGCAGCCGGGCCTGCCCGGCCTCCTCGGCGCCGAGGCCGGCGGCGTGCAGGGCGGCGTCGAAGAGCGCCGGGTGCAGGGCGAACCGGTGCTCCTCCAGCGGGAGTTCGATCTCCGCGAAGACCTCGTCCGCGCGCCGCCAGGCGGCCCGCAGGCCCTGGAAGGCGGGGCCGTAGTGGTAGCCCTGCTCCGCCAGCCGCTGGTACACGCCCGCCACCGGGAGCGGGACGGCGCCGGCCGGCGGCCAGGCCGCCAGGTCGAAGCCGGGTTCGGCGGTGTCCGGCTCCAGCAGGCCGCCGGCGTGCCGGGTCCACTCCCCCGCGCCGTCCTCGGGGCGGCTGTGCACGGTCAGCGGACGGCGGCCCGAGCCGTCCGGTTCGCCGACCTGGAGCTGGAGTTGGACCGCGCCCCGCTCGGGCAGCAGCAGCGGTGCCTCCAGGGTCAGTTCGGCCACCCGGCCGCAGCCGACCTCGTCGCCGGCCCGGACGGCCAGCTCGACGAAGGCCGTGCCGGGCAGCAGCACGGTGCCGCCCACCGCGTGGTCGGCCAGCCAGGGCGCGGTGGCGGTGGCGAGCCGGCCGGTGAAGAGCACGCCGCCGCCCTCCGCGACGGCCACCGAGGCGCCGAGCAGCGGGTGCCCGGCGGCGGTCAGGCCGGCCGCCGCCACGTCGCCGACCGCCTGCGAGGTGCCCAGCCAGTACCGCTCGCGCTGGAAGGCGTAGGTGGGCAGGTCCACGGTGCGCACCGGGGTCCCGGCGAAGACGGCCGCCCAGTCCAGCGCGAGGCCGTGCACGTGCGCCTCGGCCAGCGAGGTGAGGAACCGCTCCGGGCCGCCCTCCTCGCGGCGCAGCGAGCCGATCCCGGCCACCTCGGCCCCGGCCGCCTGCGCGGTCTCCTCCACGCTGTGCAGCAGCGCGGGGTGCGGGCTGCACTCGACGAAGACGCCGTAGCCGCTCTCCAGCAGCGCCCGGGTGGTGGACTCGAAGAGCACGCTCTGCCGCAGGTTGGTGTACCAGTACTCGGCGTCCAGGCCGGCGGTGTCGAAGGGCGCGCCGGTGACGGTGGAGTGGAACGGCACGTCGGCGGTGCGCGGGCTCAGCCCGGCGAGTTCGCCGAGCAGCCGCTCGCGGATGGTCTCCACGTGGGCGGAGTGCGAGGCGTAGTCCACCGGCAGCCGCTTGGCCCGGACCTCCTGCGCGCGCAGCGCCTGCTGCAGCCGGTCCAGCGCGTCTCCGTCGCCGGAGACCACCACGGAGGCCGCGCCGTTGACGGCCGCCACCGAGAGCCGCCCCTCGTATTCGGCCAGCCGCTCGCGGACCCGCTCGGCGGGCAGCGCCACCGACATCATGCCGCCGCCGAGGCCGGAGAGGCCGTCGGCGATGGCCCGGCTGCGCAGGGCGACCACCTTGGCGCCGTCGGCGAGCGAGAGCGCGCCGGCCACGCAGGCGGCGGCGATCTCGCCCTGGGAGTGGCCGATCACGGCGGCCGGCCGCACCCCGTGGGAGCGCCAGAGCTCGGCCAGCGACACCATCACGGCCCAGAGCGCGGGCTGCACCACATCGACCCGCTCCAGCGGGTCCCCGTCGCGGATGGCCGCGAGCAGGTCCCAGTCGGTGTGCGGCGCCAGCGCCTGTCCGCACTCGGCCATCCGCTCGGCGAAGACCGGTGCGGAGTCGAGCAGTTCGGCGGCCATGCCGATCCACTGCGAGCCCTGGCCGGGGAAGACGAAGACGGTCCGGGCCTCGGTCTGCCGGCCGCCGCGCACCACGTTCGCGACGGGGCCGCCGGCCGCCAGCCCGGCCAGGCCGGCGGTGAGCGCGGCGCGGTCGGCGCCGATCACCACCGCGCGCTCGCCGAGGGCGGCGCGGCCGGTGGCCAGGGTCCAGGCGAGGTCGGGCAGCGGGGCGTCGTCCAGGTGGTCGAGCAGCCGTTGGGCCTGGGCGGCCAGCGCCCGTCCGTCCTTCCCGGACAGCACCAGCGGCAGCGGCCCGGCCGTCTCGCGCTCCCGCGGCGGGAGTTCGGGCTCGGTGACGGCCTCCAGGATGACGTGGGCGTTGGTGCCGCTGATGCCGAAGGAGGAGACGGCGGCCCGGCGCGGCCCGCCGTGCTCCGGCCAGTCCCGGGCCTCGGTGAGCAGTTCGACCGCGCCCTCGGTCCAGTCCACCTGCGGGGTGGGCCGGTCGACGTGCAGGGTCTTGGGCATCCGGCCGTGCCGCATGGCCATCACCAGCTTGATCACGCCGGCCACGCCGGCCGCGGCCTGGGTGTGGCCGATGTTGGACTTGATCGAGCCGAGCCACAACGGGCCCTCCCCGGACCGGTCCTGGCCGTAGGTGGCGAGCAGCGCCTGGGCCTCGATCGGGTCGCCGAGCGGGGTGCCGGTGCCGTGCGCCTCCACCAGCTGCACCTGGTCGGGGGTGAGCCGGGCGTTGGCCAGGGCCTGGCGGATCACCCGCTGCTGGGAGGGGCCGTTGGGGGCGGTGAGGCCGTTGGATGCGCCGTCCTGGTTGATCGCGGAGCCGCGGACCACGGCCAGCACCCGGTGCCCGTGCCGCTCGGCGTCCGAGAGGCGCTCCAGCAGCAGCATGCCGACGCCCTCGCCCCAGCCGGTGCCGTCCGCCGAGGCGGCGAAGGACTTGCACCGGCCGTCCAGCGAGAGGCCGCGCTGCCGGCTGAAGTCCACGAAGGTGTCGGGGGTGGACATCACGGTGACCCCGCCGGCCAGCGCGTAGGCGCACTCGCCGGTGCGCAGCGCCTGCACGGCCAGGTGCAGGGCGACGAGGGAGGAGGAGCAGGCGGTGTCCACGGTGACGGCGGGGCCTTCCAGGCCCAGGGTGTAGGAGACCCGGCCGGAGGCGACGCTGCCCAGGTTGCCGTTGCCGAGGTAGCCCTCGACGCCCTCCGGCACCTCGGCCAGCCAGCTGCCGTAGTCGTGGTACATCACCCCGGCGAAGATGCCGGTCCGGCTGCCGCGCAGGGTGTGCGGGTCGATGTTGGCGCGCTCGAAGGCCTCCCAGGAGACCTCCAGCAGCAGGCGCTGCTGCGGGTCCATGGCGATCGCCTCGCGGGGCGAGATGCCGAAGAAGGCGGCGTCGAACCGCGGCGCGTCGTGCAGGAACCCGCCCTCGCGGACGTGGGTCCTGCCCGGCGCGTCCGGGTCGGGGTCGTACAGCCCCTCGACGTCCCAGCCGCGGTCGGCGGGGAACTCGCCGACCGCGTCGACGCCTTGGTCGACCAGCTGCCACAGCTGCTCGGGCGAGGCGACGCCGCCGGGGTAGCGGCAGCTCATCGCGACGATGGCGATCGGCTCCTGGGCGGCGGCCTCGATCCGGGTGTTCTGCAGGCGCAGTCGTTCGTTCTCCAGCAGGGACTCGCGCAGCGCCTCGACGATCTGCTCGACTGGTGTGTCCACGGTCGGTGTCGCTCCCTGGTTACTTGGCGTCGCTTCGGTCGAGCGCGGTGCGGATGAGGTCGTTGATGTCCATCGCCTTGATGGCCGAGGCCCGGTCGTCGCCGGTTCCGGCCGGCTTCGGGGCGGCCGGGGCGGGCGTCCCGGAGAGCTGCAACAGGCGGTCCAGCAGCCCGGATTCGCGCAGGGCGGCGACCGGGATGGCGGCCAGCAGCCGGGCCACCCGGGCGTCGTCGGGCCCCTCGGCGGGCGGGGCGGCGGCCGGGGCGGCGGGCTCGGGGCGCAGCCGGCCCAGCAGGTGGCCGGCCAGGGCGGCCGGGGTGGCGTAGTCGAAGATCAGCGTGGAGGGCAGGCGCAGGCCGCTGACCGCGTTGAGCTTGTTCCGCAGTTCCACGGCGGCCAGCGAGTCGAAGCCCAACTCGGTGAAGGCCCGCCGGGGTTGGACGGCGGCCGGGCCGTCGTGCCCGAGCACGGCGGCCACCTGGGCACGGACCGCCTCCAGCACCGCGTGCTCGTGGTCGGCGGGCGGCAGGGCGGCCAGGCGCTGGGGCAGGGCGGCCGCGCCGCCGGTGGCGGCGGCCGGGTCGCGGCGGGCGGCGGGCCGGACCAGCGCGCGCAGCAGGGCGGGCACCGGCTCGCCGCGCCCGCGCAGCGCCGCCAGGTCCAGCCGGGCCGGGACCAGGGCGGGGCGGCCGGTGCGCAGGGCGGCGTCGAACAGGGCCAGCCCCTCGGCGGGTTGCAGGGCGCCGATGCCGGAGCGCTGGATCCGCTCCAGGTCGGCGGCGCCGAGCTGGCCGCCCATGCCGCCCGCGCCCGCCCAGAGGCCCCAGGCCAGGGCGGTGGCGGGCAGGCCGGCGGCGGCGCGGTGCGCGGCCAGGGCGTCCAGGACGACGTTGGCGGCCGCGTAGTTGCCCTGCCCGGTGGCGTCCAGGGTGCCGGCCGCCGAGGAGAAGAGTACGAACCGGCTGATCTCCTGATGGAGCGTCAGTTCGTGCAGGTGCCAGGCTCCGTCCACCTTGGGCCGGAGCACGGTGTCGATCCGCTCGGGGGTGAGCGAGCCGATCAGCGCGTCGTCCAGGACGCCGGCGGTGTGCACGATGCTCCGCACCGGGTGCGCGGCGAGCAGCGCGGCCACGGCGGCCCGGTCGGCCACGTCGCAGGCCACCACGGCCACCTGCGCGCCCAGTTCGGTGAGTTCGGCGGCGAGTTCGGGGGCCGAGCCGCGGCGGCCGGCCAGCACCAGGCTGCGCACGCCGTGCTCGGCGACCAGGTGGCGGGCCAGCAGCGCGCCCAGGCCGCCGGTGCCGCCGGTGATCAGCACGGTGCCCCAGTCGGGGTCCGCCGCGCCGGCCGGCGGCTCGGCCCGGGTGAGCCGGGGCAGTCGCAGGCCGCCCTCGCGCAGCACCAGTTCGGGTTCGCCCGAGTCCAGGGCGCCGGCCAGCAGCTCCGGGGTGAGCGGGTCGCCGCCCGCCAGCTCCAGCTGGACGATCCGGCCGGGGTCCTCGGCCTGCGCCGCGCGGACCAGGCCGCGCACGGCGGCGTCCGCCAGTCCGCCCGAGGTCAGCACCACCAGCGTCGCCTTGGCGTAGCGCTCCTCGGCCAGCCACTGCTGGACGGGGGCGAGGACGGCCCGCAGGGCGGCCCGCACGGCCTCCGGCACCCGCTCCTGCGGGCCCGCGGGCACGGGCAGCAGCACCACCTCGGGAACGGCCTCGCCGAGCGCGGCCAGGTCCGGGTGCACGGGCAGGCCGAGGCCCAGGCCGTCCGCGCCGAGCACCGCGACCCGCCGGCCCTCCAGGCTGCCGGCGACCGGCCCCGGCACCAGCTCGACGGTGAACAGCGAGTCCTGCTGGGCGCCGAGCTGACCGGCCGTCACCGGGCGGGTGACGAAGGAGTCGACGGTGGCCAGCGGGGTGCCGTCGGCGTCCGCCAGCTCGATCCGGAGGGCGCCGCCTTCCTCCCGGGTCAGCCGCACCCGGGCGGCGGCGGCGCCGGTGGAGTGCAGCCGGACGCCGTTCCAGGCGAACGGCAGCAGCACCCTGCCGTCCGCCGGCTCCTCCTCCAGCAGCGCGCTGACGTGCAGGGCGGCGTCCAGCAAGGCGGGGTGCAGGCCGTAGCGGGCGGCGGCGGGCCGTTCGGCGGCGGGGAGTTCGAGCTCGGCGAAGACCTCCTCGCCGTGCCGCCAGGCGGCCTTGACGCCCTGGAAGACCGGGCCGTACTCGTAGCCCTGCTCCCGCATCCGGGCGTAGAGGCCGGTGACGTCGAGCGCGGTGTCCTGGGCGGGCGGCCACTGGGTGGGCGGCTCGGGCGCGGCGCCGCCGGGCTCGGCGAGCCGGCCGGTGGCGTGGGTGGTCCAGTCGGCCTCCCCGGCGTCCGCCGGGCGGGAGAAGATCCGCACGGCGCCGTCGCGCCCGGCCGCCACCTGGAGCTGCACGGCCGTGGACCCGGGCAGCGGCAGCGGCGCCTGGAGGGTCAGCTCCTCCAGCACGGGCAGGCCGAGCTCCTCGCCGGCCCGGATCGCCAGGTCGACCAGCGCGGTGCCGGGCAGCAGCACGGTGCCGAGCACGGCGTGCTCGGCGAGCGCCGGGTGGGTGGCCCGGGAGACCCGGCCGGTCAGCACCACCTCGTCCGAGGCGGCGAGCCGGATGCCGGCGCCGACCAGGGGGTGGTCCACCGGGGCCTGGCCGAGGCTGCCGGGGTCGCTCCTGGCGGCCGGGGCGTCCAGCCAGAACCGGCGGTGCTGGAAGGCGTAGGTGGGCAGCTCGACCGGGCGGGCGGCGTAGTCGCCGTACAGCGCCGTCCAGTCGACCTCCGCGCCGCGGGTGTGGGCCAGCGCGAGCGCGCCCAGCAGCTCCGCCGTCTCGGGCTTCTCCCGGCGGGCGACGGGGGCGAAGACCGCGGGCGAGTCCTCCGGCAGGCAGTCGGGGCCCAGGGCGCTCAGCACGGCGTCCGGGCCGAGCTCCAGGAAGGTGCTGACGCCCTGCCCGGCCAGCGCGGTGACGGCGTCGGCGAACCGCACGCCCTCGCGGACGTGCCGGACCCAGTACTCGGGCGTGCCCAGCTCCGCGGCGCCCGCCGGGCGGCCGGTCAGGGTGGAGACGATCGGGATGGCGGGCTCGCCGTACGCCAGCCCGGCCAGCACGGCGCCGAACTCGGCCAGCATGCCGTCCATCCGGGGCGAGTGGAAGGCGTGCGAGACGGTCAGCCGCCTGGACCGCTCGAACCGCCCGGCCACCGCCAGCACGGCCTCGGTGTCGCCGGAGAGCACCACCGAGCGCGGGCCGTTGACGGCGGCGATGCCGACCCGCCCGTCCAGCAGCGGCAGCACCTCGGCCTCGCTCGCCCGCACCGCGACCATCGCGCCGCCCTCGGGCAGCGCCTGCATCAGCCGGCCCCGGGCGGCCACGGCCGTGGCCGCGTCGGCCAGCGACCAGACGCCGCTGACGTGCGCGGCGGCCAGCTCGCCGATCGAGTGCCCGGCCAGGAAGTCCGGGCGCAGGCCGAAGGACTCCAGCAGCCGGAAGAGCGCCACCTCGGTGGCGAAGAGCGCGGCCTGGGTGTAGGCGGTGCGGCCCAGCAGGTCGGCGTCGGTGCCGAAGACCACCTCGGCCAGCGGCCGGTCGAGCGCCGGGTCCAGGTGGGCGGCGGCCCGGTCGAAGTGCTCGGCGTAGACCGGGAACGCCTGGTACAGCTCGCGGCCGGCGCCGGGCCGTTGCGAGCCCTGGCCGGAGAACAGGTAGGCCAGGCCGCCCTCCTCGGCGGTGCCGGTGACCAGCCCGGGGGCCTCGCCGCCCGCGCGCAGCGCGGCCAGGGCGGCGTCGAGTCCGGCCCGCCCGGCGGCCAGCACCACGGCGCGGTGCGGGTGCGCGGTGCGGGTGGTGGCGAGCGCGTGGCCCAGGTCGGCCAGCGGCGCCTGCAAGGGTGCCAGCCGCTCGGCCTGGGCGGCCAGCGCCTCGGGGGCGCGGGCCGAGAGCGGCAGCGCGACCAGCGGCGGCGGGGTGCCGGCCGGGGTCTCCACGGCGGGCGGCGCCTGCTCCAGGATCACATGGGCGTTGGTGCCGCTGATGCCGAAGGAGGAGACGGCCGCCCGGCGCGGCCGGTTCGCCTGCGGCCACGCGCGGGCCTCGGTGAGCAGTTCGACCGCGCCCGCCGTCCAGTCCACCTGGTCCGAGGGGGCGTCCACGTGCAGGGTCTTCGGCAGCACGCCGTGCCGCATCGCCTGCACCATCTTGATCACGCCCGCCACGCCCGCCGCGGCCTGGGTGTGGCCCAGGTTGGACTTGATCGAGCCCAGCCACAACGGGCGTTCCGCGGGCCGCTCCCGGCCGTAGGTGGCGAGCAGCGCCTGCGCCTCGATCGGGTCGCCCAGGGTGGTCCCGGTGCCGTGCGCCTCCACCGCGTCCACCTCGGCGCTGCCGAGCCCGGCCTGGGCCAGCGCCGCGCGGATCACCCGCTGCTGGGACGGCCCGTTGGGCGCGGTGAGCCCGTTGGAGGCGCCGTCCTGGTTGATCGCGGAGCCGCGCAGCACGGCCAGCACCCGGTGCCCGTTGCGCTCGGCGTCCGAGCGGCGCTCCAGCACCAGCACGCCGACGCCCTCGCCCCAGCCGGTGCCGTCCGCCGCGGCCGCGAAGGACTTGCAGCGCCCGTCGGCGGCCTGGCCGCGCTGGCGGCTGAAGTCGATGAAGGTGTCGGGGGTGGACATCACGGTGACCCCGCCGGCCAGCGCCAGCGAGCACTCGCCGCCGCGCAGCGCCTGCGCGGCCAGGTGCAGGGTGACCAGCGAGGAGGAGCAGGCGGTGTCCACGGTGACCGCCGGGCCCTCCAGCCCGAGCGCGTAGGCGACGCGGCCGGAGAGCACGCTGCCCAGGGTGCCGTTGCCGAGGTAGGCGGCGACCTCCTCGGGTGGTTCGGCGCCGAGCCAGCTGCCGTAGTCGTGGTACATCACTCCGGCGAAGACTCCGGTGCTGCTCCCCCGCACCGCCGCCGGGTCGATGCCCGCGCGTTCGAAGGCCTCCCAGGAGACCTCCAGCAGCAGGCGCTGCTGCGGGTCCATCGCGACGGCCTCGCGCGGGCTGATGCCGAAGAAGTCGGCGTCGAACTCGGCGGCCCGGTAGAGGAATCCGCCCTCGCGGGCGTAGGTCCTGCCGGGGGTGCCGGGCTCCGGGTCATAGATCGCCCCGGTGTCCCAGCCCCGGTCGGCGGGGAACTCGGCGATGGTGTCGACGCCCTCGGCGACCACCCGCCACAGGTCCTCGGGCGACTCGACGCCGCCGGGGTAGCGGCAGCTCATCCCGACGATCACGATCGGGTCCTCGCTCAGGGCGGCGGGTGCCGGTGCGGCCTGCTGCCGGGCCGGGCCGCCGAACAGGGTCTCGCGGAGGTGCGCGGCCAGCGCCTTCGGTGACGGGTGGTCGAAGACCAGGGTGGCGGGCAGCCGCAGCCCGGTCGCCGTGGTGAGGCGGTTGCGCAGCTCGACGGCGGCCAGCGAGTCGAAGCCGATCTCGGTGAAGGCCCGGGTCGGGCTGATCGCCGCCGCGCCCTCGTGCCGCAGCACGGCGGCCACCTCGGTGCGGACCAGCTCCAGCAGGGCGCGGTCCCGCTCGGCGGCGGGCAGCGCGGCCAACGCGCTGCCGGCGGCCCGGTCCTGGCTGCCGCGGGCGGCGGCGGAGCGGCGGGTGACCGGGCGGACCAGGCCGCTGAGCAGGGCGGGGATGCCGTCGGGGCGGCCGCGCACGGCGGCGGCGTCCAGCTCGACGGGGACCACCCTGGGCTCGCCGGTGCGCACGGCCGCGTCGAAGAGGCGCAGGGCGTGGGCCGGGTCCAGGCCGGGCACCCCGTAGCGGGCGATCCGGTCCAGCGCGGCCCGGTCCAGCGCGGCGCCCATGCCGGCCCCGCCGGTCCACAGGCCCCAGGCGAGGGCGGTGGCGGGCAGTCCCTGGGCGGCGCGGTGTTCGGCGAGCGCGTCCAGGTAGGCGTTGGCGGCCGCGTAGTTGCCCTGTCCGGCGCCGTCGAGCACGGCGGCGAGCGAGGAGAAGAGCACGAAGGCCGTCAACTCCCGGTCGGCGGTGAGCTCGTGCAGGTGGCGGGCGCCGTCGGCCTTGGCCCGGAACACCTCCGCCAGCGCCTCCTCGGTGAGCGAACCGATCACGGCGTCGGCCACCGTGCCGGCGGCGTGGATCACCGAGTCGACCGGGTGGGCGGCCAGCAGCGCGGCCACCGCCTCGCGGTCGCCCACGTCGCAGCCGACCACGGCCACCTCGGCGCCCAGCCCGGTGAGTTCGGCGGCGAGTTCGGGCGCGGAGTCGCGCCGGCCGGCCAGCACCAGGCGGCGCACGCCGTGCTCGGTGACCAGGTGGCGGGCCAGCAGCCCGCCCAGGCCGCCGGTGCCGCCGGTGATCAGCACGGTGCCCCAGTCGGGCGCCGGGTTCGCCGCCGGTGGCAGCACGGCCAGCCGGGGCACCGTCAACCGACCCTCCGTCAGCGAGAGCTCCGGCTCGCCGGTGGCCAGCGCGGCGGCCAGCTCGGCCTCGGTGGGCAGCCCCGCGTGCTCGATCAGCACGAACCGGCCGGGGTGCTCGGCCTGCGCGGAGCGGATCAGGCCGCGCACCGGCGCGCCGGCGAGGGCCGACGGCGGGGTGACCACCACCAGCACGGCCTCGGCGAACCGCTCCCCGGCCAGCCACTCCCGCACCACCCGCAGCACCCGGGCGGTCTCCGCCAGCGGCTCGGCGCCGGCCGCCGCCGGCAGCACGACGGCCTGCGGCACCGGGCCGTCGAGCCGGTCCAAGGCGTCGTCCAGCACGGCGGTCCGCAGCGGCTCCACCGGCCCGTCCGGCAGCGCCGCCGGCGACTGCCGCACGGCGTAGAGCAGTTCGCCGTCCGCGACCGGCCGGGAGACCAGCCCGCGCACGGTGGCCAGCGGTGCGCCGGCGGTGTCGGCGAAGTCCAGCGCGAGGGTGTCCTTGCCGGGCCGGGAGATCCGCACCCGCACGGCGGCCGCCCCGGCGGCGTGCAGCGACACCCCGGTCCAGGCGAACGGCACCAGCAGGTCGCCGCGCGGTTCGGCGTCCAGGTCGGCGGCGTGCAGCGCGGCGTCCAGCAGCGCCGGGTGCAGGCCGAACTCGGCGGCCTCAGCGGCGAGTTCCTCGGGCAGCGCGACCTCGGCGTACACCTCCTCGCCGTGCCGCCAGGCCGCCCGCAGGCCCTGGAACGCGGGGCCGTAGCCGTAGCCCTGGTCGGCCAGGGCCTGATACACGCCGGCCAGGTCGATCTGCGCGGCGCCCTGCGGCGGCCAGCTCTCCGGCGGCTGCCCCGGCTGCTCGGCGGCGGGCGCCAGCGCCCCGCTGGCGTGCTGGCGCCAGGGACCGTCGGCCGTGCGGGAGTGGATGGTCAGCGGCCGGCGCCCGCCCGGGTCCGGCTCGCCCACCGCGACCTGGATGCCGACCCCGCCGTCGGCGGGCAGCACCAGCGGTGCGCCCAGGGTGAGTTCCTCCACCGCGCCCGCGCCGACGTGGTCGCCGGCCCGGACGGCCAGCTCCACGAAGGCGGTGCCGGGGAAGAGCACCCGCCCGCCGATCACATGGTCGCCGAGCCAGGGCCGGGCCCGCAGCGAGAGCTGTCCGGTGAGCACCACACCGTCCGCGCCGACCGCCACCACGGCGCCCAGCAGCGGGTGGTGGGCCGGGAGCTGGCCGAGGTCGGCGAGGTCGGCGCGGGCCGAGCCGGGCTCCAGCCAGAACCGCTTGCGCTGGAACGGGTAGGTCGGCAGGTCGATGGTCCGGCCGCCGCGGCCGGCGTGGAACCGGTCCCAGTCGACGGCAACGCCGTTGCAGTATGCGGCCGTCAGTGCGAGCAGCGCCTGCCGCTGCTCGCCGTGCTCGCGGCGCAGCAGCGGGGCGAGCACGGCGGTCGGGTCGGCCAGGCACTCCTGGGCCATGGCGCAGAGCACGCCGTCCGGCCCGATCTCCAGGAAGGTCTCCACCCCGGCGCCGGCCAGCCACTCCACCGCCGCCGCGAACCGCACCTGCGCGGCGATGTGCTCCACCCAGTACTCGGGGGTGGCGATCCGCTCCCCGCAGAGCTCGCCGGTGACGGTGGAGACGATCGGGATCTTCGGCGCGGCGTAGTCCAGCACCCTGGCGATCCGGCGGAACTCGGCGAGCACCGGCGCCATCAGCGGCGAGTGGAAGGCGTGGCTGACCTTGAGCCGCTTGGACTTGCCGAAGGCCGCCGCGATCCGCAGCACCTCCTGCTCCTCCCCGGAGAGGACCACCGAGCGGGGGCCGTTGACGGCCGCGATCCCGACCCGCGCGGTGAGCAGCGGCGCCACCTCGGCCTCGGCGGCCTGCACGGCGGCCATCGCACCGCCGGCCGGCAGCGCCTGCATCAGCCGCCCGCGCGCGGCGACCAGGATGGCGGCGTCCTCCAGGGTGAGCACCCCGGCCACGTGCGCGGCGGCCAGCTCGCCGATCGAGTGCCCGGCCAGGTAGTCGGGGCGCAGGCCCCAGCTCTCGGCCAGCCGGAAGAGCGCGACCTCGATCGCGAAGAGCGCCGGCTGGGCGTACTCGGTGCGGTGCAGCAGCTCGGCCGCGGGCGTGCCTTCGGCGGCGAACAGCACCTCGGTGAGCGGCCGGTCGAGCTGCAGGTCGAGGTAGCCGCAGGCCTTGGCCAGGGCCTCGGCGAAGACCGGTTCGGCGGCCAGCAGTTGACGGCCCATCGCGAGCCGCTGGCTGCCCTGGCCGGTGAAGAGGAAGGCGAGCTTGCCGGCGCCGGCCGAGCCGGCGGGGACCGCTCCGGCGGCGATCGCGGTCAGGCCGGCCCGCAGCTCGGCGCGGTCCTCGGCGGCGATCGCCGCGCGGTGGCTCAGCCCGGCCCGGGTGGTGGCCAGCGAGTGGGCGAGGTCGGCGAGCCTCAGCCCCTCCCGGTCCAGCAGCGGCAGCAGATCGGCGGCCCGCCGCCGCAGCGCCTGCTCGCCGCGGGCCGACAGCACGAAGGGCAGCACCCCGGACGGGGCGTCGCCGGCGGCCGGCTCGGGCTCGGGCTGGTGCTCCAGCACCACGTGCGCGTTGGTGCCGCTGACGCCGAAGGAGGAGACGCCGGCCCGGCGCGGCGCGCCGGTCTCCGGCCAGGGCCGCCCCTCGGTGAGCAGCTCGACGGCGCCGGCCGCCCAGTCGACGTGCGGGCTGGGGGCGTCGATGTGCAGGCTCTTCGGCAGATAGCCGTGCCGCATGGCGAGCACCATCTTGATCACCCCGGCCACGCCGGCCGCGCCCTGGGTGTGGCCGAGGTTGGACTTGGCGGAGCCGATCAGCAGCGGCGCGTCGGCGGGCCGGTCCTGGCCGTAGGCGGCGATCAGGGCGCCGGCCTCGATCGGGTCGCCGAGCGTGGTGCCGGTGCCGTGCGCGTCGACGGCGTCCACCTCGGCGGCCCGCAGGCCGGCGTTGGCCAGCGCCTGCCGGATCAGCCGCCGCTGCGAGCTGCCGCTGGGGGCGGTGAGCCCGTTGGAGGCGCCGTCCTGGTTGACGGCGGAGCCGCGCACCAGGGCGAGCACCCGGTGCCCGTTGCGCTCGGCCTCGGAGAGCCGCTCCAGGACCAGCACGCCGGCGCCCTCGGCGAAGCCGGTACCGTCCGCGGCGGCGGCGAAGGCCTTGCAGCGGCCGTCGGGGGCCAGGCCGCGCTGGCGGCTGAAGGCGGTGAAGACGCCGGGCCCGCCGAGCACGGCGACGCCGCCGGCCAGCGCCAGCGAGGACTCGCCCGCCCGCAGCGACTGGCAGGCCAGGTGGATCGCGACCAGCGAGGCCGAGCAGGCGGTGTCCACGGTGACGGCGGGGCCGGTGGCGCCGAGCACGTAGGCGACCCGGCCGGCGATCACGCTGGGCGCGTTGCCGGTCATCAGGTAGGCGTCCAGGCCGTCGGGGGCCTCGTGCAGGCGGGGGCCGTACTCCTGCACCTCGGCGCCGAAGAACATCCCGGCCTCGGTGCCGCGCAGCGCCAGCGGGTCGACGCCGGCGTGCTCCAGGGCCTGCCAGGCGGTCTCCAGCACCACCCGCTGCTGGGGGTCCATGGCCAGCGCCTCGCGGGGGCTGATGCCGAAGAACTCGGCGTCGAACCCGGTGGCCGTGTCCAGGAAGCCGCCGCTGCGGACGTAGCTGCTGCCGGGGGTGTCCGGGTCCTCGTCGAACATCCGGTCCAGGTCCCAGCCGCGGTCCTCGGGGAAGGCGGAGAGCACCTCGCCGCCCTCGCGCAGCAGTTGCCAGAGCGCCTCCGGGGAGTCGAGGCCGCCGGCGAAGCGGCAGCCGATGCCGACGATGGCGATCGGCTCGTCGGCGGCACCGGGCCCGGCGGCCGGCTCGGGCGCTGCGGCCGGCTCGCCCAGCGCCTCGGTGAGCAGCCGCTCGGCCAGCGCGGCGGGGGTCGGGCAGTCGTAGACCACGGTGACCGGCAGCGCCAGGCCGGTGGCGGCGACCAGGCGGGCCTGGAGGTCGACGGAGGCCAGCGAGTCGAAGCCGAGCGCGGTGAAGGCCTGCGCGGGGTCCAGGGTGTCGGGCGCCTCCGGGCGGGCGGCCCGGAGCGCCGCCAGGGCGGTGTCGCGCACCAGGTCGAGGACCAGCCTCCGGTGCTCCGAGGGCGCGGCGGCGGCCAGCAGCCGGGCCAGGTCTGAATCGGAACGTGCCTCGTTCATCCGCGGATCTCCCACAGTCGGCCAAGCTCGAACAGTTATCCGGGGGCCGGTCCGGCTCAGCCCGTGCTGCCGGGGAGCGCGCGGCCCGTCCCGGCGGTGATCGCGTCCTCGTCGTACTTCCAGCGCAGGTAGGACAGCGCCGCCAGCAACTCGCCGGAGGTGACGCTGTGCGACGTCCCGGCCGCCACCACCCCGGCCAGCGGCAGCCGTCCGGTGTCCGCCCAGCGCAGCCGGCCCTCCCGGTCCAGGTAGCTGCGGGTGCGCCCCTGGTTGTCGGGGTGCAGGCAGTACGGGATGTCCAGGTAGCCGCGGCGGAACGCCAGCAGCATCGCCCGGCCGACGTCGGCGTCCAGGTCGAGCACGGCGGCGACCAGGGCCGCGGCCTCGGCGTAGGTCTGCGAGTCGGCGCCGTCGTCGGCGATCCGCGCGGTGCGGGCCGCCCGGGCGGCCGCGTGCTCCAGCGCGTCGACGTTCTCCGCGACGGTCGGGATCCGCACCGACTCGGCGACGGTCTTCACGATCAGCCGCTCCGAGCCGGTGGCGGCGGCCAGTTCGGCCGCCTCGCCGAGCAGCGCCAGCGAGCCGCGCGGGGTGGTCGGGTAGACGCCCATGTAGGCGTAGACGACCACGTGCCAGTCGGCGCCGGGCAGCAGCTCGGCGCAGAGCCGGCGCAGCGCGAAGACCGCCTCCATGTCCTGCTGCCGGTGGGTCTGCTGGGCGTAGCTGGCCGAGATGGAGCGCAGCCCGTGCTGGTGGAAGAACAGCGCCTCCAGCGCGCTGATCGCCACCAGCTGGCTGGGCGGGCAGAGTTGGCCGAGCATGCAGCCGCCGAAGGTCTCCAGGTGCGGTTCCAGGCCGAGTTCGCGCAGCCGGCTGAAGAGCTCGCAGGAGCGTTCCCAGTTGGCCATCGACTGGTGCAGCGGGATCCGCCCGTAGGGCAGGCAGTAGGAGACCGGTCCGCCCTCGGAGGCGTCCAGGCCGACGGCCATCAGCGCCCGGAAGATGTCCAGCGGCGCGGCCGAGCCGTGCCGCACCTGCACCGGGAACTCGGCGCCGTGGATGCCGTCCAGCACCTGCCTGGTGGTCCGCAGGTCGTGGCTGACGATCGGGTAGCCGTTGAGCGGTACGCCTTCCAGCAGGGCGAGTTCGGCGGACTCCAGGTCGTTCACCCGGGTGTAGCTGTCCAGGGTGACGGTTCCGACCGTGCGCCCGGCGGCACCCTTGGTGGCCAGCAGTCCGGCCCGCATCTGCGCCGGATCGCTCATCCCCATCCGGGGCTGCACCACGAGTTCGCCGGCCTGCCGCGCCCGGCGGACGAATGCGCCGAACCCGCCCCCGCTCACGTCAGCACCCGCTGCGGGAGCGAGTCGAGCAGCCGCCGGAAGGACGCGATTCCCTCCGCCCCGTCGTCGAAGACCGCGTCGTAGCCGGCGGCCGCCAACTCGGCCAGCTGCTCGGTGCTCTGGGCGCCCGAGATGCCCAGCTTGCCGCCGATCACGGCCGGGACGGAGTCCAGCTCGGCCCGTTCGCGCAGCTTGCCGATCATCCGGATGCCGTCCTGGTAGCCGTGCCCGTTGACGCTGCTGACCACCAGCAGCGCCGGGCGGCGGGCCAGGCACTCGTCCACCAGCAGCTCGGTGGGCACGCACGGGCCGAGGTTGACCACCTCGAACCCCAGCTCCTCCAGCAGCAGTTGCAGGAAGACCAGGTTCCAGGTGTGCGAGTCGGAGGTGCCGCCCGCGACGACCACCGTCCGGTTGGGCGCGGCCTGGGCCGGCAGCGGGCTCACAGCTGCTCGCCGAGCTGGTAGGCGCGGTGGTGCTCGATCCGGGAGACCGAGACCAGTTCCTCGCCGCGGACCAGGATCTCGGTCGGGGCGGGGCGGCCGAGGAACATCAGCAGGCTGGCGGTCGGCCCGTAGGCGCCCGCGTTGGGGATGCTCACCACGTCGCCCGGGGCCAGCGCGGGCAGTTCGATGTCGCGGCCGAGCACGTCGCCCGGGGTGCAGAGCGGGCCGACCAGGCTGGCGATCTGCGCCAGCGGGATTCCCTCCTCGTCCAGCCGGACCGAGACCGGCATGATCCGGCCCAGGCCCGACATGCCGCCGAAGGTGTTGATCCCGCCGTCCAGGATGACGAAGCGGCGCCCGCGGCTCTCCTTGAGGTTGACCACGCCGACCACCAGGGTGCCGCTGTCGCCGACCAGGTAGCGCCCGGACTCGACGGCGATCCGCACCTCACCGCTGCGCCAGCCGGGGAAGGACTCGTCCAGCGCCTCGGCCAGCGCGGCCCGCAGCTCCCGGTAGACCGGCCGGGGGCCGCGGACGGCGTACGGCACCGAGAAGCCGCCGCCGATGTCCACGAACCGGAACCGGGTGCCGAGTTCGGCCTGTACCCGGGCCGCCGTCCCGATGGTGTGCCGGAACTCGCCGATCAGGCTGGCCTCGTCCTTGGCGTTGCTGAGCGGGAAGAAGTGCGCGCCCACCACCTCGGTGCCCGGCACGTCGAACAGCTGCTCGCGCACTTCGGGCAGGGTCTCGCTGTCGAAGCCGAACTGGGAGGGCACGCCGGTCATCCGGATGCTCGAGGTGGCGCTGGCGCCGGCGCTGTTGACCCGCAGCAGGCAGCGGGCGACGACGCCCAGCCGGGTGGCGGCGGCGCCGATGTTGCGCAGGTCGCCCAGCGACTCCACCGAGAAGTGCCGCACCCCGGCGGCCAGCGCCTCGGTCAGCTCGCCGTCGGTCTTGCCGGGGCCGGTGTAGAGGATGTCGGCCCCGGGGTACCCGGCGGCCAGCACCGCGGCCAGCTCGCCGGTGGAGCTGATCTCCGCCCGGCAGTGCCGCCCCCGGCCGGACCGCAGCTCGCGCAGCAGTTCGGGGTGCGGGTTGGCCTTGGCCGCGTAGAACAGCTCGACCTGCTCGGGCAGCGCGTCGAACAGGTCACCGCGGGCGGCCGCGATCCGGTCCAGATCGTAGACGTAGCACGGGGTGCCGAAGCGCTTGGCGAGGTCGGTGTGGCCGGTCACGGGGTGCTCCCTTCGAAGAGCAGGGCGAGCTTGCGGCGCTCGTGCTTGCCGTGCAGGGTGAGCGGCAGTTCGTCGACCACCCGGCACAGGCCCGGCACCTTGGCCGGCTCCAGCCGCAGCGACAGCTCGCGCAGCACCGTGTGCGGGGCCAGCTCGCCGACCACGCAGACCGCCAGGTCGCGGCCCTCGACCGGCGGCAGCACGGCGGCGGCCTGCACGCCGGGGATGTCCATGGCGGCGGCCTCGATCTCGATGGTGCTCATCCGCACGCCCTTGCGCTTGAACATGTCGTCCCGGCGGCCCTCGTAGTAGAGGAAGCCGTCCTCGTCGACGCTGCCGAAGTCGCCGGTGTGCAGCCGCCGTTGCCCGCTCACCGGGTCGGTCCTGAAGGCCTTGGCGGTGAGTTCGGGCGCCCGCCAGTAGCCGGGCATCACGTGCGGGCCCTCCACCACGATCTCGCCGGCCTCGCCGGTGGGCAGCTCGTCGCCCTGCTCGTCCAGGATCAGCACCCGGGTGCCGGGCAGCGGGCGGCCCACCGAGGTGGGCTTGCTGTCCTCGAACTCCGGTGGCAGCACCGAGATCCGCTTGCACTCGGTCTGGCCGAACTGGCGGATCACCTCGGCGCCTGGGAAGGCCGCGCGCAGCGCGTCGGCGGTGGCCTTGGGCAGCGCGGCACCGGTGTTGGTGAACATCCGCACCTTGGAGGCGGCGGCCGGCTCGCGTTCGGCCAGCGAGCAGATCATCGCGGCCAGCGAGGGCACGATCGGCACCACGGTGGCGCCGCTCTCCCGGATACGCCGCAGCAGCACCAGGTCGGAGTCGGTGTCGGCGAGCACCAGTTCGCTGCGGCCGAGGGCGGCCAGCAGGACCTTGTAGAGGCCGTAGTCCCAGGAGATCGGGAACCGGCAGAACACCACGTCGTCGGGGCGGTAGCCGAGTTCCCGGTTGATCGCGCGGGAGGCGAAGACCATCTGGCGGTGCGGGCAGATCACCCCCTTGGGCGCCGCGGTGCTGCCGGAGGTGTAGACCAGCACGGCGACCTCGTCGGGGTCCACCGGCTGCTCGGCCGGCCGGGCGCCCGCCTCGTGCAGTGCGGTCACCTCGGACCAGGCCTCGCCGAACGGCAGCACCTCGGCCGGGGAGAGGCCGGCCACCCGCGGCGCCGCCTCGTCGGCGACGATCACCAGCCGGGGCTCGGCGTTGGCGAGCACCGAGCGCAGGTGGTACTCCTTCATGCCCGGGTTGAGCGGCACCAGCACCGCGCCGCGCCGCGCGGTGCCGTAGAGCAGCGCCACCAGGGCGCGGTTGCTGGGCAGTTGGACCAGCACCCGGTCGCCGGCCCGGACCCCGCGGGCGTCCAGCCAGGCGTTGACGGCGTGGCTGTGGGCGCTCAACTCCCGGTAGGTCCAGCGCCCGTCCCGGTCGCCGACCGCGATGGCGCCGGGCGCGGCCTCGGCCGTCGCCTCGTCGAGCACTCCGTGCACCAGCACGGCCTGCCCGGCCTGCGGTATCGCGTTACGACTCACGGTGTGTGTCCGTCCTCTCCATGGTGAGCCTCACTCGGCTGGCGGAGCCGCCTGGGCGGCGAGTTGCTTGCGGTCGATCTTCCGGTTGGGGTTCAGCGGGAACTCGGCCACGTGGCAGTAGCGTCTGGGGATCACGGCGGCGGGCAGCACCGCGCGCAGCTCGCGGGCCAGCCGGGCCGCCGGCACCGGCTCGCCGGTGTGGAAGACCACCAGCTCCACCGAGCCCCGGGCGGGCACGGCGACGGTGACGGCGTCCTGCACGCCCGGGCAGCCGCGCACCGCGGCGTCCACCTCGGCCAGCTCCACCCGCACCCCGAGCACCTGCACCTGGGCGTCGTCCCGGCCCAGGTAGAGCAGTTCGCCGCCGGCGGCCCGCCGCACCCGGTCCCCGGTGCGGTAGAACCGGCGGCCGTAGCGCTCGAAGAACCGTCCCGCGTCGTCGGCCGGGTCCAGGTAGCCGGCGGTCAGCTGGGGTCCGGCGATGCAGAGTTCACCTTCGGTGGCGCTCTCCTCGCCGCCGGGGCCGAGCAGCAGCACGGCGTGCCCCGGGTGCACGGCGCCGGTCGGCACCATGCCGTTGGGCGCGTCCTCGCCCGCCCAGCGGTGGACGGCGACGGTGATGGTCAACTCGGTCGGGCCGTACAGGTTCTCCAGCACCGACTCCGGCGCCGCGGCCCGCCAGTCGCCCGCGTCCCGGCAGCTCAGCGCCTCGCCGGCGAAGAAGCTCCAGCGCAGCGAGGGCATCGCGGCGGGCCGCAGACCGCCGGTTCGCCGCACCAGCGCGATGGCGCTGGGGGTGGAGAACCAGACCGTCACGCCGTGCTCGGCGAGGAACCGGGGCATGTCCCGGTAGGCCTGCGGCGGCGGCACGGCCAGCGTGGCACCCGCTCCCCAGGCGCAGAACAGGTCGAAGACGGCGCAGTCGAAGTTGAGGTCGAAGTTCTGGGTGAAGACGTCCTCGGGGCCGAAGTCGTAGCGCTCGTCCAGCAGTCCGAAGTAGTGCCGGGTGTTGGCGTGGGTGACCGGAACGCCCTTGGGGCGGCCGGTCGAGCCGGAGGTGAAGAGCACGTAGGCGGTGTCCTCGGCGCGCACCGGCACCGGCGCGCCCAGCGCCCGCCGCACCAGCACGGGTACGGCCGGCTGGGGTTGGCCGCCGGGGGCGAAGAGCACCGGGAGGTCGACGCCCTCGGCGTGCAGCGCGGCCAGGGCCGGCAGCGCGTCGTCGTCGGCGACCAGCGCGGCGACCCCGCTCGCCTCGATCATCTGCCGGGTCCGGGCGGCCGGGAAGCCCGGCTGCAGCGGGACCACGGTGCACCCGGTGTAGAGGCCGGCCAGCAGCGACGGGTAGGCCGTCAGCCCCTTGCCCGCCAGCACGCCGACCGCCGCGGGCCGGGCCGGCAGCGCGGCCAGCAGCGAGCCGGCCAGCAGCAGGGCGCGCTCGTGCAGCTCCTGGTAGCTCAGGCCGCTGCCGCCGGCCAGCACCGCGGGGCGCTCGGCCGACTTGGCGAGTCCGCGCAGGAACCGCCCGTACAGCGCGTGATCCACGGCTCTCCTCCCCTTCTCGTCTGCTGACGGTGCGTCAGATGGCGGAGCCGGGCAGCAGGCCCGCCACGGTCTTCCAGAGCACGGCCGGGGTGGCGAAGGTCTCCGGGGTCAGCGCGTCGTCCAGGAAGCGGACGTCGTAGGCGCCCTCCAGGTTGCCCAGCAGCTCGACGGTGCCGAGCGAGTCCAGGCCCAGGTCGCGCAGCGGGGTGTCCTCGGCCAGCTCCTCCCCCGGCGGCAGGAACGGCAGGAAGCGGCGCAGGGTCTCTTCGAAGGTCTGGTCCCACATGGTGACTCCCTCAGGTTGGTGTTCGTCGCCGGGTGCGGTTGGTCGGCAGGTGTCTCAGCCGGCGGTGGTGCGGCGCCTCGGGGTCATCGCCAGCCGGGGGTTGGCCGGCAGCACCTCGAAATTGGCGGTGGTGCAGGGGACTCGGCCGAACAGGCTGTCCGGCCCGGCCACGCAGACCCGCTCGATCTCCAGCCGCCGCAGCCCGGCCACCGCCGCCGGCCAGCGCAGCGGGCGGACGATGCTGTCCAGCAGCATGGTGCGCACCTGCTCGGCCGTGGTGAGCAGCGCGCCGTCCTGGTCGGCCACCACCGGCAGCTTCGGGTCGGTGAACTCCAGGGTGGCCAGCACCTCGCGCTCGGCCTTCTCGCGCAGCCCCGTGAAGGCGCCCGAGTGCAGCGGCGGGCGCATGGTGTAGAGCGGCATCCCGCCGACCGCGCGCAGCCGCTGCTGCAGCCACTCCACCCGGGATTCGCGCAGCGAGAGCATGTAGAAGCCCTCGTCGATGTAGCAGGAGATGTCGTGCCACTCGCCCTGCTCGTCCAGTTCGGCGAGGATGGTCCGCAGCTCCGGCTCGGGGGTGCGGACGAAGGACTGCACCACGATGTCGGTGTGCTCGCGGCTGAAGTAGTCGTCCATGCAGCGGGCCAGTTCGGCAGTCATCCGGACGGCCTCGGGCACCGGCAGCGCCTGGGCGTAGGCGACGGCCGCCTTCTCGCCGAAGCTCGGGCCGAGCACCGCCTCGGCCGCCACGCCCAGTTCCTCGCGCGCCCACTCGGCGCTGGCCAGGCAGTTGACCAGGAAGGCCACCTGGGCCGCCTCGGAGTAGTCGCCCTCGGCCTCGCGGAAGGCGTCCACCAGGGAGTAGCCGAGCACCTCGTCGGCCACCGCCACCAGCGCGCGGGCCTGCCGGTTGGCCACCATGAACCGGCCGGCCTCCCGGAAGGCGGCCGGGCCCATGCCGGGGAAGACCATCGCCGTGCGCTTGGTCACGGCCGCACCTCCGCGGCCGGCTGGGCCAGTTCGGCGAGGAAGCCGGCCATCACCTCGGTGAACCGGGCCGACTCCTCCAGGTGCGGGCAGTGGCTGGAGTTCTCGAAGACCTCCCAGCGCACGGTGGGGATGCGGTCGAAGTAGGGCTGCATGGTGACCGGGGTCGCCTCGTCGTACCTGCCGCTGATCAGCAGGGTCGGGGTCCGGATCCCGTCCAGCTCCTCGATGATCGACCAGTCCTTGAGGGTGCCGATCACATGGAACTCGTTGGGCCCGTTCATCGTGTAGTACACGGTCGGGTCGTTGTAGATCTCCATGAAGGAGGAGAGGAAGTCCCGCGGCCAGGGCAGGATCCGGCAGACGTGGCGGTCGTAGAAGACCCGCATGGCGGCCAGGTACTCGGGCGAGTCGAAGGTCTCGGCTGCCTCGTGCCTCAGCAGGGTCTGCTGCACCTCGGGCGGCAGCTGGGCCCGCAGCACGGCCATCTCGCTGAGCCAGAGCGGGTAGGACGCCGGCGAGTTGGCCACCACCAGGCCGCGCAGCCCGGTCGGCCGGGCCATCGCGTGCTTGGCGGCCAGCAGGCCGCCCCAGGACTGGCCGAACAGCACGTAGTCGTCCGCGATGTCCAACTCGGCCAGCAGGTTCGTCAGTTCGGCGGCGAAGAGGTCGACCTTCCAGAACTCGGCGCCCTTGTGCGGCAGGTGGGTCGAGCCGCCGTTGCCGAGCTGGTCGTAGTGCACCACCGGCCAGCCCAGCTCGGCGAGTTCGGACAGCTGCAGCAGGTAGTCGTGGGTGCTGCCGGGGCCGCCGTGCACCACCACCACGGCCGGTCTGCCGGACTTCAGGTCGCCGGTGACCCGGTACCAGGTCCGGTACTCCCCGAACGGGACGGTTCCCTTCGCGCTGGGCTCCAGGGGCACGGCAACCACCTCAGTCGACGGACGGGTTCGGGAGGGCACGGAATCGTGATCCGGCCCCGACGCTAACCCGCTGCGACGGCCCGGCCGCACCCCTAGCCGCCCCTAGCACCCGGGGGCGGAGAGCCGCTGGAGAGCAGCCTGAACGGTAGGGGTGGGCAGGGGTACTTCGGGCCCGGCGGGCCGCCTAGCGTGCGCACCATGACCCAGACAGCCGACCAGCACCGTCCGGCCGACGAGCCGCCCGCCTTCCCGATGCCGCGCGCCTGCCCGTTCACCCCGCCGGCGCGCTACGCCGAGCTCCGCGCGAAGGAGCCGGTCTCCCGGGCCGTGCTCAAGGTCAACGGCAAGCCCGCGTGGCTGGTCAGCACCTACGAGGGCCTGAAGAAGGTGCTCGGCGACTCCCGGGTGAGCGCCAACCTCAAGCTGCCCGGCTACCCGCTGCAGGTGCCGGTGCCCGAGGAGTTGCTGCAGTCCGTGCCGCTCACCTTCCTCTCCATGGACCAGCCCGAGCACACCGTCCAGCGCCGCCTGCTGGCCCCGGAGTTCAGCCTGCGCCGGATGCGCGCGCTGCGCCCCGGCATCCAGCAGATCGTCGACGAGCGGATCGACGCGATGCTGGCCGCGGGCGGCCCGCTGGACCTGGTCGGCGCGCTCGCGCTGCCGGTGCCCTCGCTGGTGATCTGCCGGCTGCTCGGCGTCCCCTACGAGGACCACCCGCGCTTCGAGCACTGGGCCGGCCAGATCATGAACCAGCAGATCAGCGACGCCGAGCGCGGCCTGGCGCACTACGAACTCGACCAGTACGTCGACCAGTTGGTCACCGCCAAGGAGTCCGAGCCGGGTGACGACATGATCAGCCGGCTGATCGCGGCCAACCGGGCCGAGCCCTCGGTGGAGCACGCCGACATCGTCAGCATGGCCCGGCTGATGCTGGTCACCGGCCACGAGACCACCGCCAACATGATCGCGCTGGGCACCCTGGCTCTGCTGGAGCACCCGGAGCAGCTGGCCGCCCTGCGCGCCGAGCCCGAGCTGCTGCCCAAGGCCGTCGAGGAGCTGCTGCGGTTCTTCTCCATCTCCGACTCCGGCACCGCCCGGGTGGCGCTGGAGGACATCGAGCTGGACGGCGTCACCATCAGGGCCGGCGAGGGCATCCTGCCGCTCAACAACTCGGCCAACCACGACGAGTCGGTCTTCCCCGACCCCGACACCCTGGACATCCGCCGCGAGGCCCGCAGCCACCTGGCCTTCGGCTACGGCATCCACCAGTGCATCGGCCAGAACCTGGCCCGGATCGAGCTCGAGATCGTCTACGAGACCCTGTTCCGCCGCATCCCCGAGCTCCGGTTGGCCGTCCCGGTGTCCGGGCTCACCTTCAAGGACGACGCGATCGTCTACGGCATGTACGAACTGCCCGTCACCTGGTGACCCAGGCGGACCGACCCCGAGAGGGCACCATGACCCAGGACCAACCGGCCGCCGCGCTGCCGGACTTCCCCATGACGCGCACCTGCCCCTTCCGCCCGCCGGCGCGGTACGCCGAGCTGCGCGCGGAGCAGCCGGTCTCCCAGGCGGTGCTGAAGGTCACCGGCAGCCCCGCCTGGCTGGTCACCACCCATGAGCAGGTCAGGGCGGTGCTCGGCGACGACCGGGTCAGCTCCAACCTCAAACTGCCGGGCTACCCGCACCAGTTCCCGATCCCCCCGGAGATGCTGCGGGAGGTCCGGCTGATGATGCTCTCGATGGACCCGCCCGAGCACACCGCCCAGCGCCGCTACCTGATCCCCGAGTTCACCGCCCGCCGGATGCGCGCGCTGCGGCCCCGGATCCAGCAGATCGTCGACGAGCGGATCGACGCGATGCTCGCCAAGGGCGGCCCGGTCGACCTGGTGGCGGCGCTGGCGCTGGCCGTGCCCTCGCTGGTGATCTGCGAACTGCTGGGCGTCCCCTACGAGGACCACCCGCAGTTCGAGGAGTGGTCGGCGACGATGATGAGCCACGGCATCAGTCCGGAGGAGTACGGCGCCGCGGTGGTGGCCCTGGACACCTACCTGGACAAGCTGATCACCGCCAAGGAGAACGAGCCCGGCGACGACCTGATCAGCCGGTTCATCGAGAAGAACCGCGAGGAGCCGATCGCCGACCACACCGACATCGTCACGATGGCCCGGCTGATGCTGGTCGGCGGCCACGAGACCACCGCCAACATGATCTCGCTCGGCGTGCTCGGCCTGCTGGAGCACCCGGACCAGCTGGCGGCGGTCAAGGCCGACCCCGAGCTGCTGCCGGGCGCGGTGGAGGAGCTGCTGCGGTTCTTCTCCATCTCCGACTCCGGCACCGCCCGGGTCGCCCTGGCCGACATCGAGCTGGGCGGGGTGACCATCAAGGCGGGCGAGGGCATCCTGCCGCTCAACAACGCCGCCAACCACGACGAGGCCGTCTTCCCGGACCCGGACACCCTGGACATCCGCCGCGAGGAGGCCCGCAGCCACCTGGCCTTCGGCTACGGCATCCACCAGTGCATCGGCCAGAACCTGGCCCGGATCGAGCTGGAGATCGTCTACGGCACGCTGTTCCGCCGGATCCCGGGCCTGCGGCTCGCCGTCCCGTTCGACGAGCTGGGGTTCAAGGACGAGGCGCTGGTCTACGGCGTCCGCCGGCTCCCCGTCACCTGGTGAGGGGGGCCGCCGCCATGCGCGTCAGCGTCTCCCCCGACCGGTGCGTCTCGGCCGGCCAGTGCGTGATGCTCGCCCCGGAGGTCTTCGACCAGGACGAGGACGGCATCGTGACGCTGCTCCAGGAGCAGCCGCCGGCCGAGCTGCACGCGGCCGTCCGGCAGACCGCCTCGCTCTGCCCGGTGCGGCTGATCCGGCTCTCCGAGTAGCCGGCCCGTTCGCGACACCGCTGCCCCTGGTCCGCTCCGGACCAGGGGCAGCGGTCGTCAGCGCAGCGCCTTCGCCGTCCGGGCGACCAGGTCGGTGATCTCGCCCTGGTGGTGGCTCAGGTAGAAGTGGCCGCCGGTGAAGACCCGCTGGTCGAAGGCGCCGGTGGTGTGCTCGGCCCAGGCCCCGGCGTCCGCCACCGCGGTCATCGGGTCGGCGTCGCCGACCAGCACGGTGACCGGGCTCTCCAGCAGCGGCTCGGCGGTGTGCCGGTAGCGGCCGAGCGCGGTGTAGTCGGCCCGGATGGCCGGCAGGATCATCGCCAGCAGCTCGTCGTCGCCGAGCAGCCGCGCGTCGGTGCCGCTCAGCGCCTTCACCTCGGCGAGCACCCCGGCGTCGTCGCGCAGGTGCACCGTCTCGGGGACGCCGCGGCTGGGCGCGCGGCGGCCCGAGAGGAAGACCGCGCCGGGCGCCGCGCCGCGCTGCTGGAGCAGCCGGGCCAGCTCGTAGGCCACCAGGGCCCCCATGCTGTGGCCGAAGAGCACCAGCGGCCGCCGGTCCGCCGGGTCCAGGGCGGCCGCCACCTGCGCGGCCAGTTCGGTGATGCTCTCCAGCGGCTGCTCGGTCCGCCGGTCCTGCCGGCCCGGGTACTGCACCGCGAAGGTCTCCACCTCCGGGGCGAGGGCGGCGGAGAGCGGGAAGAAGAAGCTCGCGGAGCCGCCCGCGTGGGGCAGGCAGAGCACCCGTACCCCCGCGTCCGGCCCTGGGTGGAAGCGCCGGATCCACTGGTCGTCGTTCATCTGTGCACTCCTCTGCTTGCGTCGCTGAGATCGCGGAACGCCCGTTGAGGGAGAGAGGCCGCCGGCGGCCGGGTCGCACTGCCGCGAACTCCTCGCGGCGCCTGGCCGGGCTCCAGCCCATGGCAGGGCGTGTCTCTCGGGCGGTCTGACAGCCTATCAGCCGGGCGCTGCGATGATCAGCTCAACAGTGCCTCACTCCTCGCTGAACTCGTAGTCGGTCAGGCCCCAGTAGACCCGCAGTCCGGTGATCTTCCCCTCGTCGTCGAGTTCGAAGACGTCCACGCAGTCGATGCTGACCCGGCGCTGGGCCGGGTCCGCGACGGCGGTGAGGTGGCCGGTGACCGGGATGGCGACGGAGCTGCCGTCCTGGGCGCCGACCGGGTGGCCGACGGTGACCTCGACCTTGGACTGCTGCAGGGTGATCTCGTAGTACTCGCGCAGCGCCTCGGTGCCCTGGCGCGGCTCCTGGCCGACCGGGTCCTCGATCACGGCGTCCGGCGCGAACAGCTCCAGCACCCGGTCGACCTCGCCCGCGTTGACCCGGCGGAAGTACTCCAGCACGGCCGCCTTGCGGCTGCGGTCGTCCACGGTGCCCGCGCCGGTGCGCTCGCGCTGGACGGTGCCGGTGCCGTCGGCCAGCCAGTAGCGCTCGCGCTGGAAGGCGTAGGTGGGCAGGTCGGTCAGCCGGGCGCCGGAGCCGGTGAAGAACGCGGGCCAGTCCACGTCGGCGCCGCGGGCGAAGGCTGCGCCGACGGCGCGCAGCAGCGCGCGCTGGGTGGCGAGCCGCGGCGGGTCCAGGGTGAGCAGCGGGTCGCCGTCGGCCGGGGCGTGCTCGGCGGTCCAGAACTCCGGGTCGGCGAGCCGCTCGGCGCCGGCCTGCTCGCCGCCGGCCAGCAGCGGCACCTGGGCGGGCCGCCAGTGCAGCCGGCCCAGCGCGCCCGGCCCGGCGGTCAGCAGCTCCACCGCCTCGGGCAGTTCCAGCACCCCGGCGGCGCAGGCCGCGGCGACCAGCCCGGCGCCGCTGCCGGAGACCGCCTCCGGCCGCACGCCCCAGGTGCGCAGCAGCCCGTGCAGCGCGAGCTGGGCCGCGAAGGAGGCCGCCTCCACCAGCGCCAGGTCCACCGGCCCCTCGGCGAACAGCGCGTCGCGCAGTGACAGTTCGAGGCTGCCGTCCAGGTGCGAGCAGACCGCGTCCCAGGCGTCGGCGTAGCCGGGCAGCGCCTGGTACAGCTCCCGGACGTCGGCGAGCGGGCCGGCCGCCGGGAAGTGCAGCACGAGCCGCGCCTCGCCGGCCGCCGGGCCGTCCGCGGTCAGCGCCGCCAGGCCCGCCAGCAGCTCCGCCGTGCCGTGGGCGGCCAGCACCGCCCGGTAGGCGAAGACGGCCCGGCCGGCCGCCAGCGAGTAGGCGAGGTCCAGCGGGGCCGCGGCGCCGGTGCGAAGCTGGGCGGCGAGCCGCCGGGCCTGGCCGCGCAGTGCCTCGGGCGTGCGGCCGGAGAGCACGAACGGCAGCACCGCGCCGGCCGCGGGTTCCGGCCGCGCGGGCACGGGCGGCGCCTCCTCCAGGATCAGGTGCACCTTGGTGCCGCTGCCGCCGAAGGAGGAGACGCCGGCCCGGCGCGGCCGCTCCCCCGCCGGCCAGGGCACGTCGGCGTCCAGCAGCCGCACCGTGCCTGACGACCAGTCGACCAGCTCGGTCGGCCGGTCCAGGTGGAGCATCGCGGGCTGCAGCTGGTGGCGCAGCGCGAGCACGGTCTTGATCACGCCGACCGCGCCGGAGGCGGCCTGCGGGTGGCCGATGTGCGACTTGACGGTGCCCACCAGCAGCGGCCGCCCGTCCGGCCGCTCCCGCCCGTAGGCGGCGAGCAGCGCCTCGGCCTCCACCGAGTCGCCCAGCGGCGAGCCGGTGCCGTGCGCCTCGACCACGTCGATGTCGGCGGGGCGCAGGCCGGCGTCGGCCAGCGCGGCCTGGATCACCCGCTCCTGGGAGGGGCCGCTCGGGGCGGTCAGCCCGTTGGTGGCGCCGTCGTGGTTGACGGCGGTGCCGCGCAGCACGGCGAGCACCGGGTGGCCGTGGCGGCGGGCGTCGGAGAGGCGTTCCAGCAGCAGCATGCCGGCGCCCTCCCCCCAGCCGGTGCCGTCGGCGGCGGCGGCGAACGGCTTGCTGCGGCCGTCCGGCGCCGCGCCGCCGCCGAGCGAGGGGAAGGAGACGGGGTGCGAGAGCACGGTGACGCCGCCGGCCAGCGCCAGCGAGCAGTCGCCCGCGCGCAGCGCCCGGGTGGCCAGGTGGAGGGCGACGGCGGAGGAGGAGCAGCCGGTGTCGACGGTGAAGGCCGGGCCCTCCAGGCCGAGCGCGAAGGCGATCCGGCCGGCCGCGATGGCGGGCGAGCTGCCGCCGGCCAGGTAGGGCCGGGTGGCCTTGGGCGCCTGCCGGTTGGTGAAGCTGTAGCCCTGGAAGAAGGTGCCGAGGAAGACGCCGGTCCGACTGCCGCGCAGCGCCGTGCCGTTGAGACCGCCGCGCTCGAAGGACTCCCAGGACAGCTCCAGCAGCAGCCGCTGCTGCGGGTCCATCGCGGCGGCCTCCTCGGCGGTGATGCCGAAGAACTCGGCGTCGAAGTCGGCGACCCCGGTGAGGAATCCGCCCTCCTCGAGGAAGGCGAGCTGGTCGGGGGCGGCGAGGATGCGGGCCAGGTCGAGCCCTTCCCAGCCGCGGTCCTTGGGGGCTTCGCCGACCACGTCCACGCCGTCGGCCAGCACCTGCCACAGCTCCTCGGGTGTGCCGATCCCGCCGGGCAGCCGGCAGGCCATGCCGACGATGGCCACCGGGTCCTCGTCCACCCGGACCGGCGCCTCGGTCGCGACATTCTCCTGATGCCCCGTCAGTTCGCCGAGCACGTACCGTGCCAGGGCCGCCGGGGTGGGGTGGTCGAAGACCAGCGAGGCGGGCAGCCGCAGGCCGGTGGCGGTGTTCAGCCGGTTGCGCAGCTCGACGGCGACGATGGAGTCGAAGCCCAGCTCGCGGAAGACCCGGCCGGGCTCCACCGCCTCGGCGGAGGCGTGGCCGAGCACGGCGGCCACCTGGGCGCGGACCAGCGCGAGCAGGGTCCGCTCCTGCTCGCGCGGGTCCAGCCCGGCCAGCCGCCGGGCCAGGCCCTCCTCGCCCTCCGCGGCGGGCGGTTCGGCGGCCGCGGCGGCGGCGGTCTCGCGCAGCGCGGGCAGGTCGGCGAGCAGGGGCGCGGGGCGGCGGGCGGTGAAGCCGGGGGCGAACCGCGGCCAGTCCATGGCGGTGACGGAGACGAAGGTCTCGTCCTGCTCGACGGCCTGCACCAGGGCGGCGACGGCCAGTTCGGGCTCCATCTCGAGGATGCCGCGCCGCTGCAGCATGTCCCGCACGGTGGCGTCGGCCATCATGCCCGCGCCGCCGCCCCAGCCGCCCCAGGCGATCGCGGTGGCGGTCAGGCCGCGGGCCCGGCGCTGTTCGGCCAGCGCGTCCAGGAAGGCGTTGGCGGCCGCGTATCCGGCCTGGCCGCCGCTGCCCCAGACGCCCGCGTTCGAGGAGTAGAGCACGAAGGCGTCCAACTCCCGGTCGCCCAGCAGCTCGTCCAGGTGGACGGCGCCGGCGGCCTTGCCGGCGAACAGCTTCGCGGTCTCGGCCAGGTCCAGCTGGTCGACGGTGGCGGCCTGTCCGACCCCGGCGGTGTGCAGCACGGCGGTCGGCGGGTGGGCGTCGAGCAGCGCGGCCAGCGCCGCCCGGTCGGCGAGGTCGCAGGCGGCGAGCGTGACCCGGGCTCCGAGCGCGCCGAGCTCGGCCGCCAACTCGGCGGCCCCCGGGGCCCGCTCGCCCTGACGGCTGGTCAGCACCAGGTGCTCGGCGCCGTTGGCGGCCAGCCAGCGGGCGGCGTGCGCGCCGAGCGCCCCGGTGCCGCCGGTGACCAGCACGGTGCCGCGCGGGCGCCAGGGTCGCACGGCGGGCGCGCCGTTCAGCGGGGCGGGCACCAGGCGGCGGGCGAAGACCCCGGAGGGGCGGACGGCGAGCTGGTCCTCGCCGTCCGGACCGGCCAGCACGGCGGCCAGCCGGTCCAGCGCGCGCCGGTCGGGCGCGGCGGGCAGGTCGATCAGGCCGCCCCACAGCTCGGGCTGCTCCAGTGCCACCACCCGGCCCAGGCCCCAGACCTGGGCCTGCGCCGGGCTGCTCGCGCGTTCGGCGCGGGCCACCGAGACGGCGCCGCTGGTCAGGCACCAGAGCGGGGCGGGGCTTCCGGCGGCGAGCAGCGCCTGCACCAGCGCGACGGTGCCGGCCAGCCCGGTGCTGAGCAGCGGGTGCTCGGGGTGCGGGCGCTCGTCCAGCGCGAGCAGCGAGAGCACCCCCGCGAGGGGCGTGTCGGCGGGCAGCGGCCCGGCGGCGCCGGTCACGGTCAGCACCTCGGCGCCGTGCCCGATGAGCATCTCCCGGACGGACTCCAGCAGTTCCGGGTCGGCCTGCTCCGGCGCGACCAGCAGCCAACTGCCGTGCAGCGCCGGGCCGCGCTCGGTCCCGACCGGCTTCCAGGCGATCCGGTAGCGCCAGGAGTCCAGCCGCGCCTGTCGCCGCTGCCCGCGCCGCCAGGCGGCCAACTCGGGCAGCACGGCGGCCAGTCCGGCCCCGCCGCCGCCCATCGCGGCGGCCAGCGCCGCCGGGTCCTCCCGCTCCACGGCCTCCCAGAACGCGCCCTCCACGGGGTCGACCGCCCGGTCGGCCCCGGCGGGAGCCGCCTCCAGCCAGTACCGCTGCCGTTGGAAGGCGTAGGTCGGCAGCTCGACCGTCCGGGCCCGCGCCGGGAAGGCGGGCCGCCAGTCGACGGCGACGCCGTTGGCCCAGGCCTCGGCGAGGGAGAGCAGGAACCGCTCGGGCCCGCCCTCCTCGCGCCGCAGCGTGCCGACGGCCGCCGCCCGGACACCGGCCTGCTCGGCCGTCTCCGCGATCGCGGGCACGACCACGGGGTGCGCGCTGACCTCCACGAAGGCGCCGAACCCGTCCGCCAGCAGCCGGCCCACCGCGTCGGCGAACCGCACCGGGCTGCGCAGGTTGGCGTACCAGTACTCGGCGTCCAGGGTGGCGGTGTCGACCGGGCCGGCGGTCACCGTGGAGTAGAACGGCACGGCGGCGGTGCGCGGCGCCAGTCCGGCCAGCGCGGTCAGCAACTCCTCGCGGATCGGCGCGACATGGGCGGAGTGCGAGGCGTAGCCCGCGTCGGTGCGGCGGGCCCGGACGTCCTGGCACTCCGTCAGGAAGCTCTCCACGGCCGCGACCTCGCCGGAGACCACGGTGGCGGACGGCCCGTTGACCACCGCCACCGAGAGCCGGTCGCCGTAGCCGGCGATCCGCCGCTCCACCTCGGCGGCGGGCAGCTGCACCGAGGCCATCGCCCCGGTGCCGGCCAGCGCCAGCACGGTGCGGCTGCGCTGGGCGACCACCCGGGCGCCGTCCTCCAGCGAGAGCGCGCCGGCGACCACGGCCGCCGCGATCTCGCCCTGCGAGTGGCCGACCACGGCGGCCGGTTCGACGCCGAAGGAGCGCCACAGCCCGGCCAGCGAGACCAGCATCGCCCAGTTCACGACCTGCACCGTGTCGATCTGCTCCAGCCCCGGGCCGCCGCGCAGGATGTCGGTCAGCGACCAGTCCACCCAGGGCGCCAGCGCCGCCTCGCACTCGGCGATCTTCGCGGCGAACACCGGCGCGGTGTCGAGCAGTTCGGCGCCCATGCCGATCCACTGGGAGCCCTGTCCGGGGAAGACGAAGACCACCCGGCCGCCGGTGTCGGCGGTGCCGCCGGTGCCCTCGGCGGCCAGCTCGTCCAGCCGGGCGAGCAGCCCGTCCCGGTCGGCGGCGGCCAGCGCCGCGCGCTGCTCCAGCGCGGCCCTGGTGGTGGCGAGCGAGAACCCGAGCTCGGCGGGGCCGAGTTCGGGATGCGCCCGGAGGTGGGCGGCCAGCCTGGCGGCCTGGGCCCGCAGTCCGGCGGTGCCGCGCGCGGAGAGCGGCACCGGCACGGCGGGCGTGCGGAACACCGGCTCGACCGGGTCGGCTTCGGCGGCCTCCTCGGCCGGCGCCTCCTCCACGATCACATGGGCGTTGGTGCCGCTGATGCCGAAGGCCGAGATCCCGGCCCGGCGCGGCTGCCCGCCGCGCGGCCAGGCGGCGGGCTCGGTGAGCAGCGAGACCGCGCCCGCCGACCAGTCCACGTGCGGGGTCGGCCGGTCGACGTGCAGCGTCTGCGGCAGCAGTTCGTGCCGCAGCGCCATCACCATCTTGATCAGCCCGGCCATGCCGGCCGCCGCCTGGGTGTGGCCCAGGTTGGACTTGACCGAGCCGAGCCGCAGCGGCCGCTCGGCGGGCCGGCCGCGCCCGTAGGTGGCGAGCAGCGCCTGCGCCTCGATCGGGTCGCCGAGCGCGGTGCCGGTGCCGTGCGCCTCCACGGCATCCACTTGGTCGGCCGACAGCCGGGCGTTGGCCAGCGCGGCGCGGATCACCCGCTGCTGGGAGGGGCCGTTGGGGGCGGTGAGCCCGCTGCTGGCGCCGTCCTGGTTGACGGCCGTCCCGCGCACCACGGCCAGCACCCGGTGGCCATGGCGCCGGGCGTCGGAGAGCCGTTCGACCAGCACGGTGCCGACGCCCTCGGCGAAGCCGGTGCCGTCGGCGGCGGCCGCGAAGGCCTTGCACCGGCTGTCGCCCGCCATCACCCCGACCCCGCTGAAGCCCAGGAAGGCACCGGGGATGGCCATCACGGCCGCGCCGCCGACCAGCGCCAGCGAGCACTCCCCCGCGCGCAGCGCCTGCACGGCGAGGTGCAGGGCGACCAGCGAGGAGGAGCAGGCGGTGTCCACGGTGACCGCCGGGCCCTCCAGGCCGAAGGTGTAGGCGAGCCGTCCGGAGATCACGCTGGCGGAGATGCCGGTGACGGCGTAGGTGGCCACGCCCTCGGGCAGTTCGCCGACGCCGTCGCCGTAGCCGGTGTGCGAGGCGCCGACGAAGACGCCGGTCGGGCTGCCCTTGAGCGTCGCCGGGTCCAGCCCGGCCCGTTCGAAGACCTCCCAGGAGGTCTCCAGCAGCAGCCGCTGCTGCGGGTCCATGGCCAGCGCCTCGCGCGGCGAGATGCCGAAGAAGGCGGGGTCGAACTCGGCGGCGCCGGCCACGAAGCCGCCCTGGGGGGCGGGCCCGGCGCCGGGCGGGGCGAGCGCGTCCAGGTCCCAGCCGCGATCGCCGGGCAGGCCGGAGAGCGCGTCGCCGCCCTCGGCGACCAGCTGCCACAGCGCCTCCGGCGAGTCCGCGCCGCCGGGGAAGCGGCAGGCGGCGGCGACGATCGCGACCGGCTCGGCGGCGGCCGCCGCGAGCTGCTGGTTCTGCCGGCGCAGCCGTTCGTTCTCGCTGAGCGAGCTGCGCAGGGCTTCGACGATCCGTTCGTTGGGTGTGGTGGTCATCTGTCAGCTCCGTTTCGCACGCCGGTCAGGTGTCCTGCTGACCGAGCGCCAGCTCGACCAGCTGGTCCACGTCCATGCCGGCGATCGCGGCGGACGGGTCCTCGTCATCGGTGGGGGCGGGCCCGGCGGCGGGGTCGGCGAGCCGCAGCAGGGCCGCCAGCAGGCCCGACTCGCGCAGCCGGTCCACCGGGACGGCGGCCAGCGCCTGCCGGATCTCGGCCTCGGCGACGGGGGCCGGGGCGGCCTCGGTCGCGCCCTCGCCGGGGGCCAGCTCCGCCAGCAGGTAGCGGGCCAGCGCGAGCGGCGTCGGGTAGTCGAAGACCAGGGTGGCGGGCAGCCGCAGCCCGGCCGTCGCGCCGAGCCGGTTGCGCAGCTCGACGGCGGTCAGCGAGTCGAAGCCCAGGTCGACGAAGCCGCGCTCGGGGTCCACGGCCTGCCCGGTGGCGTGGCCGAGCACGGTGGCGACGTGGCGGCGCACCACCTCCAGTGCGGCGGGCTGCCGCTCGGCCTGCGGCAGCCGGGCCAGCCGCTCGGCGAGCGCGGCGGCGCCGCCCTCGGTGCCGGCCTCCACGGCCCGGCGGGCGGCGGGGCGCACCAGGGCCCGGTAGAGCGGCGGCACGGGGGCGTCGCCGAGCTGGGCGCGCAGGCCGGCCAGGTCGAGCCGGATCGGCAGCTGCAGCGGCTGGTCCAGGCCGAGCGCGGTGTCGAAGAGGGCGAGGCCCTGCTCGGTGGAGAGCGGCAGGGCGCCGCCGCGGTTCATCCGGGTGACGTCGCCCGCGCCCAGGTGGCCGGTCAGCGCGCTGGCCTCGGCCCAGTAGCCCCAGGCGAGCGAGTGGGCGGGCCGGCCGTGCGCCCGCCGGTGCGCGGCGAGCGCGTCCAGGGCGGTGTTGGCGGCGGCGTAGTTGGCCTGCCCGGGGGTGCCGAAGACGCCGGAGGCCGAGGAGAACAGCACGAACAGCGCCAGGTCCTGATGGAGCGTCAGCTCATGCAGGTGGCGGGCCGCGTCGAGCTTGGGGCGGAGCACGCCGGCCAGCCGCTCCGGGGTGAGGGCGGCGAAGACGCCGTCGTCCAGCACGCCGGCCGCGTGCACCACGCCGGTCAGCGGGTGCGCGGGCGGGACGGCGGCCAGCAGCCCGGCCAGGGCCGGGCGGTCGGCGGCGTCGCAGGCGGCGACGGTCACGGTGGCGCCGAGCCCGGTCAGCCGGTCCGCCAGCTCGCCGGCGCCGGGCGCCTGCGGGCCGCTGCGGCTGGTGAGCAGCAGGTGGCGGACGCCGTGCGCGGTGACCAGGTGCTCGGCGAGCAGCGCGCCCAGGGTGCCGGTTCCGCCGGTGACCAGCACGGTGCCCTCGGGGTCGAGGGCGCGCGGCATGGTGAGAACCAGCTTGCCGGTGTGCTTGGCCTGGCTCATCCGCCGGAAGGCCTCGGGGGCGCGGCGGACGTCCCAGCTGCGGCGCGGGTGGGCGGTCAGCGCGCCCTGCTCGAAGAGGGCCAGCACCTCGGTGAGGATGGCCCCGATCCGCTCGGGGCCGGCCTCGGCCAGGTCGTAGGCGCGGTAGGCGACCCCGGGGTGGTCGGCGGCCACCTGTCCGGGGTCGCGGACGTCGGTGCGGCCGAGTTCCAGGAAGCGTCCGCCGCGCGGCAGCAGCCGCAGCGAGGCGTCGACGAACTCGCGGGCCAGCGAGTCCAGCACCAGGTCCACGCCCCGGCCGCCGGTGGCCGCCGTGATCCGCTGTTCGAAGGCCAGGTCGCGGGAGGAGGAGATCCGCTCCTCGGGGACGCCCAGGGCGCGCACGGCCGCCCACTTGGCGGGGCTCGCGGTGGCGTACACCTCGGCGCCCAGGTGGCGGGCGAGTTGGACGGCGGCCATGCCGACGCCGCCGGCGGCCGCGTGCACCAGCACCGTCTCGCCGGGCCGCAGGCCGCCCAGGTCGACCAGGCCGAACCAGGCGGTGGCGAAGGCCACCGGCACGGCGGCCGCCTGCTCGAAGGTCCAGTCGGCGGGCATCCGCACCACCATCCGGCGGTCGGCGACGGCGGTCGGCCCGAAGCCGCCGGGGACCATCCCCATCACCCGGTCGCCCGGCACGAAGTCCGTGACGTCCGGAGCGGCTTCGGTGACCACGCCGGCCGCCTCGTTGCCCAGGAAGGCCTCGCCCGGGTACATGCCGAGCGCGACCAGCACATCGCGGAAGTTCAGGCCGGCGGCGCGGACCGCGATCCGCAGCTGGCCCGGCGCCAGCGGGGCGAGCGCCTGCGGGTGGGGCAGCAGCGCCAGGTTCTCCAGGGTGCCCGCGCCGGTGGTGTCCAGCCGCCAGGCGGGCGCCTCCGGCACCGGCAGCGCACCGTCGTTGCCGGGCCTGGCGAGCCGGGGCGCAAGCAGCACGCCCTCGCGCAGCGCGGCCTGCGGTTCACCGGCGGCGAGCGCGGTGGCGACGGCCAGGGCGTGCTGCAGCGGGTCCGGGGTGTCGGTGTCCACCAGCAGCAGCCGGTCGGGGTGTTCGGACTGGGCCGACCGCAGCAGCCCCCACACACCCGCGTGCGCCGGGTCGGTGACGTCCTCGCCGGGACGGGTGGCGAGGGCGCCCCGGGTGACCACGGCGAGGCGGGCCCCGGCGAGGCTCGGGTGAGCGAGCCAACGCTGGGTGAGCGTCAGGATGGTGGAGAGCGCGCCGTGGGCGTCCTCGGCCGGGGCGAGCGGGAGCAGCACCAGTTCGGTGTCGGCGGGCAGGGCGTCCAGGTCCGGCGTGGCGCCCTCGGGCAGGATGGTCCAACGGCCGCTCTCGGCGGGCCGGGCCTCCACCGGGGTCCAGTCCAGCCGGAACAGCGCGTCCGCCCGGACGGCCGCACCAGCAGCCGCCAACTGGGCGGCGGAGACCGGGCGCAGGGCCAGCGATTCGACGGCGGCGACCGGCTGCCCCGCCGCGTCCGCCGCCTGCACGGTGATCGCGTTCGCTCCGGCGGCGGCGATCCGCACCCGCAGCGCGGGCGCGCCGGCGGCCAGCAGCGTCACGCCCTGCCAGGCGAACGGCAGCAGCTGGGCGCCGCGTTCGGCGAACTCGCCGAAGCCCATCGCCTGCAGGGCGGCGTCGAAGAGCGCGGGGTGCAGGCCGAAGCCGGCGGCCTGCTGGGCGTGGCCCTCGGGCAGCGCCACCTCGGCGAACACCTCGGTGCCGCGCCGCCAGACGGCGCGCAGGCCCTGGAAGGCCGGTCCGTAGCGGTAGCCGGCGTCGAGCATCGCCGGGTAGAAGGCCTCGATCTCGACGGGCTCCGCGCCGGGCGGCGGCCAGGCGGCCAGGTCGAAGGCGGCAGACGCCGCACCGGCGGCCAGCAGGCCGGTGGCGTGGCGCTGCCAGCTGCCGCCCTGCTCGGCGCGGGAGTGGATGCCGAATCCGCGCCGGCCCTGCGCATCCGGTGCTTCGACGCGCAGTTGCAGCAGCACCGCCTCGCGCTCGGCGAGCACCAGCGGGGCCTCCAAGGTGAGTTCGTCCAGCCGCTCGCACCCCGCCTCGTCGCCGGCCCGGATCGCCAGCTCCACGAAGGCGGTGCCGGGCAGCAGCACGGAACCGCCCACGGCGTGGTCGGCGAGCCAGGGGTGGGTGCGGAGCGAGAGGCGGCCGGTGAACAGGTGCTCGCCGCTGTCGGCGACCGCGACGGCGGCGCCGAGCAGCGGGTGCTCGGCGGCGGCCAGCCCGAGGCCGGCCGGGTCGCCGGCCGTCGCGCCGTCGCTCTCCAGCCAGAAGCGTTCGCGCTGGAAGGCGTAGGTGGGCAGGTCCACGGGCTTGGCCTCGGCCGGCAGGACGGCCCGCCAGTTGACGGGGGCGCCGGCGGTCCAGGCCTGGGCGAGGGCGAGCAGGAAGCGCTCGGGGCCGCCCTCCTCGCGGCGCAGGGTGCCCAGGGCGACGGCGCGGGAGGCGGCGTGCTCCAGGCACTCGGCGATGCCGGTGGTCACCACGGGGTGGGCGCTGACCTCGGCGAAGACGCCGTAGCCGCGCGCCGCCAGCGTCTCGATGACGGGGGCGAATCGGACGGGGTTGCGGAGGTTGGTGTACCAGTATTCGGCGTCCAGGGCGGTGGTGGTGAGCAGTGAGCCGGTGACGGTGGAGTGGAAGGGTACGTCGGCCGCGCGCGGGGTGATGCCCGCTAGGGCGGTCAGCAGCTCCTCGCGGATCGCTTCGACGTGGGCGCAGTGCGAGGCGTAGTCCACCTCGATCCGCCGGGCCCGCTCATGTGCGGCGAGGAACTGCTCCAGCGCGTCGACATCACCGGAAATCACGGTGGAGGAAGGGCCGTTGATCGCGGCGATCGAGATCCGGCCCTCGTACTCCTCGATCGACAGCTCATCAGCTCCCAGCGGCACCGAGACCATGCCGCCCCTGCCCGAGAGCGCCAGCAGGGCCCGTGCGCGCAGGGCGACGACCCGCGCACCGTCCTCCAGCGACAACGCCCCCGCCACGCACGCCGCCGCGATCTCCCCCTGCGAATGCCCCACCACCGCCGCCGGCTCGACCCCGACCGACCGCCACAGCGCCGCCAGCGACACCATCACCGCCCACAACACCGGCTGCACCACATCCACCCGCTCCAACCCCTCGCCGCCGCGCAGCACTTCGGACAGCGACCAATCGACATACGCCGACAGCGCCCGCTCACACTCCGCAATACGGGCCGCGAACACCGGCGAGCAGTCCAGCAGTTCCGCCCCCATCCCCACCCACTGCGACCCCTGCCCGGGGAAGACGAACACCACCCGCCCATCCCCCGCCACACCCGACACCAGCCCCGCCGCCGGCTCACCCTCCGCCAACGCACGCAACCCCTCCGCATCGAACACCACCGCCCGATGCTCCAACGCCGCCCGCCCCGCGACCAACGAGAACGCCGGGTCCGCCCCCGCCCACTCGCCCAACCGCCGCGCCTGCCCCGCCAGCGCAACCCCGCTCCTCGCCGACACCACCCACGGCAGCACCGGCGACACCAGCACGGGCTGCTCGACGGCCGCCACCGGCTCGACCTCCGCCGCCGCCTGCTCGAGGATCACGTGCGCGTTCGTCCCGCTCCCCCCGAACGCCGACACCCCGGCCCGGCGCGGCCGGTCGACCTCGGGCCAGGCCCGCTGCTCGTCCAGCAGCCGCACCGTGCCCGCCGACCAGTCCACCTCGGGCGTCGGCTGTTCGGCGTGCAGGGTGCGCGGCAGGATGCCCTGGCGCAGCGCGAACACCGTCTTGATCACCCCGGCGATCCCGGAGGCGGCCTGGGTGTGGCCGATGTTGGACTTCAACGCGCCCAGCCAGAGCGGCCGTTCGGCGCTGTGCGCGCGCCCGTAGGTGGCGATCAGCGCCTGCGCCTCGATCGGGTCACCGAGCGTGGTGCCGGTGCCGTGCGCCTCCACCGCGTCGACCTGATCGGCCGTCAGCCGCGCGTTGGCCAGCGCCTGGCGGATCACCCGCTGCTGCGACGGACCGTTGGGCGCGGTCAGGCCGTTGGAGGCGCCGTCCTGGTTGGTTGCGGTGCCGCGGATCACGGCGAGCACCGGGTGCCCGTTGCGCCGGGCGTCCGAGACCCGCTCCAGCAGCAGGGTGCCCACGCCCTCGCCCCAGCCGGTGCCGTCGGCATCGGCGGAGAAGGGCTTGCACCGCCCGTCCCGGGCCAGTCCGCGCTGGCGGCTGAAGGCGACGAAGACGCCGGGCGAGACCATGATCGCGGCGCCCGCCGCCAGCGCCATCGAGCACTCGCCCGTCCGCAGCGCCTGGCAGGCCAGGTGCAGCGCGACCAGCGAGGAGGAGCACATGGTGTCGACGGTGACCGCCGGGCCCTCCAGGCCGAAGGTGTAGGCGACCCGGCCCGAGGTGACGGCGGAGGAGCCGCCGAACAGCAGGTGGCCTTCGACGCCGTCGGGCACCTGGCTCAGCCCCTCGCCGTACCCGGGGTGGGCCGCGCCGACGAAGACTCCGGTCGGGCTGCCCTTCAGCCGGCCCGGGTCGATGCCCGCCCGCTCGAACGCCTCCCAGCTGGTCTCCAGCAGCAGCCGCTGCTGCGGGTCCATCGCCAGCGCCTCGCGCGGCGAGATGCTGAAGAAGTCGGCGTCGAACCGGGAGGCGTCGGTGAGGAAGCCGCCCTCGCGCACATAGGACTTGCCGGGCCGGTCGGGGTCGGGGTCGTAGAAGCCCTCGAGGTCCCAGCCCCGGTCGGTGGGGAACTCGCCGATCGCGTCGCGCCCGTCCAGCGCGACCTGCCACAGCTCCTCGGGCGTGCTGACCCCGCCGGGGTAGCGGCAGGCCATGCCGACGATGGCGATCGGCTCGTCGTCCACGCCGGTGGCGGCGGTGGCGGGCAGCGGCGCGGCCGGCTGCAGGCCGAGCAGCTCCTCCCGGAGGAACCGGGCCAGCGCGAGCGGCGTCGGGTAGTCGAAGACCAGGGTGGCGGGCAGCGGCAGCCCGGCGGCGGTGCGCAGCCGGTTGCGCAGGTCGACGGCGATCAGCGAGTCGAAGCCGAGGTCCTTGAACGGGCGCCCGGAGTCCAGCTCTTCGGCCGAGTCGTGGCCGAGCACGGCCGCGACCTCGGTGAGCACCAGCTCGAGCAGCAGTCGCTCGCGCTCGCCCTCGGGGGTGTCGGCCACGGTCCTGGCCAGCTCCGAGTCGGCCACCACCGGGACCTGCTCGGCCTCGCCCAGGGCGGCGCGCACCTCGGGCAGTTCGCCGAGCAGCGGGCTGCGGCGGCGGGTGGTGAAGCCGGGCACGAACCGGGCCCAGTCCACGTCCGCGACGGCGAGGAAGGTCTCGTCCTCGGCGACGGCCCGCAGCAGGGCCGTGATCGCCAGCTCCGGGTCCATCTCCAGCACGCCGCGCCTGCGCAGCTGTTCGGTGGCTCCGTCGGTGGCGGTCAGGCCGCCGCCGCCCCAGGCACCCCAGGCGACCGAGGTGGCGGTGCGGCCGCGCGCCCGGCGGTGTTCGGCGAGCGCGTCCAGGTAGGCGTTGGCGCCCGCGTAGGCGCCCTGGCCGCCGCTGCCCCAGACTCCGGCGTTCGAGGAGAAGAGCACGAAGGCGTCCAGCTCCCGGTCCCCGAGCAGCTGGTCCAGGTGGGCGGCGCCGATCGAGTTGCCGGCCAGCACGGCGGCGTGCTCGGCGGGGCCGGTCTCCTCGATCGGGCTGGCCTGGGTGATGCCGGCGGTGTGCACCACGGCGGTGAGCGGGGTGTCCTCGGGCACGGCGTCGAGCAGGGCGGCCAGCGCCGCCCGGTCCGCGACGTCGCAGGCGGCGAGGGTGACCCGGGCGCCGAACGCGGCGAGCTGTTCGGCCAGTTCGGCCGCGCCGGGGGCGTGGGGGCCGCGCCGGCTGGTCAGCAGCAGGTGCTCGGCACCCCGGGCCGCGAGGGCACGGGCGACCCGGGCGCCGAGCGCGCCGGTGCCGCCGGTGACCAGCACGGTGCCGCGCGGGTGCCAGTCCCGGGGCGGCCGGCTCCGGGTCTCGCCGGCGGGGGCGTGCACCAGTCGGCGCGCGTACACGCCCGAGGCGCGGACGGCGAGTTGGTCCTCGGTGCCGTCGGCTCCGGCGATCCCGCCGAGCACGGCGCAGAGCCGGGCGGCGGCGCGCGGGTCGAGGGCGGCGGGCAGGTCCACCAGGCCGGCCCAGTGCGCGGGCTGTTCGAGTGCCGCGACCCGGCCGAGACCCCAGACGTGGGCCTGGACGGGGTGGTCGAGCGGGTCGCCCGCCTCGGCGCGGACGGCGCCGCTGGTGGCGCTCCACAGTCCGGCCTCGATGCCCGCGTCGCCGAGCGCGAGCACGGCGGCGGCGGTTGCGGCGACTCCGGCGGGCACCAGCGGCTGCTCGGCCCGGGGTTGCTGGTCGAGGCCGAGCAACGAGAGCACCCCCGCGACCGGCTGCCCGTCGCCGGCCGCGCGCAACTCCCCGGCCAGCACGGCCCGGTCGGCGGTGGCGGCGTCCACCGGCACCGGTACGGGCTCGGCGCCGTGGGCGGCCAGCGCGTCCAGGCAGCCGACGGCCAGGGCGGACTCGGCCTGCGCAAGGGGCAGCAGCACCAGCCAGCGGCCGGCCAGTCCGGGCCGCGCCGGCTCGGCGACGGGCCGCCAGGCGATCCGGTAGCGCCAGCCGTCGACGACCGAGGCCTGCTTGCGGGCCCGGCGCCAGGCGGCGAGCGCGGGCAGCACGGCCTCCCAGCTGTCCTGGGCGCCGGTCACGTCGATGTCGGCGCTGCTGATCAGCGCCTGCACGTCCTGGCTCTCCACGGCGGCCCAGAACGCGCTCTCGCCGGGGTCGGCCGCCGCTGCGGCGGTGGCAGCCGGCTGCTGGGCGGGCGGGGCCTCCAGCCAGTAGCGGCGGCGCTGGAACGCGTAGGTGGGCAGCTCGACGGTGCCGCCGCTGCCGAGCAGCCCGGCCCAGTCGACGGGGGCGCCGTGCACCCAGGCCTCGGCGAGCGAGCGGGTGAACCGCTCGGGGCCGCCCTCCTCGCGGCGCAGCGTGCCGATGGTCACGGCGGAGCTGCCGGCCTGCTCGATCGCCTCACCGATGCCGACGGTGAGCACGGGGTGCGCGCTGGTCTCGACGAAGAGGCCGAAGCCGTCCTCCAGCAGCCGCCGCACCACGGGGGCGAACCGCACGGGGTTGCGCAGGTTGCGGTACCAGTAGTCGGCGTCCAGGCCGGTGGTGTCGATCGGCGCGCCCACCAGCGTGGAGTAGAAGGGCACTTCGGCGGTGCGCGGGGCGATGCCGTCCAGGGCGGTCAGCAGCTCGCCCCGGATCGCCTCCACATGGGTGCTGTGCGAGGCGTAGTCCACCTCGATCCTCCGCGCCCGCTCCTGTTCGGCGAGCAGGTGCTCCAGGGCGTCGGCGTCGCCGGAGACCACGGTGGCGGACGGGCCGTTGAGCGCGGCGATCGAGATCCGGCCCTCGTAGGGGGCGAGCAGTGCGGACACCTCGTCGGCGGCCAGCGGCAGCGAGACCATGCCGCCCTTGCCGGAGAGCGCCAGCAGCGCCCGCGACCGCAGCGCCACCACTCGCGCGCCGTCCTCCAGCGACAGCGCGCCCGCCACGCACGCCGCCGCGATCTCGCCCTGCGAGTGGCCCACCACGGCGGCGGGTTCGACGCCGCACGAGCGCCAGAGCGCGGCCAGCGAGACCATCACCGCCCACAGCGCCGGCTGCACCACGTCCACCCGGTCCAACCCCGCACCGCCGCGCAGCACTTCGGTCAGCGACCAGTCGACGTACGGCGCCAGCGCCGCCGAGCACTCCGCGATGCGCGCCGCGAACACCGGCGAGCAGTGCAGCAGTTCCGCCCCCATCCCGACCCACTGCGACCCCTGGCCGGGGAAGACGAAGACCACGCCCGCGTCCTGCAGCACCGCGCCGCGCACGGCCGCGCCCCGTCCGCCCGCCAGCGCCTCCAGCCCGGCCACGGCCTCGGCGCGGTCGGCGGCGAGCAGCACGGCCCGCCGATCCAGCGCGGCCCGGGTGATGGCCAGCGAGCGGGCCAGGTCGGCGGGCGCCAGCTCGGTGCGCTGCGCGAGGAAGGGCGCCAGCCGGGCGGCCTGGGCGCTCAGCGCGGCCTCGCTGCGGCCGCTGACCAGCCAGGGCAGCACGGCCGTCCGCAGCGGCGCCGGCCCGCTGCCGGCCGGCTCCGGGGCCGGCTCGGCCGGGGCCTCCTCCAGGATCACATGGGTGTTCGTCCCGCTGACGCCGAACGCGGAGACGCCGGCCCGGCGCGGCTCCGCCCCGCCCTTCCACTCCTGGCGCTCCGTCAGCAGCCGCACCGTGCCCGCCGACCAGTCCACCTCGGGCGTCGGCTCGTCCACGTGCAGGGTGCGCGGCAGCAGGCCGTTGCGCAGCGCCAGCACCATCTTGATCACACCCGCCACACCCGCCGCCGCCTGGGTGTGGCCGATGTTGGACTTCAACGCGCCCAGCCAGAGCGGCCGTTCCTCGCTGTGCGCCCGCCCGTAGGCGGCGATCAGCGCCTGCGCCTCGATCGGGTCGCCCAGGGTGGTGCCCGTGCCGTGTGCCTCCACCACGTCGATCTGACCGGCCGTCAGCTTGGCGTTGGCCAGCGCGGCCTCGATCACCCGCTGCTGGGACGGCCCGTTGGGCGCGGTGAGGCCGTTGGAGGCGCCGTCCTGGTTGATCGCCGAGCCGCGCACCACGGCCAGCACCGGGTGCCCGTGGCGCCGCGCGTCGGTCAGCCGCTCGACCAGCAGCATGCCCGCGCCCTCGGCGAAGCTGGTGCCGTCGGCGGCGGCCGCGAAGGCCTTGGAGCGCCCGTCGGCGGCCAGTCCGCGCTGCCGGCTGAACTCCATGAAGAGGCCGGGCGTGGCCATCACGGTGGCGCCGCCGGCCAGCGCCATGGTGCACTCGCCGGCCCGCAGCGCCTGGCAGGCCAGGTGCAGGGCGACCAGCGAGGAGGAGCAGGCGGTGTCCACGGTGACCGCGGGCCCCTCCAGGCCCAGGGTGTAGGCGACCCGGCCGGAGATCACGCTGGCGGCGCTGCCGGTCGCCAGGTAGCCCTCCACCGACTCGGGCACCCGGTCCAGCCGGCTGCCGTAGCCCTGGGCGACCATGCCGACGAACACGCCGGTCAGGCTCCCGCCGAGGGAGAGCGGGTCGATGCCGGCCCGCTCCAGGGCCTCCCAGGAGGTCTCCAGCACCAGCCGCTGCTGCGGGTCCATCGCCAGCGCCTCGCGCGGCGGGATGCCGAACAGCTCGGAGTCGAACGCGTCGGCCTCGTAGAGGAACCCGCCCTCGCGGGTGTAGGAGGTGCCGGCCCGGTCGGGGTCGGGGTCGTAGAGCGCGTCCAGGTCCCAGCCCCGGTTCGGCGGGAAGCCGGCGATGGCGTCGCCGCCCTCGGCCACCAGCCGCCACAGGTCCTCGGGCGAGGCGACCCCGCCGGGGTAGCGGCAGGCCATGCCGACGATGGCGATCGGCTCGGTCTCCTCCAGCTCCTGCACCCGCCGGCGGGCCTTGCGCAGGTCGGCGGTGGCGCGCTTGAGGTAGTCGCGGAGCTTGGCTTCGTTGTCGGTGGTCACGGCTCGGTCACCCGTCTCCTTCAGCTGCGGATCCGTCGGCTGGGGTGTGCTGCGCGCGGGCGGGCCGGCCGTCACGGCGACTCCAGTTCGTTGTCGAGGAGGTCGAAGAGCTCCGCGTCGCTCGCCGCGTCGAGGTCGTCGGCCGGTGCGGCCTCCGGGCCGTGGCCGGCGTGCCACTTGGCCAGCAGGGCGTTGAGGCGGTTGGTGATCCGGGTGCGCGCCGCCTCGTCCTCGGGGACCGCGGCCAGGGCGGCCTCCAGCTGGTCGAGTTCGGCCAGGCCGGGCAGCACCGCCGCGCTGTCGGCGAGGAGTTCGCCGCGCAGGTGGCGGGCCATCGCGGCAGGGGTGGGGTGGTCGAAGACCAGGGTGGCCGACAGCCGCAGCCCGGTGGCGGAGTTGAGCCGGTTGCGCAGCTCGACGCCGGTCAGCGAGTCGAAGCCGAGCTCCTTGAACGGCCGGGCGGGCGCCACGGCCCGCTCGTCGGCGTGCCCGAGCACGGCCGCCACGTGCGAGCGGACCAGCTCCAGCAGGATCCGGTCCCGCTCCACCTCGGGCACCCCGGCCAGGCTGCGCCGCAGTTCCGACGGTGCGTCGGTATCGGTGGCGGTGGCGCGCCCGGCGGTCTCGACGGCCTCCCGGGCCTCCGGGATCTCGTCCAGCAGCCGGCCGGTGCGCTCGGAGGCGAAGACGGCGGCGAACCGCTCCCAGCGCACGTCGATCACCACCGAGCGGGTCTCCTGGTGGTCCAGGGCGTCGCCCAGCGCCTCGGTGGCCAGGTCGGGGTCCATCTCGTGCAGGCCGTGCCGGCGGGCCCGTTCGCCGATGCCGCCGGCCGCCATGCCGCCGCCGGCCCAGGTGCCCCAGGCGATCGCGGTGGCGGGCAGGCCGTCGGCCCGGCGCTGCTCGGCCAGCGCCTCCAGGAAGGCGTTGCCCGGTGCGTAGTTGGCCAGGCCGGGGGCGCCGAAGGTGGCGGCGAAGGAGGAGAAGACCACGAAGGCGGTCAGGTCCAGCCCGCGGGTGAGCTCGTGCAGGTGCAGCGCGCCGTGCACCTTCACCCGCAGCACCCGGTCGACCTGGTCGGGGGTGAGCCGGTCGATCACGGCGTCGTCCAGGATCGCCGCCGTGTGCACCACGGCGGCCAGCGGGTGGGTGGCCGGGATGCCGGCCAGCAGCTCGGCCAGTTCGGCGCGGTCGGCGACGTCGCAGCGGGCGATCACCGTTTCGCTGCCCAGCCCGGTCAGCTCCTCGCGCAGCGCGGCGGCGCCGGGGGCGTCTGGGCCGCGCCGGCTGACCAGCAGCAGCCGGGGCGCGCCGTTGCGGGCCAGCCAGCGGGCGGTCTGGGCGCCGAGTCCGCCGGTGCCGCCGGTGATCAGCACGGTGCCGGTGGGCCGCCACTCCCGGGCCGCAGTGCGGCCGGCCAGCGGGGCGCGGACGATCCGGCGCAGGTGCAGGCCGTCGGCGCGGACCGCCGTCTGGTCCTCGCCGGGGCCGGCGGCGCTGGCCAGCACGGTGGCGAGGTGGCGCAGTTCGGCGGGCCCGGGGCCTGCGGCGGGCAGGTCCACCAGGCCGCCCCAGAGCTTGGGGTGCTCCATCGAGGCGACCTGTCCGAGCCCCCAGTAGAGCGCCTGGAACGGGTTGCCGAGCCGGTCGCCGTCGCCGACGGTGACGCCGCCCCGGGTCGCGCACCAGAGCGGGGCGCCGAGTTCGGCGTCGCCGGCCGCCTGGATCAGCGTGACGGTGGCCGGGAGGCCGGCCGGCACGGCCGGGTGGGCGGGGTGCGGCGCCTCGGCCAGAGCGAGCAGCGAGAGCACGCCGCCGACGGGCTGCCCGGCGGCGGCCGTGCGCAGCGCCTCGGCGAGCCCGGCGCGGTCCGGTGCGCCGGCGGTGTCCACGGCCACGGTGGTCACGGTGGCGCCGGCGGCCGTCAACTCCCGCCGGTAGGCCTCGGTCGGCTCGCCCTGGTCGGCCACCAGCAGCCAGTGGCCGGCGAGTTGTGGTGCACCGGCGGAGTCGGGCCGGCGGCGCCAGGCGATCCGGTAGCGCCAGGAGTCGAGTTGGGCGCGCTCGCGGCGCTCGCGCCACCAGGCGGCGAGCCCGGGGAGCACCTGGCTCCAGGCCTCGGGGGTGACGGCGGCCGGGAGAGCAGCGAGGTCGGCGTCCGCCACGGCGCTCCAGAACGCGGCCTCGGCCGGGTCCGCGGCGGTGGGCGCGTCCTCGCCGACCTCCAGCAGGAACCGCTGCCGCTGGAACGGGTAGCAGGGCAGCTCGACCAGCCGGCCGCCGCCGAGCACGGACCGCCAGTCCACCGGCGCGCCGTGCGTCCAGGCGTCCGCGAGCGAGCGCAGCACCCGCTCGGACCCGCCCTCGTCGCGGCGCAGCGAGCCGACGGCGGCGGCGCTGGCACCGGCCTGCTCGACGGCCTCGCCGATGCCGACGGTGAGCACGGGGTGCGGGCTCGCCTCGACGAAGACGCCGATGCCGCGCCGGGCCAGGCTCTCGATCACGGGGGCGAAGCGGACGGTCCGGCGCAGGTTGGTGTACCAGTACTCGGCGCCCAGGGCGGTGGTGTCGATCGACTCACCGGTGACGGTGGAGTGGAACGGCACCTCGGCCTCGCGCGGGGTGATCCCGGCGAGCGCGGTCAGCAGTTCCTCGCGGATCGCCTCCACGTGGGCGGAGTGCGAGGCGTAGTCCACCTCGATCCGGCGCGCCCGCTCGTGCTCGGCGAGGAACTTCTCCAGGGCGTCGACGTCGCCGGAGACCACCGTGGCGGAGGGGCCGTTGAGCGCCGCGATCGAGATCCGGCCTTGGTACTGCTCGATCGACAGTTCCTCGGCTCCCAGCGGCACCGAGACCATGCCGCCCTTGCCGGAGAGCGCCAGCAGCGCCCGCGACCGCAGCGCGACCACCCGCGCGCCGTCCTCCAGCGACAGCGCCCCGGCCACGCACGCCGCCGCGATCTCACCCTGCGAGTGGCCCACCACGGCGGCGGGTTCGACCCCGTGGGAGCGCCAGAGCGCGGCCAGCGACACCATCACCGCCCACAGCGCCGGCTGCACCACGTCCACCCGGTCCAACCCCGCACCGCCGCGCAGCACTTCGGTCAGCGACCAGTCGACATACGGCGCCAGCGCCGTCGAGCACTCCGCGATGCGCGCCGCGAACACCGGCGAGCAGTCCAGCAGTTCCGACCCCATCCCCACCCACTGCGACCCCTGGCCGGGGAAGACGAAGGCGACCTTGCGGGCCGCGCCCGCCGTGCCCGTGACCAGGTCGGCGGACGGCTGGCCGGCGGCGAGCGCGCGCAGCGCCCGGCGGGCCGCCTCCTGGTCGGCGGCCAGCACCACGGCGCGGTGGTCGAGCACCGCCCGACCGGTGGCCAGCGACCAGGCCACGTCCCCCGGCCGCGCCGCCGGATCGAGTCCGGCCGCCAGCCGGGCACCCTGCGCGGCCAGCGCGGGCGCGATCTTCGCCGAGACCACCCAGGGCACGACACCGTCGGACACCGGCGGCTCGGGCTCCTCCGCCGGCTCCGGCGCCTCCTCCAGGATGACGTGGGCGTTGGTGCCGCTGATTCCGAAGGAGGAGACCCCGGCCCGGCGCGGCTCCTCGCCCCGCGGCCAGTCCTGACGCTCCGTCAGCAGCCGCACCGTGCCCGGGGACCAATCCACCTCGGGCGTCGGCTCGTCCACGTGCAGGGTGCGCGGCAGCACGCCGTTGCGCAGCGCCTGCACCATCTTGATCACGCCCGCCACCCCGGCGGCGGCCTGGCTGTGCGCGAGGTTGGACTTCACCGAGCCCAGCCAGAGCGGCCGTTGGGCGGTGTGCGCCCGCCCGTAGGTGGCCAGCAGCGCCTGCGCCTCGATCGGGTCGCCGAGCCGGGTGCCGGTGCCGTGCGCCTCCACGGCGTCCACCTGGTCCGCCGTCAGCCCGGCGTTGGCCAGCGCGGCCCGGATCACCCGCTCCTGCGCCCGGTCGCTGGGCGCGGTGAGCCCGTTGGAGGCGCCGTCCTGGTTGACCGCCGAGCCGCGCACCACGGCCAGCACCCGGTGCCCGTTACGCCGCGCCTCGGAGAGCCGTTCCAGCAGCAGCACCCCGACGCCCTCCGACCAGCCCGCCCCGTCGGCGGCCGCGGCGAAGGACTTGCAGCGCCCGTCCGCCGCCAGCCCGCGCTGGCGGGAGAACTCCAGGAAGGCGCCCGGGTTGGCCATCACGGTGACCCCGGCGGCCAGCGCGAGCGTGCACTCGCCCGCGCGCAGCGACTGGGCGGCCCAGTGCAGCGCGACCAGCGAGGAGGAGCAGGCGGTGTCGACGGTCACCGCCGGCCCGTGCAGCCCCAGCGCGTACGCCACGCGGCCGGAGGCGATGCTCGCCATGTTGCCGGTGCCGAGGTAGCCCTCCACGCCCGCCGGGGGCTGCCGCAGCCGGACCAGGTAGCCGGAGGAGATCGCACCGGCGAAGACCCCGGTCGCACTGCCGGCCAGCGAGGCCGGGTCGATGCCGGCCCGCTCCACCACCTCCCAGCAGGCCTCCAGCAGCAGCCGCTGCTGCGGGTCCATCACCAGGGCCTCGCGCGGCGAGATGCCGAAGAAGTCCGCGTCGAAGTCGAAGGCGTCGTGGACGAAGCCGCCTTCGGTGGCGTAGCTCTTGCCGACGGCGTCCGGGTCCGGGTCGTACAGCCCCTCGACGTCCCAGCCCCGGTCGGTGGGGAAGCCGCCGACCGCGTCGCGCTCGGCCGCCACCAGCTGCCACAGCTCCTCCGGCGAGGATACCCCGCCGGGGTAGCGGCAGGCCATGCCGACGATGGCGATCGGCTCGCCGCCGGCCTCCTCCAGCTCGCGCAGCCGCTGCCTGGTCCGGCCGAGGTCGGCCGTGACGCGCTTGAGGTAGTCGCGGAGCCGGTCTTCGTTGCTTGACATGGTGTGCACTCCCCGCACGGTCCGCTGGGTGGTCGGCGTCAGGAGGCGCCGAGTTGCCGGTCGATCAGCTCGAACATCTCGTCGTCGGTGGCGGCGTCCAGCGCCGCGTGGTCGATCTCCTCGCCGCTGCCGCCGTCCTCGCCGCGCCAGCGCCGCAGCAGCGCCTCCAGGCGCCGGCCGACGGCCGCCCGGGTCGGCTGGTCGGGCCGGCAGTCCGCCAGGGCGGCCTCCAGCCGGGCCAGTTCGCCGAGCACCGAGGGGGCCTCGGCGGCGTCGGTGCCGATCTCGGCGTCCAGGTGCCGGGCCAGCTCGGCCGGGGTCGGGTGGCTGAAGACCAGGGTGGCGGGCAGCCGCAGTCCGGCGGCCGCGTTCAGCCGGTTGCGCAGCTCGACCGCGGTCAGCGAGTCGAAGCCGAGCTCCCGGAACGCCCGGTCGGGCTCGACCGACTCGGGCGAGCCGTGGCCGAGCACCACGGCGACGTGGCCGCGCACCAGGTCGAGCAGCAGCTCCTCGCGGGCCGCCGTCGCCAGGCCGGCCAGCCGCCGGGCCAGGCTGCTGCCCTCGGTCTCGGCCGCCATGCCGGCGGCGGCCCGCCGGGCGGGGGCCCGGACCAGGCCGCGCAGCGCGGCGGGCAGGCCGGCCGCCTGGGTGCGCAGCGCGGCCAGGTCGAGGCGCACCGGCAGCAGGTAGGGCTCGTCCCGTCCGGTCGCCGCGTCCAGCAGCGCCAGGCCCTGGTCGGTGGCCAGCGGCAGCACGCCCAGCCGGGCCATCCGGCCGACGGTGCCCTGCCCGAGGTGGCCGGTCATGCCGCTGGCCTCGGCCCAGAAGCCCCAGCCGAGCGAGGTGGCGGGCAGGCCCCGGCTGCGCCGGTGCGCGGCCAGCGCGTCCAGGAAGGTGTTGGCGGCGGCGTAGTTGGCCTGGCCGGGGTTGCCGAAGGCGCCGGTCATGGAGGAGAAGAGGGCGAACACGGCCAGGTCCTGATGGGCCGTCAGTTCGTGGAGGTGGACGGCCGCGTCGATCTTGGGCCGGAGCACCCGGTCCAGCCGGTCGGGGCCGAGCGAGGCGATCACGCCGTCGTCCAGCACGCCGGCCGCGTGCACCACGGCGGTCAGCGGGTGGGCGGCCGGCACGGTGGCCAGCAGCACGGCCAGCGCGGTGCGGTCGGCGGCGTCGCAGGCGGCGACGGCCACGGTGGCGCCCAGCGCGGTGAGTTCGGCGGCCAGCTCGACCGCGCCCGGGGCGTCGGCGCCGCGCCGGCTGGTCAGCAGCAGGTGGCGGATGCCGTGCGCGGTGACCAGGTGGCGGGCGACGGCGGAGCCGAGCGTGCCGGTGCCGCCGGTGATCAGCGCGGTGCCGGCCGGGTCGAGCGGGCGCGGCACGGTGAGCACCAGCTTGCCGGTGTGCCGGGCCTGGCTCATGAACCGGAACGCCTCGGGTGCGCGCCGCACGTCCCAGCCGCGCAGCGGCAGCAGGCGCAGCACCCCTCGCTCGACCAGCTCGACCACCTCGCGCAGGATCTCGCCGATCCGCTCGGGCGCCGGGTCCACATGCGGCTGGTACCGCACGCCCGGGTACTCGAGGTCCACCTGCTCGGGGTCGCGCAGGTCGGTCTTGCCCATCTCCAGGAAGCGTCCGCCGCGCGGCAGCAGCCGCAGCGAGGCGTCGACGAACTCCCCGGCCAGCGAGTTGAGCACCACGTCCACGCCCGCGCCGCCGGTGGCGGCCAGGAACTCCGTCTCGAAGCCCAGGGTGCGGGAGTTGGCGATCCGGTCCGCCGGCAGGTCCAGCGCGGGCCACTTGCCGGGGCTGGCGGTGGCGTACACCTCGGCACCCAGGTAGCGGGCCACCTGCACGGCGGCCATGCCGACGCCGCCGGCCGCCGCGTGCACCAGCACCGACTCGCCGGGCCGGACCCGGGCCAGGTCGACCAGGCCGTACCAGGCGGTGAGGAAGACCACGGGCAGGCCGGCCGCCTCGGCGAACGACCAGTTCGGCGGGATCCGCACCAGGGTGCGCTGGTCGGCGACGGCGAGCGGGCCGAAGCCGCCGGGCACGATCCCGGTGACCCGGTCGCCCACGGCCAGCCGGTCCACGCCCGGGCCGGCCTCGACGACCACGCCGGCCGCCTCGCTGCCCATGCCGACCTGGCCGGGCACCATGCCGAGGCCGACCAGCACGTCCCGGAAGTTCAGCCCGGCGGCCCGGACGGCGATCCGCACCTGCCCGGGGGCGAGCGGCGCGGCGGCCTCGGGGTACGGGAGCAGGGCGAGCGCGTCCAGGGTGCCGGGGGCGGTGGTGTCCAGCCGCCAGGCCGGCACGCCCTCGGGCGTGGCGAGCAGCCCGCTCGGCTCGGCCCGGAGCACCCGGGGCACCAGTGCCCGGCCCTGGCGCAGGGCGAGCTGCGGCTCGCCGGTGGCGACGGCCTCGGCGAGCCGGGCGGCGGAGTCGGGGTGCCCGTCGGTGTCGACCAGCAGGAACCGGTCGGGCTCCTCCGCCTGCGCCGCGCGCAGCAGGCCCCAGAGGGCCGCCTGGGCGAGGCCGTCGGCGTCCTCCCCGGGCGCGGTGCTGACGGCCCCTCGGGTGAGCACCAGCAGGCGGGAGCCGGCGAGCCGGTCGTCCCCGAGCCAGCCCTGCACCGTGGCGAGCAGCTCGGAGGCGGTGGCCCGGGCGGCGGCGGCCAGGTCCTCGCCCGGGTCGGCCGCCACCGGCAGCACCACCAGCTCGGGCGCCGCCTCCCCCGCCGCCAGCGCCGCGCCGAGCGCGCCGAGGTCCGGGTACCGCCGGGCGCCCTCGAGGTCGCCGCCGAGCACCGCCCAGCGCTCGACCGGGCCCGCCTCGCCGCCCGCGACCGGCTGCCACTCCATCCGGTACAGCGCGTCGCCGGCCGCAGACCGCGTCAGCGCGCCCGCCGCCACCGGCCGCATCACCAGGGCGTCCACCGCCGCCACCGCACGCCCCTGCGCGTCGGCGACCTGCACGGCGACGGCGATCGCGCCCTCGTCCGCCCCGCCGCCCTGGGCCGGCGCGATCCGCACCCGCGCGCCGGTCGCGCCGACGGCGTCCACCCGCACGCCCGTCCAGGCGAACGGCAGTCGCAGCTGTCCGCCGTCCCTGACGAACCCGGCCAGGCCGACGGCGTGCAGCGCCGCGTCCAGCAGCGCGGGGTGCAGGCCGAACCGCTGGGCCTCGCCGTGCTGCTCGGCCGGCAGGCCGACCTCGGCGAACACCTCCTCGCCGCGCCGCCAGGCCGCCCGCAGGCCGCGGAAGGCCGGGCCGTAGCCGTAGCCGGCGGCGGCCAGCCCGTCGTAGTAGCCGTCCAGCTCCACCGGCTCGGCGCCGGCCGGCGGCCACTGCGCCAGGTCGAAGTCCTCCCCCGCCGGCTCCGGCAGCAGCGTGCCGGTGGCGTGCCGGGTCCACGGCACCTCCGCGCCCGTCCGCGAGTGCACGGCCACCGCGCGGCGGCCGGTCCCGTCCGGCGCGCCGAGGCCGACCTGCACCTGCACCGCCTCGCCCGGGTCGAGCACCAGCGGCGCCTCCAGGGTCAGTTCCTCCAGCCCGGCCGCGCCCGCCTCCTGGCCGGCCCGCAGCGCCAGTTCGACGAAGGCCGTGCCGGGCAGCAGCACCGTTCCGGAGACCGTGTGGTCGGCGAGCCAGGGGTGGGTGCGCAGGCCGAGCCGGCCGGTGAGCAGGTACTCGCCGCTGTCGGCGACGGCCACCGCCGCCGAGAGCAGCGGGTGGTCGGCGGCCGCCAGGCCGAGGCCCGCCGGGTCGCCGGGCGCGGCGCCCGCCTGGTCGGGCCAGTAGCGGCGGCGCTGGAAGGCGTAGGTGGGCAGGTCCAGCGGCGCGGCCGCCGGGAAGACCGCCGCCCAGTCGACGGCGGCGCCCTGGGTCCAGGCCTCGGCGTAGGAGGCGGCGAACCGCTCGGGGCCGCCCTCCTCCCGGCGCAGCGTGCCGACCACGGCCGCGCGGACGCCCGCCTGCTCGACGGTCTCGCCGATGCCGACGGTGAGCACCGGGTGCGGGCTGCTCTCGACGAAGAGCGCGAACCCGTCGTCCAGCAGGCGCCGCACCACGGGCGCGAAGCGGACCGGCTCGCGCAGGTTGCGGTACCAGTAGTCGGCGTCCAGTGCGGCGGTGTCGACCGGCTCGCCCAGCAGGGTGGAGTAGAAGGGCACTTCGGGGCGGCGCGGGGTGATGCCGGCCAGCGCGGTCGCCAACTCCCCGCGGATCGCCTCGACGTGGGCGCAGTGCGAGGCGTAGTCCACGTCGATCCGGCGGGCGCGCTGGTGCTCGTGCTCGGCGAGGAACTGCTCCAGGGCGTCGACGTCGCCGGAGACCACGGTCGAGGAGGGGCCGTTGAGCGCGGCGATCGAGATCCGGCCTCCGTACTCCTCGATCGACAGCTCGTCGGCTCCCAGCGGCACCGAGACCATGCCGCCCTTGCCGGAGAGCGCCAGCAGCGCCCGCGACCGCAGCGCGACCACCTGAGCGCCGTCCTCCAGCGACAGCGCCCCCGCCACGCACGCCGCCGCGATCTCGCCCTGCGAGTGGCCCACCACGGCGGCGGGTTCGACCCCGACCGACCGCCAGAGCGCGGCCAGCGACACCATCACCGCCCACAGCACCGGCTGCACCACATCCACCCGCTCCAACCCGCCGCCGCGCCGCAGCACTTCGGTCAGCGACCAGTCGACGTACGGCGCCAGCGCCGTCGAGCACTCCGCGATGCGCGCCGCGAACACCGGCGAGCAGTCCAGCAGTTCCGACCCCATCCCGGCCCACTGCGACCCCTGGCCGGGGAAGACGAAGACCGCGCCGGCCTCCGGCAGCGCCGTGCCCCGCAGCAGCCCCGCCATCGGCTGGTCGGCCGCGAGCCCGCGCAGCCCGGCCAGCGCGGCCGCCCGGTCGGCGGCGAGTAGCACGGCGCGGCTGGAGTGCCCGGTGCGGGTGGTCGCCAGCGCCCGGCCGAGCCGGGTCAGCCCGACGCCCTCCGGCGCCTCGGCCAGGAACTCGGCCAGCCGGGCGGCCTGCCCGCGCAGTCCGGCCTCGCCCCGGCCGGAGAGCACCAGCGGCACCACCGGAAGCCGGGACGCCTCCACCGGCTCCGGCTCCGGCTCCGGCTCCGCGAGCGGCGCCTCCTCCAGGATCAGGTGCGCGTTGGTGCCGCTCACGCCGAAGGAGGAGACCGCCGCCCGGCGCGGCTGCTCGCCGGGCGCCCAGTCGGCCGGCTCGGTCAGCAGCGAGACCGCACCGTCGGCCCAGTCGACTTTCGGCGTCGGCTCGTCCACGTGCAGGGTGGGCGGCAGGGTCTCGTGGCGCAGCGCCTGCACCAGCTTGATCACCCCGGCGACACCGGCGGCGGCCGCGCTGTGGCCGAAGTTGGACTTGATCGAGCCGAGCCGCAGCGGGCGGTCCGCCGACCGGTCCCGGCCGTAGGTGGCGAGCAGCGCCTGGGCCTCGATCGGGTCGCCGAGGGTGGTGCCGGTGCCGTGCGCCTCCACCGCGTCCACCTGGTCCGCCGTCAGCCCGGCGTTCGCCAGCGCCGCCCGGATCACCCGCTCCTGTGCCAGGTCGTTGGGCGCGGTCAGGCCGTTGGAGGCGCCGTCCTGGTTGATCGCCGAGCCCCGGATCACCGCGAACACCCGGTGCCCGAGCCGCTGCGCGTCGCTCAGCCGCTCGACCAGCAGCATGCCGACGCCCTCGGCCCAGCCCGTGCCGTCGGCGGCGGCCGCGAAGGACTTGCACCGCCCGTCGGTGGCCAGGCCGCGCTGGCGGGAGAACTCGATGAACGCGCCCGGCGCGGGCATCACCGACACCCCGCCGGCCAGCGCCATGGCGCACTCGCCGGTGCGCAGCGCCTGGACGGCCCAGTGCAGGGCGACCAGCGAGGAGGAGCAGGCGGTGTCGACGGTGACGGCCGGGCCCTCCAGGCCGAAGGTGTAGGAGACCCGGCCGGAGACCACGCTGGTCATGTTGCCGGTGCCGAGGTAGCCCTCGACGCCCTCGGGGATCGGGGTGAGGGTGGCCAGGTAGTTGGAGGAGACGGCGCCGATGTAGACGCCGGTCCGGCTGCCCCTGAGCCCGGCCGGGTCGAGTCCGGCCCGCTCGAACACCTCCCAGGCGGTCTCCAGCACCAGCCGCTGCTGCGGGTCCATGGCCAGCGCCTCGCGCGGCGAGATGCCGAAGAAGCCAGCGTCGAACTCGGCGGCGCCATCCAGGAATCCGCCCTCGCGGACGTAGGAGGTGCCCGGGTGGTCGGGGTCCGGGTGGTAGAGCGCGTCCAGGTCCCAGCCCCGGTCGGTCGGGAACCGGCCCACCGCGTCCACGCCTTCGGCCACCAGCCGCCACAGCTCCTCGGGCGAGGAGACCCCGCCCGGGTAGCGGCAGGCCATGCCCACGATCGCGATCGGCTCGTCGGCGGCGGCCTCCACTTCGCGCAGCCGTCGGCGTGCCTGGCTGAGGTCAGCGGTGACGCGCTTGAGGTATCCGAGGAGCTTTTCCTCGTTGTTCGCCATCGTCGGTTCTCCCGAGGAGCGCTGGGCAGGGACTTGGTCGGGGTGCGGGTGGGTCATGACTCGCCCAACTGCTGGTCGATCAGCTCGAACATCTCCTCGGCGCTGACCGAGTCGAGCGCCTCGGCGTCCAGCACCACGGTGCTCGCGGCGTCGCCGGCCGAGCGCCGCCAGCTGCGCAGCAGCGCCTCCATCCGGTGCACCAGTTCGGCCCGGCCGTCCTCCGAGGCGGCGGCCAACGCGGCTTCCAGCCGGTCGAGTTCACCGCCCAGCGGGACGGCCGGCGCGGTGCCGGCCGTGACCTGGCCGCGCAGGTGGCGGGCCAGCGCACCGGGGTTGGGGTGGCTGAAGACCAGGGTCGGCGGCAGTCGCAGGCCGGTCGCGGCGCCGAGGCGGTTGCGCAGTTCGACGGCGGTGAGCGAGTCGAAGCCGAGGTTCTTGAAGGCGGAGTCGCCCGCGATGCCGGCGGGTTCGTGGTGGCCGAGCACGGCGGCCACCTGGGCGCGCACCAGGTCGAGCAGGATCCGGTCCTGCTCCGCCTCGGACCGCCCGGCGAGCCGGCCGGCCAGCGCGGCGGCCCCGCCGCCGTCGCCCGCCTGCGCCGAACGGCGGACGATCCTCGTGGGCCGGGCCGCCTGCTCCGTTGACACGTCAGTGAGTTGACCGACCGTCACCGAGCGCATGGCCAGCGAGCCGACGGCGGCGACCGGTGCGCCGGTCGGGTCGGCGAGCAGCAGGCTGAGCGCGTCCGGTCCGGCCGGGCCGATCCGCACCCGCAGCCGGGTCGCCCCGGTGGCGTGCACGGCGAGGTCGGACCAGGCGAAGGGCAGCCGCACCGTGCCCTCGGGCGCGTCCTGGCCACCGGCGAATCCGGCGGCCTGCACCGCCCCGTCCAGCAGCAGCGGGTGCAGCAGGTAGCGGGCGGCGTCGCGGCGCTGCTCGGCGGGCAGCGCCAGTTCGGCGAACACCTCGTCACCGCGCCGCCAGGCGGCTTCCAGGGTCCGGAAGGCGGGTCCGTAGCCGTAGCCGGAGGCGGCCAGCGACGGGTAGAAGCCGTCCAGCGGCAGCGGTTCGGCGCCCTCCGGCGGCCAGGCGAGCAGTTCCTCCGCCGGCTCGGCCGCGCCCGCCGCGAGCAGGCCGCCGGCGTGCCGGGTCCACCGCGCCTCCGGGTCGCCGTCGGGACGGGAGAGGACGGCCAGCCCGCGCCGGCCCTCGGCGTCGGCCGGCTCCACCGAGACCTGGAGCTGCACGGCGCCCCGCTCCGGCAGGGTCAGCGGCGCCTCCAGCACCAGCTCCAGCAGCTGCCCGCAGCCCACCTGGTCGCCGGCCCGCGCGGCGAGCTCCACCAGCGCGGCGCCGGGCAGCAGCGGCCGGCCCGCCACGGTGTGGTCCGCCAGCCACGGCTGGGTGCGCGGCGAGATCCGCCCGGTCAGCACGGCCGCGCCGGTGTCGGCGACGGCGACGGCGGCGCCGAGCAGCGGGTGGTCGGCCGCCTCCAGGCCGAGCCCGGCCGGGTCGCCCCCGCCGGGGTCGGCGGCGAGCCAGAACCGCTGCCGCTGGAAGGCGTAGGTCGGCAGCTCCACCGCCCGGCCCGGCGCGTCGCCGAGCACCCGCCGCCAGTCCACGGCCACGCCGTGCACATGCGCCTCCGCCAGCGAGCGCAGGAACCGCGCCCAGCCGCCCTCTCCGCGCCGCAGCGTGCCGAGCGCCACCGGCACGGTGTCGCCGTCGCCGATCGAGGCGGCGAGCACCGGGTGCGCGCTGACCTCGATGAACACCTCGTGGCCGGCCGCCAGCAGCTGCTCGGCGGCCGCGCCGAACCGCACCTCGCGGCGCAGGTTGGTGTACCAGTACTCGGCGTCCAGTGCGGCCGTGCCGATCAACTCGCCGGTCACGGTGGAGTGGAACGGCACCTCGGCCGCGCGCGGGGTGATCCCGGCCAGCGCGGCCAGCACCTCCGCGCGGATCCGCTCGACCTGCGGGCCGTGCGAGGCGTAGTCCACGTCGATCCGGCGCGCCCGCTCCTGCTCCGCGAGCAGCTGCTCCAGCGCCTCGACCTCGCCGGACACCACGGTGGCCGAGGGCCCGTTGAGGGCCGCGATCGAGATCCGGCCCTCGTACGGGGCGATCAGCTCTGCCACCTCCTCGGCCGGAAGCGTCAGCGAGACCATCCCGCCCTGCCCGGAGAGCGCCAGCAGCGCCCGCGAACGCAACGCGACCACCTGAGCGCCGTCCTCCAGCGAGAGCGCGCCCGCCACCACCGCCGCGGCGATCTCGCCCTGCGAATGGCCCACCACGGCGGCGGGTTCGACGCCGCACGAGCGCCAGAGCGCGGCCAGCGAGACCATCACCGCCCAGAGCACCGGCTGCACCACGTCCACCCGGTCCAACCCCACACCGCTGTTGAGCACTTCGGCCAACGACCAGTCGACGTACGGCGCCAGCGCCGTCGAGCACTCCGCGATGCGCGCCGCGAACACCGTTGAGGAGTCCAGCAGTTCGGCACCCATCCCGACCCACTGCGACCCCTGGCCGGGGAAGACGAAGACCACCCGGCGTTCGCCGCCGTCGCCGAACCCCTGCACCAGCGCGGCGGGTTCGCCGCCCGCCGCGAACTCCCGCAGTGCCTCCCGGGGATCGGCGGCCAGCACCACCGCGCGGTGGTCCAGCACGGCCCGGCGGGTCGCCAGCGCCTGCGCCACCTCGGCGGGCGCACCGTCCGCCAGGTGTTCGGCCAGCCGCCCGGCCTGGGCGCGCAGGCCCGGCTCGGTGCTGCCGGAGAGCAGCCACGGCAGCACCGCCGTGGGCTCCGAGGACGGCGCGCCGGGCAACCGGTCCGCGGGGTCGGCCTGTTCCAGGATCACATGGGCGTTGGTGCCGCTCACCCCGAAGGCCGAGACCCCGGCCCGGCGCGGCCGGTCCAGCTCGGGCCAGTCGGTCTGGTCGGTGAGCAGCGCGACCGCGCCCGTCGACCAGTCCACCTGGGCGGACGGCCGGTCCACGTGCAGGGTGCGCGGCAGCACGCCGTGCCGCAGCGCCTGCACCATCTTGATCACGCCCGCGACGCCGGCCGCGGCGGCGCTGTGGCCGATGTTGGACTTGATCGAGCCGAGCAGCAACGGCCGTTCGGCGGGCCGTCCCCGGCCGTAGGTGGCGAGCAGCGCCTGGGCCTCGATCGGGTCGCCCAGCCGGGTGCCGGTGCCGTGCGCCTCCACCGCGTCGATCTGATCCGCCGCCAGACCGGCGTTGGCGAGCGCGGCGCGGATCACCCGGCGCTGCGAGGGGCCGTTGGGCGCGGTCAGGCCGTTGCTGGCGCCGTCCTGGTTGACGGCCGAGCCGCGCAGGACGGCCAGCACCTGGTGTCCGTTGCGGCGCGCGTCCGACAGCCGTTCCAGCAGCAGCAGCCCGACGCCCTCGGACCAGCCGGTGCCGTCGGCGGAGTCGGCGAAGGACTTGCACCGCCCGTCGGCCGCCAGGCCGCGCTGCCGGGAGAACTCGATGTAGCCGGCCGGCGTGGCCATCACGGCCACCCCGCCCGCCAGGGCCATCGTGCACTCGCCCGCGCGCAGCGACTGGGCGGCGAGATGCATGGCGACCAGGGCGGAGGAGCAGGCGGTGTCGACCGTAACGGCGGGGCCCTCCAGGCCGAACGCGTAGGAGAGCCGGCCGGAGAGCACGCTGGCGACGGTGCCGGTCAGCGAGTAGCCCTCCACGCCCTCGGGCAGGCGCTGCACGCCGCCCAGGTAGCCGGAGTTGCCCGCGCCCACGAAGACGCCGGTGGGCGTGGCCCGCAGGGCGGCCGGGTCGAGTCCGGCCCGCTCCAGCGCCTCCCAGCCGGTCTCCAGCAGCAGCCGCTGCTGCGGGTCCATGGCCAGCGCCTCGCGCGGCGAGATGCCGAAGTGCGCGGGGTCGAACTCGGCGGCCCCGGAGAGGAATCCGCCCTCGCGGGTGTAGGAGGTGCCGGGGTGGTCAGGGTCCGGGTGGTAGAGCGCGTCCAGGTCCCAGCCGCGGTCGGTCGGGAAGGCGCCGATCGCGTCCACCCCGTCCACCACCAACTGCCAGAGGTCTTCCGGCGAGTTGACGCCGCCCGGGTAGCGGCAGGCCATGCCGACGATGGCGATCGGCTCGTCGGCGGGCACGGCGGCGGGCGCGGCCGGCGGAGCTCCGGCCGGGTCGCCGCCGGTCAGTTCGGCCAGCAGGTGCCGGGCGAGCGCGGCGGGGGTGGGGTGGTCGAAGACCAAGGTGGTGGGCAGCCGGGTGCCGGTCTCGGCGGTCAGCCGGTCGCGCAGCTCCACGGCGGTCAGCGAGTCGAAGCCCAGGTCGTTGAACGCCCTTGCAGCGTCTATCCGTTCGGCCGTGCCGTGGCCGAGCACGGCCGCGACCTGCCCGCGCACCAGGTCGAGGACGGCGCGCGGGCGGTCGGCCGGCGGGAGCGCCGCCAGGCGGTCGGCGAAGGCGGAGGCCGCTGCCGTGGCGGGGGCCGGCTCCTGCTCGCGGGCCTCGGGGAGGTCGGCGAAGAGCGGGCGCTGCCGGGCGACGCTGAAGGCGGGCAGGAACCGGGCCCAGTCCACGTCCGCGACGGTGACGGCCGTCTCGTCGTGCGCCAGGGCCAGGGCGAGGGCGGCGACGGCGGGTTCGGGCTCCATGGCGGCCAGGCCGCGCCGGGCCAGCTGCTGGTCGGCGCGGCCCTCGGTGGCCATCCCGGCCCGGGCCCACGGGCCCCAGGCGATCGAGGTGGCGACGGCGCCCCGGCTGCGGCGAGCCGCGGCCAGCGCGTCCAGGTGGGCGTTGGCGGCGGCGTAGGCGCCCTGGCCGCCGCCGCTGCCCCAGACCGCGGCGATGGAGGAGAAGGTGACGAAGGCGTCCAGCGCGTCGCCCGGGAAGAGCCGGTCCAGGTGGTCGGCACCGGCCGTCTTGGCGCCAACCACGGCGGCCAGCTCCGCGGTGGTCGTGTCGACCAGCGGGGTGCTCTGGCCGACGCCGGCCGCGTGCACGACGGCGCGGATCGGCTCGCCCGCGGCGGCCAGGCGGTCGGCGAGGGCGGTCAGGCCCGGCGCGTCGGCCGCGTCGCAGGCCGCGAGGGTGACGGTGACGCCGGTGGCGCGCAGTTCGGCGGCGAGTTCCCCGGCGCCCGGCGCGGCCGGACCCCGGCGGCTGGTCAGCACCAGGTGCCGCGCGCCCTCGCGGGCCAGCCAGCGGGCCACCTCCGCACCGAGCGCGCCGGTGCCACCGGTCACCAGCACCGTGCCGCGCGGCGTCCAGCCGGCCGGCGACGGTTCGGCGGGCAGCGGCGCGCGCAGCAGGCGGCGGGCGAAGCCGCCCGACTCCCGGAGCGCCAGCTGGTCCTCGGCGCCGTCACCGCCCAGCACGGCGCAGAGTTGCGCGAGCGCGCGCTCGCCGGGCTCGGCGGGCAGGTCGAGCAGGCCGCCCCAGCGCTCGGGGTGCTCCAGCGCCGCCACCCGGCCGAGGCCCCAGGTCTGCGCCTGGACCGGACGCACCGGCGGGTCCGCCGGGCCGACGGCCACCGCGCCGGCCGTGGCGCACCAGAGCGGCGCGGCGAGGCCCGCGTCGCCGAGCGCCTGAACGAGCGTCAGGGTGGCGGCGAGGCCGGCGGCCAGCTGCGGGTGGGCGGGGTGCGGGCCCTCGTCGAGGGCGAGCAGCGAGAGCACGCCGGTGACCTCCGCCGATGCCTCGGTGAGGCGGGCGGTGAGCGTGGCGCGGTCCTCGGTGGGCGCGAAGGCGAGAGGGCGGACCTGGGCGCCGTGCGCGGCGAGGGCGCGGGCGCAGGACTCGGCGACGGGGTGGTCGTCCGGGCCGACGACCAGCCAGGTACCGTGCAGCGGCGCGCTGGTGGCGTGCTGGACGGGCTTCCAGACGACGCGGTAGCGCCAGCGGTCGGCGGTGCTGCGCTCGCGGCGGGCGCGGCGCCAGCCGGCGAGCGCGGGAAGCAGGTCGTGCAGGGCGTCGCGCCGGTCGTGCAGGGCGAGGGTGTCGGCGAGGGTGCCGAGGTCCTGCTGCTCCACGGCCTCCCAGAACCGGGCTTCGACCGCGTCGGCCTGATCGGCGCCGGCACGGCGGGGGCGGCGGTTGGTGGAGTCCAGCCAGTAGCGCTGGTGGTCGAAGGCGTAGCCGGGCAGTGCCACCCGCCGGGCGCCCGGAAAGGCCTGCGTCCAGTCGACGGCGGCGCCGCTGACGTAGAGCTGGGCGACCGCCGACCAGAACGACTCGGGCTCCGGCCGGTCCTTGCGCAGCGCGGCGGCCGTCACGGGCTCGTCGAGCATCGCCAGCAGCGCCTGGCCGCCCAGTTCCAGGAAGCGGACCACGCCCAGCTCACGCAGCGCCGCCACATCGTCGGCGAACCGCACGGCCTGGCGGGCCTGGCGCACCCAGTACTGCGGGGAGCAGGCCTCCTCGGGCGTCAGCAACCCGCCGGTCACGTTGGAGACGACGGGCAGCTGCGGCGGGTGGAACTCCACGCCTGCGAGCACGCCCTCGAACTCGGCCAGCATCGGGTCGATCAGGTGCGAGTGGAAGGCGTGCGACACCTTCAGCTGCTTGCAGCGCAGGCCGTCGGCCTCCAGCTCGGCCACGAGCGCGTCCACGGCCGCCTCCTCGCCCGACAGCACCACCGAGCGCGGGCCGTTCACCCCCGCGATCCCGACACCGTCCCGGCCTGCCAGCCGCTCAACGGCCTCCGCCTCCGACAGGCGCACCGCCACCATCGCACCACCCGCCGGCAGCGCCTGCATCAGACGACCGCGCGCACCCACCACCCGACAGGCATCCTCCAACGACCACACCCCCGCGACATGAGCCGCCACCAACTCACCCACCGAGTGACCGCCCACCGCATCAACGCCGATACCAAGCCACTCCAGCAGCCGCCACAGCCCCACACCCACCGCGAACAGCCCGCGCTGCGTGAACTCCGTCTGGTCCAGCCGCTCGTCCTCGCCGAACACCACCTCCCGGAGCCCGTCGCCGAACTCCGCGCACACCTCGTCGAACGCCTCCCGGAAGACCGGGAACGCCTCGTACAACCCGCGCCCCATCCCCGCCCACTGCGCACCCTGCCCCGAGAACAACACCGCCGTCTTCCCCTGGACGGGAATTCCGCCCACCACCGCCTTCAGCCCCGCCACCAGCTCACCGCGCTCGGAGCCGAGCACCACCGCCCGCCGCTCGAACCCCGACCCGACCGAGGCCAACGACAACCCCACATCTGCCAGGGGTAGTTCGCCCACGCGCGACGCCAACCGCTCCGCCCGCCCCCGCAACGCCCCCTCCGACCGCGCCGACACCACCCACGGCACCACCGCCGGCTCCGCCACCCGGTCCGCCGCCACCACCAACTCCGGCTCCTCCAGCACCACGTGCGCGTTGGTCCCGCTGATCCCGAAGGACGACACCCCCGCCCGCCGAGGCTCCACCCCGCGCTCCCACGCCACCTCCTCCCGCAGCAGCTCCACCGCGCCGGCCGACCAGTCCACCTCCCGACTCGGCGCAGCCACATGCAGAGTCCGCGGCAGCACCCCCGCCCGCATCGCCATCACCATCTTGATCACACCCGCCACACCCGCCGCCGCCTGCGCATGCCCGATATTCGACTTCACCGACCCCAGCCACAACGGCCGCTCCGCCGGGCGCCCCTGCCCATAAGTGGACAGCAACGCCTGCACCTCGATCGGGTCCCCCAACGCCGTCCCCGTCCCGTGCCCCTCCACCGCGTCCACCTGACGGCCCGTCAGACCAGAGGCGCTGAGCGCCGCCTCGATCACCCGCTGCTGCGAGGGCCCGTTCGGCGCCGTCAGCCCGTTCGACGCGCCGTCCTGGTTCACCGCCGAGCCCTTCAGCACCGCCACCACCGCATGCCCCAACCGCCTTGCGTCCGAGAGCCGTTCCACCACCAGCACGCCCACCCCCTCCGCCGGGCCGAAGCCGTCGGCGTCGGCGGCGTAGGCCTTGCAGCGCCCGTCCGCCGCCAGCCCGCGCTGGCGGCTGAACTCCACGAACAGCCCGGGCGTCGGCATCACCGTCACCCCGCCCGCCAGCGCCAGGTCGCACTCCCCGGCCCGCAGCGCCTGCGCGGCCAGGTGCAGCGCCACCAGCGAGGACGAGCACGCCGTGTCCACCGTCACCGCCGGACCCTCCAGCCCGAGCGTGTAGGAGATCCGGCCGGAGATCACGCTCCCCGAGGTGCCGATCCCGAGATAGCCCTCGACCTCCGCCGGCGCCTCGTCCCAGTTGCCCCCGTAGCCCGAGGCGACCGCCCCCGCGAAAACACCGGTCCGGCTGCCCTGGAGCCGCACCGGGTCCAGCCCGGCCTGCTCCAGCGCCTCCCAGGAGACCTCCAGCAGCAGCCGCTGCTGCGGGTCCATCGCCAGCGCCTCGCGCGGCGAGATGCCGAAGAAGTCCGCGTCGAACCCGGCCGCGTCCGCCAGGAACCCGCCCGCCCGGGTGTAGGTCGTCCCCGGCCGCACTCCGTCCGCGTCGTACAGCTCCGCGAGGTCCCAGCCCCGGTCGTCCGGCAGGTCGCCGATCGCATCCACGCCGCCCGCGACCAGTTGCCACAGCTCCTCCGGCGAGGAGACCGCGCCCGGGAAGCGGCAGGCCATGCCCACGATCACCACCGGATCGTCGGACACCGCCAACGGCGGCTTCGCCGCCGCCTCCTGTCGGGGCTCGGCCCCGCCCAGCCGGGCGAGCAGGTAGCGGGTCAGCGCGAGCGGGTTGGGGTAGTCGAAGACCAGCGTGGCGGGCAGCCGGAGCCCGGTCGCGGCGCCGACCCGGTTGCGCAGTTCCACCGCCGTCAGCGAGTCGAAGCCGAGGTCGCGGAACGCCCGCCCGGCCTCCACCGCATCGCCGCTGGCATGCCCGAGCACCGTGGCGGTGTGGCTGCGGACCACCTCCAGGAGCAGCGCCTCGCGATCCGCCCCCGCGCTCTCGGCGAGCTTGCGCGCGAGCGTCGACCCGCCCGCCTGCGGCTCCCCGGCGGCGGTGCGCCGGGCGCCCGTCCGCACCAGCCCGCGCAGCAGCCCGGGCACCTCCGCGCCCCGGGCCTGCGCCCGCAGCGCGGGCAGGTCGAGCCGGATCGGCAGCAGCAGCGGCTGGTCCAGCCCGATCGCCGCGTCGAAGAGCGCCAGGCCGTGCTCGGCGGAGAACGGCAGGACACCGCCGCGCCGCATCCGGGCCAGGTCGTCGGCGCCGAGGTGCGAGGTCATGCCGCTGGCCGTCTCCCAGTGCCCCCAGGCCAGCGAGTGGCCCGGCAGCCCGGAGGCCCGCCGGTGCGCGGCGAGCGCGTCCAGGAACGCGTTGGCGGCCGCGTAGTTGCCCTGCCCCACGCCGCCCAGCACGCCCGCGCCGGAGGAGAAGAGCACGAACAGGGCCAGGTCCTGATCGCTCGTCAGTTCGTGGAGATGGAGTGCCGCGTCCACCTTCGGCCGCAGCACGGCCGACAGCCGCTCGGGCGTCAGCGCGGCGATCGTCCCGTCGTCCAGCACGCCCGCCGCGTGCACCACGCCGGTCAGCCGGCGCCCCACCAGCAGGCCCGCCAGCGCCGCGCGGTCGGCCGCGTCGCACGCGGCCACCGTCACCGTGGCGCCCAGCGCTTCCAGCTCCGCCACCAGCTCGCCCGCGCCCGGGGCACCTGGACCCTGACGGCTCGTCAGCAGCAGCTCGCGCACCCCGTGCGCCGTCACCAGGTGCCGGGCCAGCAGTCCGCCCAGCGTGCCCGTTCCGCCGGTGATCAGCACCGTGCCGGCCGGGTCGAGAGCGCGCGGCAGGGTGAGGACAAGCTTGCCGGTGTGCTTGGCCTGGCTCATGAACCGGAAGGCCTCGGGCGCACGCCGCAGGTCCCAGCTGCGCAGGGGTGCGGGCTTGAGCACGCCGCGCTCGAACAGGTCGACGATCTCGGCGAGCAGTTCGCCCACCCGCTCGGGGCCGGCCTCGATCAGGTCGAAGGCCCGGTAGCGGACGCCGGGGTACTCCAGCTCGACCTGCTCGGGGTCGCGGACATCGGTCTTGCCCATCTCGATGAGCCGGCCGCCGCGCGGCAGCAGCCGCAGCGAGGCGTCCACGAAGTCCCGGGCCAGCGCGTCGAGTACCACGTCCACGCCCGCGCCCTCGGTGGCGGCGAGGAGGGCGGGCTCGAAGTCCAGGCTGCGCGAGGAGGCGATCCGCTGCTCCGGGAGGCCGAGCGCGCGCAGCGCCTCCCACTTGCCCGGGCTCGCGGTGGCGTACACCTCGGCGCCGAAGTGGCGGGCGAGTTGGACGGCGGCCATACCGACGCCGCCCGCCGCCGCGTGCACCAGCACGGACTCGCCGGGGCGCAGGCCGGCCAGGTCGGCCAGGGCGTAGTAGGCGGTGAGGTGGACGACCGGCACGGCGGCCGCCTGCTCGAAGGTCCAGCCGGCCGGAATCCCGGCGAGCATCCGGGCGTCGGCCACGGCGGCCGGGCCGAACGCGCCGGGGATGATGCCCAGCACCCGGTCCCCGACGGCGAAGCGCGTCACGTCGGGGGCGGTCTCGGTGACCACGCCGGCGCCCTCCGTGCCGAGCACCACCTCACCGGGGTACATGCCGAGGGCGCCGAGGACGTCCTTGAAGTTGAGCCCGGCGGCGCGCACCGCCACCCGCACCTGCCCGGGCGCGAGCGGGGCGAGCGCCTGCGGGGCGGGCAGCAGGGCCAGGCCCTCCAGCGTGCCCGGCTCGGCGGTGTCCAGCCGCCAGGCGGTCCCGGCGGGCGGGGTGAGGGCGGAGTCGGCGGCACGGGCCAGCCGGGGAGCCAGCACCAGGCCCTCCCGAACGGCCAGTTGGGGTTCGCCGGTGGCCAGCGCGGCGGCGAGCTCGGCGGGTGCGGCGGCCTGGTCCAGGTCCACCAGCTGGAACCGGCCGGGATGCTCCGCCTGGGCGGACCGCAGCAGGCCCCAACCCGCGGCCTGCGCGAGATCGCTGACGTCCTCGCCGGGACGGGTGGCGACGGCGGACCGGGTGATCACGGCGAGCCGGGCCGCCGGCAGCCGCTCCTCGGCCAGCCAGCGCTGGGCCAGCTCCAGCAGGCCGCGGGTGGCCGCGTGGGCGTCGGCGGCCGGGGCGAGCGGGAGCAGCACCAGCTCGGTGTCCTCGGGCAGTTCCGCGAACTCCCGGTACTGCGGAACACCCAACTCGGCGGCGGGCCCCGCCGCTTCCCCGGCCACCACCGCCCAGCGGGACCGGTCGGGGTGCTCCGGCCCCGCGACCGGTGTCCAGTCCAGCCGGTACAGGTCCTCCTGCCCGCCGGTCATCGCCCCGAGCGGCCGGGAGAGCAGCGAATCCGCGTAGGCGACCGGTCGACCGGCCAGGTCGGTGACGGCCACCCGCACTCCATCGCCGCCGACCGGGGCCAGGTGCACGCGCAGCGCGGCCGCGCCGGTGGCGAGCAGCGTCACGCCGTTCCAGCAGAACGGGAGGCGCAGCCCGTCGGCCGGCTCCGGGGCGTCGGCGGCCAGGCCGTGCAGGGCGGCGTCCAGCAGCGCGGGGTGCAGGCCGAACCGGCGGGCCTCCTCCCGTACCGGCTCGGGCAGTTCGACCTCGGCGAAGACCTCCTCGCCGCGCCGCCAGACGGCGCGCAGGCCCTGGAAGGCGGTGCCGTAGCCGTAGCCGGTCGTCGCCAGCCGCGGATAGAAGCCCTCGAGGTCGACGGGTTCGGCACCGGCGGGCGGCCAGGCCCCGAGGTCGAACTCGGGGGCGCTGCCGGCGGCCGCGACGGTGGCGCTGGCATGGCGGAGCCAGCTGTCGGGGTCGGCGCTCTCGGTGCGGGAGTGGATGGTCAGTGCGGCGCGCCCATCGGCCTCCGGTGCTTCGACCCGGACCTGCAGCAGGACCGCCTCGCGGTCGGCGAGCTGCAGGGGTGCTTCCAGGGTGAGCTCTTCGAGGTGGCCGCAGCCGACCTCGTCGCCGGCCCGGATCGCCAGCTCGACGAACGCGGTGCCGGGCAGCAGCACGCGGCCGGCCACGGCGTGGTCGGCGAGCCAGGGGTGGGTGCGCAGCGACAGACGGCCGGTGAGCACCAGGCCGTCGCCGCCGGCGAGGCGGGTGACCGCGCCGAGCAGCGGGTGGTCGGCGGCGGCGAGCCCGAGCCCGGCCGGGTCCCCGGCCGCCGTGCCGCCGCCGGCAAGCCAGTAGCGGCGCCGCTGGAAGGCGTAGCCGGGCAGCTCGACGGCGCGGGCGTCGGCGGGGAAGGCCTGCCGCCAGTCCACCGGGACGCCGTGCGCCCAGGCCTCGGCTAGCGAGCGGGTGAACCGCGCCGGCCCGCCCTCCTCGCGGCGCAGCGTGCCCAGCGCGACGGCGGCGGCCCCGGCCTGCTCGATGGCCTCGCCGATGCCGACGGTCACCACGGGGTGCGAGCTGACCTCCACGAACGCCCCGAACCCGGCCGCCAGCAGCTCGCCGATCACCTCGGCGAACCGCACCGGCTGCCGCAGGTTGGTGTACCAGTACTCGGCGTCCAGCCCGGCGGTGTCCAGCCGGCCGCCAGTCACCGTGGAGTGGAACGGCACGGCCCCCGGCCTCGGCCGGATGCCCGCCAGAGCCGTCAGCAGCTCCTCGCGGATCGCCTCCACATGCGCGGAGTGCGAGGCGTAGTCCACCCCGATCCGCCGGGCCCGCTCATGCTCCGCCAGGAACTGCTCCAGCGCATCGACGTCCCCGGAAATCACCGTCGACGAAGGACCGTTGACCGCCGCGACCGAGATCCGACCCCCGTACCGGTCAACCGGCACCTCCGCCACCGGCAGCGGCACCGACACCATCCCGCCCTTGCCCGACAGCGCCAGCAACGCCCGCGACCGCAACGCCACCACCCGCGCGCCGTCCTCCAACGACAACGCCCCCGCCACCACCGCCGCCGCGATCTCCCCCTGCGAATGCCCCACCACCGCCGCAGGCACCACCCCGAACGAACGCCACACCTGCGCCAACGACACCATCACCGCCCACAACACCGGCTGCACCACATCCACCCGCTCCAACCCCACACCGCCGCACAGCACTTCGGTCAGCGACCAGTCGACATACGGCGCCAGCGCCGTCGAGCACTCCGCGATGCGCGCCGCGAACACCGGCGAGCAGTCCAGCAATTCCGCCCCCATCCCCACCCACTGCGACCCCTGGCCGGGGAAGACGAAGACCGCCTCGGCCCGTCCGGTCGCCGTGCCCTGCACCACCAGCGGTGACGGCTCGCCGTCGGCGAGCGAGCGCAGCGCGGCCGCCGGATCGTCGGCCACCACGACGGCGCGGTGCTCCAGTTCGGCACGGGTGGTGGTCAGCGCGTACCCCACGTCCGCCGGCGAGGCCTCGGGGTCGAGCGCTTCGGCGAGCCGGGCCGCCTGGGCGGCCAGGGCGGGCGCGGTCCGGCCGGAGAGCACCCAGGGCCGCACCGGCCAGTCCGGGCGGGCTTCGGTCTCGCCCTCCTCCGGGGTGAACTCCGGTGCCTGCTCCAGGATCAGGTGGGCGTTGGTGCCGCTGATGCCGAAGGAGGAGACGCCGGCCCGGCGCGGTTCCCCGCCCTGGGCCTGCCACTCCACCGCCTCGGTGAGCAGCTCGACGGCGCCCGAGGACCAGTCCACGTGCGGGGAGGCGTTCCGCGCGTGCAGGGTGGCCGGCAGCACGCCGTGCTGCAGGGCGAGCACGGTCTTGATCACGCCGGCGGCCCCGGCGGCGGCCTGGGTGTGGCCGAGGTTGGACTTGACCGAGCCGAGCAGCAACGGCCGCTCCGCCGGCCGCCCCTGGCCGTAGGTGGCGAGCAGCGCCTGCGCCTCGATCGGGTCACCGAGCGCCGTCCCGGTGCCGTGTGCCTCCACCGCGTCGACCTGGTCGACCGTCAGGCGGGCGTTGGCGAGGGCGGCCTCGATCACGCGCTGCTGCGAGGGCCCGTTGGGCGCGGTCAGCCCGTTGCTGGCCCCGTCCTGGTTGACGGCCGAGCCGCGTACCACGGCGAGCACCCGGTGGCCGTTGCGCTGGGCGTCGGAGAGCCGCTCGACCAGCAGCATCGCCACGCCCTCGGACATCCCCATGCCGTCCGCCTCGGCGGCGAAGGCCTTGCACCGCCCGTCGAGCGCCAGGCCGCGCTGGCGGCTGAACTCGACGAACCCGGTGGGGCTGGCCATCACGGTGGCCCCGCCGGCCAGCGCCAGGGTGCACTCGCCGGCCCGCAGCGCCTGCACGGCCAGGTGCAGGGCGACCAGCGAGGAGGAGCAGGCGGTGTCGATGGTGACGGCCGGGCCCTCCAGGCCGAAGCTGTAGGCGATCCGGCCGGAGAGCACGCTCGCCGCGTTGCCGGTGCCCAGGTAGCCCTCGATGTCCTCGGGCGCGCCCTGGACGGCCCAGATGTAGTCGAGTTGGTTGGTCCCGACGAAGGTGCCGGTCCGGCTCCCCTTGACGGCGGCCGGGTTGATGCCGGCCCGCTCGAAGACCTCCCAGGAGGTCTCCAGCAGCAGCCGCTGCTGCGGGTCCATGGCCAGCGCCTCGCGCGGCGAGATGCCGAACAGATCGGCGTCGAACTCGCCCGCCTCGTGCAGGAATCCGCCGTGCCGGGCGTAGCTGGTGCCGGGGTGGTCGGGGTCGGGGTGGTGCAGGGCGGCCAGGTCCCAGCCGCGGTCGGCGGGGAACTCGCCGATCGCGTCGCCCTCCTCGATCAGCAGGCGCCACAGCTGTTCGGGCGAGTCCACGCCGCCGGGGAACCGGCAGGCCATGCCGACCACGGCGATCGGCTCCTGGCCGGCCGCCTCCACCTCGCGCAGGCGCTGGCGGGTCCTGGCCAGGTCGGCCGTGACCCACTTGAGGTAGTCGCGCAGCGACTCTTCCTTCGCCATCTTCAACTCCCGTAGCGGAACCGCGGAACGGATCGGATCGGTCAGCCCGCGGCGGGGCGGCCGAACTCCTTGTGGATGAACTCGAACAGCTCGTCGTCGCTCGCTCCGTCGAGCGCGTCGGCGACGGTTTCCGCCCCGGTCGAGTCCCGGGCCCCGTCCCATCTGTCGAGGAGGTCGTGCAACTGGGCGGTGAGTCCCGCCCGTTCGTCGTCACTCAGGGTGGCACCGGCCACCGCGTCGTCCAGCGCCTTGAGTTGGGCGCGCAAGGTGCCGGCGGTGACCCGGTCACCGGTGCCCAGCCGCTCGGCGAGATGGGCGGCGAGGGCAGCGGGGGTGGGGTGGTCGAAGACCAGGGTCGGGGACAGCGGCACGCCGGTGGCGGCGGAGAGGCCGTTGCGCAGCTGGACGGCGATCAGCGAGTCGAAACCCAGCTCGCGGAAGGGCCGTTCGGCGGCGACGGCGCCCGCACCGGTGTGCCCGAGCGCGGCGGCGGCGTGGCCGCGGACCAGCTCCAGCAGGATCCGGTCGCGCTCGGCGGCGCCGGCGGCCGCCAGGCGCTGCCGCAGGTCGGCGGCCTGCTCGACCGCCTGCTGCTCGGGCACCGCGGTCGCCGCGGCTTCGGGCAGCTCGGCGAAGAGCCGGGTGGGCCGGGCCGAGCCGAAGACCGGTGCGAACCGGGCCCAGTCGACCTCGGCGATCACGACGCCGCGCTCGCCCCGGGCGGTGACCTCCGCGAGAGCCGCGAGCGCCCGGTCCGGGTCGAGCAGCGGTACGCCGTGCCGGGCCGGGCGGTCGACGGCCGCGGCGGTCTCGGGGTTCAGGGTGTCCCAGACGCCCCAGGCGATCGACACCACCGGCGCCCCGGCGGCGCGGCGCTGCTCGGCGAGCGCGTCGAGCTGCGCGTTGGCGGCGGCGAAGGCGGCGTGCTCGCCGGTGCCCCAGACGCCGCTCACCGAGGAGAAGAGCACGGCGGCGGTCACCTCGGGCAGCAGGTCGAGCGCCTGGAGGGCGGGCGCGACGGTGGCGGCGACAGTGGCCGCGAGGTCCGCGGGCGTGGTCCGCAGCAGCGGCGCGAGCGTGGTGCCGGCGGCGGCGTGCACGAGGGCCCGTGCCGGGCGGCCCTGGTCGGCGAGACGCGCGAGCAGCGCGGCGGTGGCCTCGCGGTCGTCGGGGGCACCGCCGGAGCAGCTGATCCGGTCGCCCAGGTCGGAGAGGTCGGCCCGGTCCGCCTCCGGCCCGCCGACCGGGCCGGCCAGCGCGACGTGGTCGGCGCCCTGGTCGAGCAGCCGGCGGGCGACCCGGGCGGCGACCGTACCGGTGCCGGTGACCAGCACGGTGCCGCTGGGCGTCCAAGGGGCGATCGCGCCCTCGGCCTCGGCCAGCGGCGCGCGGATCAGGCGGCGGACGTGGACGCCGGTGGGGCGGATGGCGAGCTGGTCCTCACCCTCGGCCTCGGCGGCGGCGAGGACAGCGGCCAGATCCTGCCCGGCGTCGGGCGCGAGGTCGATCAAGCCGCCCCAGCGGCGCGGGAGTTCCAGCGCGGCGACGCGGCCCAGGCCCCAGAGCTGTGCCTGCTCGGCATCGGTGACCGGGTCCTGGGCGCCGACCGAGACCGCGCCGCGCGTGACGCACCAGAGCGGGGCGTCGAGTTCGGCGTCCGCCATGGCCTGGAGCAGGGTGAGCGCGGCGGGCGCGGGGAGCAGCGAGACGACGCCGGTGACGGTCTCGGCGGCTTCGAGCAGCAGACGCGCCAGCTGCTCGCGGTCGGCGGTCGCGGCGTCCAGCCGGAGTACGTGCTCGGTGAACAGGCCGGCGCCTTCACCGGGCGGCGCGACCAGCAGCCAACGGCGCCGCGCAGGAGTGCGATCGGCCTCGGGCAGGCGGCGCCACTGGACGCGGTAGCGCAGGCCGCGCTCGTGCCGGCCACGGCGCCAGGCGGCGAGCCCGGGCAGGACGGACGGCCAGGCGGCGCCGTCCAGCGGGACCAGCCGGTCCAGGGCGGCCGGATCCTCGCTCTCCACGGCGGCCCAGAACTCCGTCTCACCGGCGCCCGCGACGGGCAGGGGGTCGAGCCAGAAACGGGTGCGCTGGAAGGCGTAGGTGGGGAGGTCGACGGGCTTGGCATCGGTGGGCAGAACGCTGAGCCAGTTGACGGGGGCGCCGGCGGTCCAGGCCTGGGCGAGAGCGTGCAGGAAGCGTTCGGGTCCGCCCTCCTCGCGGCGCAGGGTGCCCACCGCGACAGCCCGGGAGCCGGCGTGCTCGATGCACTCCGCGATCCCGGCGGCCACCACCGGGTGGGCGCTCACCTCGAGGAAGACGCCGAGCCCCTGCCCGGCCAGGGCCTCGACGACGGGAGCGAAGCGGACGGGGTTGCGCAGGTTGGTGTACCAGTACTCGGCGTCCAGGGCGGTGGTGTCCAGCAACCCGCCCGTCACGGTGGAGTGGAACGGCACCTTGGCCTCAAGCGGCGTGATCCCCGCGAGTACCGTCAGCAACTCCTCGCGGATCGCCTCCACATGGGCGCAGTGCGAGGCGTAGTCCACCTCGATCCGCCGCGCCCGCCCGTGCTCCGCGAGGAACTTCTCCAGCGCGTCGACATCACCGGAAATCACCGTGGACGAAGGACCGTTGAGCGCCGCGACCGAGATCCGGCCCTGGTACTCCCCGATCGACAGCTCATCGGCTCCCAGCGGCACCGAGACCATGCCGCCCTTGCCGGAGAGCGCCAGCAGCGCCCGCGACCGCAACGCGACCACCCGCGCACCGTCCTCCAGCGACAGCGCGCCCGCCACCACCGCCGCCGCGATCTCGCCCTGCGAGTGGCCCACCACGGCCGCCGGCTCCACACCGACCGACCGCCAGAGCGCGGCCAACGACACCATCACCGCCCACAGCACCGGCTGCACCACATCCACCCGGTCCAACCCGGCACCGCCGCGCAGCACTTCGGTCAGCGACCAGTCGACATGCGCCGACAGCGCCCGTTCGCACTCCGCGAGGCGCGAGGCGAACACCGGCGAGGCGTCGAGCAGTTCGACCCCCATGCCCACCCACTGCGACCCCTGCCCGGGGAAGACGAACACCACCCGGCCGTCCCCCGCCACACCCGACACCAGCCCGGCCGCCGGCACCCCGTCCGCCAGCGCCCGCAACCCCTCGGAGCCGAAGACCACCGCCCGGTGCCCCAGCTCGGCCCGCCCCGCGACCAGCGAGTACGCCGGGTCCGCCCCCGCCCACTCGGCCAACCGCCGTGCCTGAGCAGCCAGCGCGGCCCCGCTCCTCGCGGACACCACCCACGGCAGCACCGGCGACACCAGCACCGGCTCGGCGGCCGCCACCGGCTCGACCTCCGGCGCCTCCTCCAGGATCACGTGGGCATTGGTCCCGCTCCCCCCGAACGCCGAGACCCCCGCGCGCCGGGGCTCCGCCCCGGCCGGCCAGTCCCGCGCCTCCGTCAGCAGCCGCACCGTGCCCGCGGACCAGTCCACCTCGGGCGTCGGCACCTCCGCGTGCAGGGTGCGCGGCAGCACCCCGTGCCGCAGCGCCAGCACCGTCTTGATCACGCCCGCGACCCCGGCCGCCGCCTGGGCGTGCCCGATGTTGGACTTCACCGAGCCGAGCCAGAGCGGCCGTTCGGCGCTGTGCGCGCGTCCGTAGGTGGCGATCAGCGCCTGCGCCTCGATCGGGTCGCCGAGGGTGGTGCCGGTGCCGTGCGCCTCCACCGCGTCGATCTGACCGGCCGTCAGCCGGGCGTTCGCCAGCGCGGCTTCGATCACCCGGCGCTGCGAGGGCCCGTTGGGCGCGGTCAGCCCGTTGCTGGCGCCGTCCTGGTTGATCGCCGAGCCGCGCACCACGGCGATGACGGGGTGCCCGTTGCGCCGGGCGTCGGAGAGCCGTTCGACGAGCAGCATGCCCGCGCCCTCCGACCAGCCGGTGCCGTCGGCCGAGGCGGCGAACGCCTTGCACCGCCCGTCCGCCGCCAGCCCGCGCTGCCGGCTGAACTCGACGAACTCGCGCGGCGTGGTGATCACCAGCACGCCGCCGGCCAGGGCGAGCGAGCACTCGCCCGTCCGCAGCGCCTGCACGGCGAGGTGCAGGGCGACCAGGGAGGAGGAGCACATGGTGTCGAGGGTGACGGCCGGGCCTTCGAGGCCGAAGGTGTAGGCGAGGCGCCCGGAGAGGATCGCGGGGGCGCCGCCGGTCAGCGCGTGGCCCTCGATCAGCGGGGAGCCGGCGTGGTCGGCGCCGTAGCCGGAGTAGGCGGCGCCGACGTAGACGCCGGTCTGGCTGCCCTTGAGGGTCGCGGGGTCGATGCCGGCCCGCTCGAAGGCCTCCCAGGTGGTCTCCAGCAGCAGCCGCTGCTGCGGGTCCATGGCCAGCGCCTCGCGCGGGGAGATGCCGAAGAAGTCCGCGTCGAAGTCGGCGACGCCCGTGCAGAAGCCGCCCCGGTCGGAGTAGGAGGTGCCGGGGTGGTCGGGGTCCGGGTGGAAGAGGGTGGCCAGGTCCCAGCCGCGATCGGTCGGGAAGGGACCGATCGCGTCGCGGCCGTCGCGGGCCAGCTGCCACAGCTCCTCGGGCGTGCTGACCCCGCCCGGGTAGCGGCAGGCCATGCCGACGATCGCGATCGGCTCGCCGGTTCCGGCCGCCTCCGCCTCCTGCAGCCGCTGCCGGGCCTGCTTCAGCTCGGCGGTGACCCAGCGCAGGTGGTCGAGCAGCTTCTGTTCGTCGCTCACTGCCGCACGCTCCCCGTGCTGGTGGTGGTCGTCGGGAGCCGCCGCGCGCGGGCGGCGCGCGCCTGCCAGCGGTGTGCGCCCTCCGGCTTCGCCATCGCGCTCATGCCTTGCCCAGCTCCTTCTGGATGAAGTCGAAGATCTCGTCCGCGCTCGCTCCCGCCAGCTCCTGGTGCGCGTCCCCGGCGGCGTCGCCGCCGTGCTCCTCGGCGCCCCACTTCGCGGCCAGCACCCGAAGCCGCCCGGCGATCCGCCGCCTGGCGCCGCCGTCCCAGTCGCCGTCCGCCAACGTGGCGTCCAGCCGGTCCAGTTCGGCGAGCACACCGGACTCGCTCGCCTCGTCCTCCGCCTGGGCCGCGCGCAGGTGCCGGGCCAGCGCCTCGGGTGTCGGGTGGTCGAAGACCAGGGTCGCGGGCAGCGTGAGCCCGGTCTCGGCCGCCAGCCGGTTCCGCAGCTGGACGGCCGCCAGCGAGTCGAACCCCAGCTCCTTGAAGGCTCGTTCGGCCGGCACCGCGTCCGTTCCGGCGTGCCCGAGCACGGTGGCCGCGTGCGCCCGCACCAGCTCCAGCAGCGTGCTCAGCTGCTGCGCCTTGGGCAGGCCGCGCAGCGCGGCGCCGGGCGACGCGGGCGCGGGCTGCTCGGCGGGCTGGGCCTCCGGGAGTTCGGCGAGCAGCGGGCTGGGCCGCATCGCCGTGAAGGAGGCGGCGAACCTCGGCCAGTCGACGTCCGCGACGGCCAGGCAGCCGTCACCCTCGTCCAGTGCGCGTTGCAGCGCGGCGATCGCCGGCTCGGGCGCCATGCCCCGGACGCCGCGCCGGTCCAGGTAGGCCCGCTCCGCCGCCTCGGCGGCGAGGCCGCCCTGCGCCCAGGCACCCCAGGCCACGGAGGTGGCGGGCAGGCCGCGTGCCCGGCGCCGCTCGGCCAGCGCGTCCAGGTGGGCGTTGGCGGCGGCGTAGCCGCCCTGCCCGCCGCTGCCCCAGACGCCCGCGTTGGAGGAGAAGAGCACGAAGGCGCTGAGCGGCAGCTCGGCGGTGAGCTCGTCCAGGACGTCGGCCCCGCCGACTTTCGCGGCGAGCACCCTCGCCAGCTGGGCCGGGTCGGCGCTGTCCAGCAGCTCGTTGTCGAGCACCCCGGCGCAGTGCACCACGGCGCTCACCGGCCGCTCGGCGAGCAGCTTCGCCATCGCCGCCCGGTCGCCGGCGTCGCACCGGGCGATGGTGACGGTGGCTCCGAGCGCGGTCAGCGTGGCCGTCAGCTCCTCCGCGCCGGGGGCGTCCGGCCCGCGCCGGCTGGTGAGGAGCAGGTGCTCGGCGCCGCCCCGGGCCAGCCATTCGGCCACCCGGGCCCCGAGCGCGCCCGTCCCGCCCGTGACCAGGACCGTGCCGCTCGGCCGCCACGGAGCCGCCACCGGGCCGGCCGCACCGGCCCGGACCAGCCGGCGGGCCGTCAGCCCGGTCTCGCGCAGCATCAGCTGGTCCTCGCCCGTACCGCCCGCGAGGGCGGCCGCCAGCGGGGTGCCTTCGAACCGCCCGGGCAGGTCGATCAGTCCGCCCCAGCGCTGCGGGTGCTCCAGCGCGGCCACCCGGCCCAGGCCCCAGACCTGCGCCTGACGGGGACGGAGGGCGCCCTCGCCGACCGCGCCCCGAGTGGCGCACCAGAGCGGCGCCGCGACACCCGCGTCCCCGAGCGCCTGCAGCAGCGCGAGGGTGGCGGCGAGCCCGGCGGGCACCTCCGGCGCGTCGGGCCGGGGCCGCTCGTCCACGGCGAGCAGCGAGAGCACGCCGTCCACGGCGAGGCCGGCCAGCCGCGCGGCGAGCGCTCCCCGCTCGACGGCGGCCGCGTCCACCTCCAGCACCACCACCTCGGCCCCGGCCGCGCTCAAGGCCGCGCGGCAGGCCTCGGCCCACTCCGTTTCCCGGCCCTCCGGTATGACGAGCAGCCAGCTGCCCGGCGCGGGCCCGGCGGCCGGCTCGGGCACCGGCCGCCAGGCGATCCGGTAGCGCCAGGAGTCGACGAGCGCCCGCTCGCCCCGGCTCCGCTGCCAGGCGGCGAGCACGGGCAGCGCGGGTGCCAGGGCCGCGCGTGCGGCCTCGTCGGCGGTGACGGCCGTCGCGACCGCCGCCAGGTCCCCGGCGGCCACGGCCGCCCAGAACTCCTCCTCCACCCGGTCGCCCCTCGGCGCCTCGGCATCCGCCTCCAGCCAGTACCGCCGGTGCTGGAACGCATAGGTGGGCAGGTCCACGGTCGGCGTGCCGGGCGGGAACGCACCCCGCCAGTCGACGGGCACGCCGTGCACCCAGGCCTCGGCCAGCGCGAGAGTGAGCCGGCGCGGCCCGCCCTCCTCGCGGCGCAGCGTGCCCAGGGCGACGGCGGCGGCCCCGGCCTGCTCGATGGTCTCGCCGATGCCGACGGTGAGCACCGGGTGCGCGCTGACCTCCACGAAGGTGCCGAAGCCCTCCGCCAGCAGCCCGCCGATCACCTCGGCGAACCGCACCGGCTGCCGCAGGTTGCGGTACCAGTAGTCGGCGTCCAGTCCGCCGGTGTCGATCGGCTGGGCCAGCAGCGTGGAGTGGAAGGGCACTTCGCCCCGGCGCGGCGCGATCCCCGCCAGCGCCACCGCCAGCTCCTCGCGGATCGCCTCCACGTGCGCGGAGTGCGAGGCGTAGTCCACCCCGATCCGCCGGGCCCGCTCATGCTCCGCCAGGAACTGCTCCAGCGCATCGACGTCCCCGGAAATCACCGTCGACGAAGGACCGTTGACCGCCGCGACCGAGATCCGGCCCCCGTACCGGTCAACCGGCACCTCCGCCACCGGCAGCGGCACCGACACCATCCCGCCCCTGCCCGACAGCGCCAGCAACGCCCGCGACCGCAACGCCACCACCCGGGCACCGTCCTCCAACGACAACGCCCCCGCCACCACCGCCGCCGCGATCTCCCCCTGCGAATGCCCCACCACCGCCGCAGGCACCACCCCGAACGAACGCCACACCTGCGCCAACGACACCATCACCGCCCACAACACCGGCTGCACCACATCCACCCGCTCCAACCCCACACCGCCGCACAGCACTTCGACCAACGACCAGTCGACATACGCCGACAACGCCCGCTCGCACTCCGCAATACGAGAAGCGAACACCGGCGAGCAGTCCAGCAGTTCCGCCCCCATCCCCACCCACTGCGACCCCTGACCCGGGAACACGAAGACCACCCGACCGTCCCCGCCGGCCACCCCGCTCACCACCTGCGGAGCAGGCCGCCCCTCCGCCAACGCCCGCACCCCGTCGGCGTGGTCGCCCACCACCACCGCCCGGTGCGGCAGCGCGGCCCGGGTCGCGAGCAGCGAGTACCCCGTCTCCGCAGGCGCGCCCGCGCAGTCCCGCAGTCGCCCGGCCTGCGCCCGCAACGCCTGCTCCGACCGCGCCGACACCACCCAGGGCAGCGGCCCGACCGGGGAGCCCCCGGCCTCCGCCTCCTCCTCGACCGCCGGCGCCTCCTCGAGGATCACGTGTGCGTTGGTCCCGCTGATCCCGAACGAGGAGACGCCCGCCCGCCTCTGCCGCTCACCGCCGCCCGGCCACTCCAACGCCTCCGTGAGCAGCGAGAGCGCGCCCGCCGACCAGTCCACCTGCTCGCTCGGCCGGTCCACGTGCAGGGTGCGCGGCAGCCGTTCCCGCCGCATCGCCATGATCATCTTGATCAGCCCGGCCACGCCCGCCGCCGCCTGGGTGTGGCCGAGGTTGGACTTGATCGAGCCAACCAGCAACGGCCGCTCCACCGGCCGTCCTTGGCCGTAGGTCGCGAGCAGCGCCTGCGCCTCGATCGGGTCGCCCAGGGTGGTGCCGGTGCCGTGCGCCTCCACCGCGTCGACCTGATCGGCCGTCAGACCGGCGTTCGCCAGCGCCTCGCGGATCACCCGCTGCTGTGACGGGCCGTTCGGCGCGGTCAGCCCGTTCGACGCGCCGTCCTGGTTCACCGCCGACCCGCGCACCAGCGCCAGCACCTGGTGCCCGTTGCGCCGGGCGTCGGCCAGCCGTTCCAGCACCAGCACGCCCACGCCCTCGGCCAGGCCCATGCCGTCGGCGCTCGCCGCGAACGGCTTGCACCGCCCGTCGGGTGCCAGGCCGCGCTGCTCGCTGAACCCGACGAACTCGGAGGGCGTGGCCATCACCGCCACCCCGCCCGCCAGCGCCAGCGCCGACTCGCCACTGCGCAGCGACTGGCAGGCCAGGTGCAGGGCGACCAGCGAGGAGGAGCAGGCGGTGTCCACCGTCACCGCCGGGCCCTCCAGCCCGAGTGCGTAGGCGATCCGGCCGGAGACCACCGCGGCGGCGCTGCCGGTGGTCAGGTAGCCCTCGTAGCCGGCCGGGATCCGCGGGACGTTCCAGCAGTAGTCCAGCTGGTTGCAGCCCATGAAGGTACCGGTCCGGCTGCCCGCCAGCGCGGTCGGGGCGATCCGGGCGTGTTCCAGCGCCTCCCAGCCGGCCTCCAGCAGCAGCCGCTGCTGCGGGGCCATCGCGGTCGCCTCCCGGGGCGAGATGCCGAAGAAGTCAGCGTCGAAGTCGCCCAGGCGGTCCAGGAATCCGCCGTCGGTCACATACGTGTGGCCGGCCCGGTCCGGGTCCGCGTCGTAGAGGCCGGCCAGGTCCCAGCCCCGGTCGGTGGGGAAGGGGGTGATGGCGTCGCGGCCGTCGGCGACCAGTTGCCACAGCTCCTCGGGCGAGCGGACCCCGCCGGGGTAGCGGCAGGCCATGCCGATCACGGCGATCGGCTCGCCCTCGGCCGCCTCCACCTCGCGCAGCCGCCGCTGCGTCTGGCGCAGGTCGGCGGTGACCCGCTTGAGGTAGTCGAGGAGCTTCGCCTCGTTCTCGGCCATTGCCGCCCCTCGCTGGGAGTTCTCGATGCCGGTCACGGGTTGCCCAACTCCCGGTCGATCAGGTCGAAGATCTCGGTCAGGCCGGCCGCGCTGAGGTCCTCGTCGCCGCCCGGCGCCTGCTCCTCGGCCGGGTCGCCGGTGTACTGGCGCAGCAGGGTGCGCAGGCGTTTGGCGATCAGCGGGCGGTCGCCGCTGCCCGGGCCCTGCTGGGCCAGGGCCAGTTCCAGGCGGTCGAGTTCGGCGAGCACGGGCAGCGGGGCCCGGTCCTCGGGCGCCAGCGCGGTGAGCAGGTGGGCGGCGACGGCGGCCGGGGTCGGGTGGTCGAAGACCAGGGACGGCGGCAGCGGCACCCCGGTCGCGCCGGAGAGGCTGGTGCGCAACTGCACGGCCAGCAGTGAGTCGAACCCGAGCTCGCGGAACTGCCGGTCGGCCGCCACCGCGCCCGCGCCGCCGTGCCCGAGCGCGGCCGCCGCGTGGCTGCGCACCAACTCCAGCAGCAGCCGCTCGCGTTCGGTGCCGGGCAGACCGGCCAGCCGCTCCCGCAGGCCCGCGTCCTGCGGAGCAACCGGAGTCGGCTGAGCAGCCGTTCGGGCGTCGGGCAGAGCGGCGAAGAGCCGGGTCGGGCGGGCGGAGGTGAAGAGGGCGAGGAACCGGGACCAGTCGATCTCGGCGACCACGGTCACCGGGTGGTGGCCGTGCGGCGACCGGCCCAGCAGGCGGCCGAGTTCGGCGCAGCCGAGGGCCGGGTCGGTGGGCGGCAGGCCCCGGGCGCCGGCCCGCTGGTTGGCGGCGCGCCGGCGCTCGGTGACGGCCGGGTCGTCGTGCTCGTTGACGATGTCCCAGACGCCCCAGGCGATCGACAGTGCGCGCCGGCCGTCCGCGTGCCGCCGCTCGGCCAGCGCGTCCAGGTGGGCGTTGGCGGCGGCGAAGGCGCCGTGGTCGCCGCTGCCGGTGACGGCGGTGACCGAGGAGAAGAGCACCAAGGTGGCGGCCGGGTCGAGGAGTTCGTCCAGGTGGTCGGCGCCGTCGGCCTTGCCGGCGACGATCTCGGCGAACCGCTGCGGCGCAGTGTCGGTGAGCGGTTCGAGGGCGACGGCGGAGGCGGTGTGCAGGGCGGTGCGGACCGGGGTGCCGGCGGCGGCCAGCCGGGCCAGCTCTGCGGCCAGCGCCTCCCGGTCGGCCACGTCACAGGCCACCAGCTCCACCCGGGTGCCCGCCTCCCGGAGTTCGGCGAGCAGCCGGTCGGCGCCCGGGGCGGCCCGGCCCCGGCGGCTGAGCAGCACCAGGTGCTCGGCACCCCGCTCGGCCAGCCAGCGGGCCACCCTCGCGCCGACCACGCCGGTGCCGCCGGTGACCAGCACGGTCCCGCTGGGGGTCCACTCGGCGGGCGGCGCCCCGGCCGGGACACCCACCAGGCGGCGGACGAAGGTGCCGCAGGAGCGGACCGCGAGCTGGTCCTCGCCGTGCGCGGCGGCCAGCGCCGCGACCAGGGCCGGTTCCAGATCCGGGCCGCCGTCCGGCGGCAGGTCCACCAAACCGCCCCAGCGGCGCGGCAGTTCCAGGGCAGCCACCCGCCCGAGGCCCCAGATCTGGGCCTGCTCCGGGCTCACCAACCGGTCCCCCGCACCGACCGAGACGGCACCGCGCGTGACGCACCAGAGCGGGGTCTCGACCCCGGTGTCGGCCATCGCCTGCAGCAGGGCCAGCACGCCCGGCGCGTCCAGCAGCGAGACCAGGCCCGCGACACCCTCGGCGGACTCGCGCAGGACGCGCGCGAGGGTGTCCCGGTCGGCGGTGTCCACCTCGATCCGCTCGGCGTTCTCCGGCAGCAGGTCCTTGCCCCCGCCGGTCGGTGCCAGCAGCAGCCAGCGGCCGGGCAGTTCGGTCCGGGGCGGCTCGGTCAGCCGGTGCCACTCGATCCGGTACTGCCGGGACCGCTCGCGCCGGCTGCGCCGCCAGGCCGCCAGGCCGGCGGCCACCGGGCCCCACGCGTCCTCGGCCCCGGGCACCACCCGGGACAGCTCGGCCAGGTCGGCGCGCTCCACCGCCGCCCAGAACTCCGCCTCCGCCGGATCCGCCGCCGTCTGCGGCGCCAGCCAGTACCGCTCGCCCTGGAAGGCGTAGGTCGGCAGCTCCACCGGCCGCGCACCGGCCGGCAGCACCCGCCGCCAGTCCACCGCCGCGCCCTGCACCCAGGCCTCGGCGAGCGACCGCAGGAACCGCTGCGGGCCGCCCTCCTCGCGGCGCAGCGTACCGAGGGCGGCAGCCGGGCTCCCGTGCCCGGCGATCACCTCGCCGACGCCCACGGTGACCACGGGGTGGGCGCTGGCCTCGACGAAGAGGCCGTAGCCGTCCTCCAGCAGCTTGCCGATCACCTCGGCGAAGCGGACGGGGTTGCGGAGGTTGGTGTACCAGTACTCGGCGTCCAGGGCGGTGGTGGTGAGCAGTGAGCCGGTGACGGTGGAGTGGAAGGGTACGTCGGCCGCGCGCGGGGTGATGCCCGCTAGGGCGGTCAGCAGCTCCTCGCGGATCGCTTCGACGTGGGCGCAGTGCGAGGCGTAGTCCACCTCGATCCGCCGGGCCCGCTCATGTGCGGCGAGGAACTGCTCCAGCGCGTCGACATCACCGGAAATCACGGTGGAGGAAGGGCCGTTGATCGCGGCGATCGAGATCCGGCCCTCGTACTCCTCGATCGACAGCTCATCGGCTCCCAGCGGCACCGAGACCATGCCGCCCCTGCCCGAGAGCGCCAGCAGGGCCCGTGCGCGCAGGGCGACGACCCGCGCACCGTCCTCCAGCGACAACGCCCCCGCCACGCACGCCGCCGCGATCTCCCCCTGCGAATGCCCCACCACCGCCGCCGGCTCGACGCCGCACGAGCGCCAGAGCGCGGCCAGCGAGACCATCACCGCCCACAACACCGGCTGCACCACATCCACCCGGTCCAACCCCGCACCACCGCGCAGCACTTCGGACAGCGACCAGTCGACATACGCCGACAGCGCCCGCTCACACTCCGCGATGCGGGCCGCGAACACCGGCGAGCAGTCCAGCAGTTCGGCGCCCATGCCCACCCACTGCGACCCCTGCCCGGGGAAGACGAACACCGTCCGCCCATCCCCCGCCACACCCGACACCAGCCCCGCCGCCGGCTCCCCCGCCGCCAACGCACGCAACCCCTCCGCATCGAACACCACCGCCCGATGCTCCAACGCCGCCCGCCCCACAACCAACGAGAACGCCGGGTCCGCCCCCGCCCACTCGCCCAACCGCCGCGCCTGCCCCGCCAGCGCAACCCCGCTCCTCGCCGACACCACCCACGGCAGCACCGGCGACACCAGCACGGGCTGCTCGACGGCCGCCACCGGCTCGACCTCCGGCGGCTCCTCCAGGATCACGTGCACATTGGTCCCGCTGATCCCGAACGAGGACACCCCGGCCCGACGCGGCTCCGCCCCGCCCGGCCACTCCACCGCCTCCGTGAGCAGCGACACCGCGCCCGCCGACCAGTCCACCTCCCCCGTCGGCCGGTCGACGTGCAGAGTGCGCGGCAGCAACCCCTCCCGCAGCGCCAGCACCATCTTGATCACCCCGGCCACACCCGAAGCCGCCTGGGTGTGCCCGATGTTCGACTTCACCGAACCCAGCCACAACGGCCGCTCCGCCGCCCGCCCTTGGCCGTACGTCGCGAGCAGCGCCTGCGCCTCGATCGGATCACCGAGCCGGGTGCCCGTCCCATGCGCCTCCACCGCATCCACCTGACCGACCGTCAGCTCGGCATTGGCGAGCGCCTGCTCGATCACCCGTTGCTGTGCCGGTCCGTTCGGGGCCGAGAGGCCGTTGGAGGCGCCGTCCTGGTTGGTCGCAGAGCCCCGGACCAGCGCCAGCACCCGGTGGCCGTTGCGCCGCGCGTGCGACAGCCGCTCCAGCAGCAGTACGCCCACGCCCTCGGCCAGCCCCATGCCGTCGGCCCCGTCCGCGAACGCCTTGCACCGCCCGTCCGCCGCCAGCCCGCGCTGCCGGCTGAACCCGATGAACGCGGTCGGCGTGGCCAGCACCGCCACCCCGCCGGCCAGCGCCAGCTCGCACTCCCCGGCTCGCAGCGACTGCGCGGCCAGGTGCAGGGCGACCAGCGAGGAGGAGCAGGCGGTCTCGATGGTCACGGCCGGGCCCTCCAGGCCCAGCGTGTAGGCGACCCGGCCGGAGACCACGCTCGCGCTGGCGCCGGTGAGCAGATGGCCCTCGTGCTCGGCGGGCAGCGCCTGCCCGGCCACGCCGTACTCGGGCTGGTTGGCGCCGACGAAGGTGCCCGTGCGGCTGCCGCGCAGGCTGCTCGGGTCGATCCCGGCCTGCTCGACCGCCTCCCAACTCGTCTCCAGCAGCAGCCGCTGCTGCGGGTCCATCGCCAGCGCCTCGCGCGGCGAGATGCCGAAGAACTCGGCATCGAACCGGTCCGCGTCGGCCAGGAAGCCGCCGGTGCGCACATAGCTGCGGCCGGTCCGGTCCGGGTCCGGGTCGTAGAGCGCGTCCAGGCTCCAGCCCCGGCCCTCGGGCAGCGGGCCGATCGCGTCCCCGCCTTCCGCCAGCAGCCGCCACAGCGCGTCCGGCGACGCCGCGCCCGGGTAGCGGCAGGCCATGCCGACGATGGCGATCGGCTCGCCGCTCACCACCTGCACGGCCGGGGCCGGGGCGGTGGCGCCGGCCTGCGTGCCCAGCAGCAGGGCCGCGATCCGGGCGGCGACAGCGGCCGGCGTGGGGTGGTCGAAGACCAGGGTCGCGGGCAGGGCGAGGCCGGTGGCCTCGGCGAGCCGGGTGCGCAGCTCGACGGCGGTCACCGAGTCGAAGCCGAAGTCGCGGAACGGCCGGTGCGGGTCGACCGCCCCGCCGCTCTGGTGGCCCAGCACGGCGGCCGCGTGGCTGCGGACCAGCTCACGCAGCTCGTGCTGCTGCCCGGCGGCGGGCAGCGCGGCCAGCCGGCCGCGCAGCGCCGCCGTCCGGCCCGGCTCGGCGGCGCGCGGGGCGGCGGGCTGCTCGGCCTCCGGCAGCTCGGCCAGCAGGCGGGTGGGCCGGGCGGAGGTGTAGAGGGCGGTGAAGCGCGGCCAGTCGACCTGGGCGACGGCGACCGTGGCGGCGTCCCGGTCGAGCGCCTGCTGCAGGGCGGCACAGGCGAGCGCGGGGTCCATCAGCGGCAGGCCCCGGTCGCTGGACCGGGCGGTGACGGCGCGTCGGCGGGCGGTGTCCTCGGCGTCGCGGTCGTTGTAGGCGTCCCAGACGCCCCAGGCGATCGACACGGTGTGCCGGCCTGCCGCGTGCCGCCGCTCGGCCAGCGCGTCCAGGTGGGCGTTGGCGGCGGCGTACGCGCCGTGGTCGCCGCTGCCCCAGACGCCGGTGATGGAGGAGAAGAGCACCAGGGTCGCGTCCGGGTCCAGCAGTTCGTCCAGGTGCTGGGCGCCGGTCGTCTTGGCGGCCACGATCGCTCGGTACTGGGCGGGGGTGGTCTCGTGCAGGGCGGCCAGCTCGATCCGGGCGGCGGTGTGGACGGCGGTGCGCACCGGGGTGCCGGCGGCGGCCAGGCGGGCCAGCTGGGCGGCGAGCGCGTCCCGGTCGGAGACGTCGCAGGCCGCGATCTCGGCCTCCGCGCCGTCCGCCCGGAGGTCGGCGAGCAGTTGCTCCGCCCCGGGGGCGTCCGGGCCGCGGCGGCTCAGCAGGAGCAGGCGCCCGGCGCCGCGCGCGGCCAGCCAGCGGGCCACCTGGGCGCCGACCACGCCGGTGCCGCCGGTGACCAGCACGGTGCCGCTGGGCGTCCAGGCGCGCACGGGCCGGTCGGCGGCGGCGCGGACGAGGCGGCGCACATAGCTGCCGGACGGGCGGATCGCGACCTGGTCCTCGCCGCCCGGGTCGGCCAGCACCGCGGCCAGCGCCTCGTCGGCCGGCGCCTCGGCGCCCTGCGGCGGGAGGTCGACCAGGCCGCCCCAGCGCTGCGGGTACTCCAGGGCGGCCGTCCGGCCGAGCCCCCAGAGCTGGGCCTGCTCGGGGGCGGTGACGGGGTCGCCCTCGCCGGTCGAGACGGCCCCGCGGGTGACGCACCAGAGCCGGGCGTCGAGGCCGACCTCCGCCATGGCCTGGAGCAGCACCAGGGTGCCCGGCGCATCCAGCAGCGAGACCAACCCCGTGGCGCCCTGGGCCGCTTCGCGCAGCAGGCGGGCGAGTGCGCCACGGTCGGGCGCGTCCACCTCGATGCGGGTGACGGTCTGGCCGGTGAGCAGGTCGCTTCCGCTGCCCTTCGGCGCCAGCAGCAGCCAGCGGCCCGGGAGTTCGGCGGGCGCGAGCGGTCCGGGGGCGGCGGGGCGCCAGAGCACGCGGTAGCGCCAGGAGTCGAGCACCGACCGCTCGCGCCGCCCGCGCCGCCAGGCGGCCAGCTCGGGCGCCACCTCGGCCCAGGCCGCGCCGTCCAGCGGCAGCAGCTGGTCGAGGGCGGCGAGGTCCCCGGTGTCCACGGCGGCCCAGAACTCCGCCTCGGCGGCATCGGCGGCGGCTCCGGGGGCGACGAACGGCGCGGTGATCCAGTAGCGGGTGCGCTGGAAGGCGTAGGTGGGGAGGTCGACGGGCTTCGCGTCGGCCGGCAGGACGGCCCGCCAGTCAACGGGGGCGCCGGCGGTCCAGGCCTTGGCCAAGGCGTGCAGGAAGCGCTCGGGTCCGCCCTCCTCACGGCGCAGGGTGCCCAGGGCGACGGCGCGGGAGGCGGCGTGCTCCAGGCACTCGGTGACGCCGGCGGTGACCACGGGGTGGGCGCTGACCTCGACGAAGACGCCGTAGCCGCGCGCCGCCAGCGCCTCGATGACGGGGGCGAAGCGGACCGGCTCGCGCAGGTTGGTGTACCAGTACTCGGCGTCCAGAGCGGTGGTGTCGATCAACTCGCCGGTCACGGTGGAGTGGAACGGCACCTCGGCCTCAAGCGGGGTGATGCCCGCGAGGGCGGTCAGCAGCTCCTCGCGGATCGCCTCCACGTGCGCCGAGTGGGAGGCGTAGTCCACGTCGATCCGGCGGGCGCGCTCGAGCTGCGCGAGGAACTGCTCCAGTGCCTCCGGGTCGCCGGAGATCACGGTGGAGGAGGGGCCGTTGAGCGCGGCGATCGAGATCCGGCCCTGGTACGGCGCGAGCGACACCTCCTCAGCCGGCAGCGGCACCGAGACCATGCCGCCCCTGCCCGAGAGCGCCAGCAGCGCCCGCGACCGCAACGCGACCACCCGCGCACCGTCCTCCAGCGACAACGCCCCCGCCACGCACGCCGCCGCGATCTCGCCCTGCGAATGCCCCACCACGGCCGCCGGCTCCACACCGCACGACCGCCACAGCGCCGCCAGCGACACCATCACCGCCCACAGCACCGGCTGCACCACATCCACCCGGTCCAACCCCTGGCCACTGCGCAGCACTTCGGTCAGCGACCAGCCCACGTATGCGCTCAGCTCTTGCTCACACTCCGCGATGCGTGCGGCGAACACCGGTGAGGCATCGAGCAGTTCGGACCCCATCCCCACCCACTGCGACCCCTGCCCGGGGAAGACGAACACCGTCCGCCCATCGCCCGCCACGCCCGACACCAGGCTCGCCGCCGGCTCGCCCTCCGCCAGCGCCCGCAGCCCGGCCTCGTCGAAGACCACCGCCCGGTGACCCAGTTGCGCCCGCTGAGCCGCCAGCGAGTACGCCGGGTCGTCGCCCGTCCACCCGCTCAGCCGCCGCGCCTGGCCCGCCAGCGCCGCACCGCTCCTCGCCGACAGCACCCAGGGCAGCACCGACGCCCGCACCACCGGCTCAGCGCCCTCCGGCAGCTCCTCGGCCTCCGGCGCTTCCTCCACGATCACATGGGCGTTGGTGCCGCTGATCCCGAACGAGGACACCCCGGCCCGGCGCGGCTCCGCACCGCGCGACCACTCCTGGGGCTCCGTCAGCAACCGTACCGTGTCGCCCGACCAGTCCACCTCGGGCGTCGGTTCGTCCACGTGCAGCGTGCGCGGCAGCAGGCCGTTGCGCAGCGCCTGCACGACCTTGATCACGCCCGCCACTCCGGCGGCCGCCGCGCTGTGGCCGATGTTGGACTTCACCGAGCCCAGCCAGAGCGGCCGTTCGATGCTGTGCGCACGCCCGTAGGTGGCGAGGAGTGCCTGCGCCTCGATCGGATCGCCGAGCGCGGTGCCGGTGCCGTGCGCCTCCACGGCGTCGACCTGATCGGCCGTCAGCCGGGCATTGGCCAGCGCGGCCTCGATCACCCGCTGCTGCGACGGACCGTTGGGAGCGGTGAGGCCGCTGCTGGCACCGTCCTGGTTGGTCGCCGAGCCGCGCAGCACGGCCAGCACCCGGTGGCCGTTGCGCTGGGCGTCGGACAGCCGCTCCAGCACCAGCACGCCCGCGCCCTCGGCCCAGCTGGTGCCGTCCGCTCCTGCGGCGAACGCCTTGCAGCGCCCGTCCGGTGCGAGTCCGCGCTGCCGGCTGAAGTCCACGAAGAGGCGCGGCGTCGGCAGCAGCGTGACCCCGCCCGCCAGGGCGAGGCCGCACTCGCCGGCGCGCAGGGCCTGCCCGGCCAGGTGCATCGCCACCAGCGAGGAGGAACAGGCGGTGTCGGCGGTGATCGCCGGACCCTCCAGCCCGAGGGTGTACGCCACCCGGCCGGAGAGCACGCTCGCCGCGTTGCCGGTCAGCGAGTACGTCTCCACGCCATCGGGCAACGGCTGCATGCCCACCAGGTAGCCGGAGTTGCCCGCGCCGAGGTACACACCGGTCGGGCTGCCCCTGAGCGCCGCCGGGTCGATGCCGGCCCGTTCGAACGCCTCCCAGGAGGTCTCCAGCACCAAGCGCTGCTGCGGGTCCATGGCCAGCGCCTCGCGCGGCGAGATGCCGAAGAAGTCCGCGTCGAACTCGGTTGCTCCGTCCAGGAATCCGCCCGCGCGCACATAGCTGGTGCCCTGCCGGTCCGGGTCCGGGTCGTAGAGCGCGTCCAGGTCCCAGCCGCGGTCGGTGGGGAACTCGCCGATCGCGTCCACCCCGTCGGCCACCAGCCGCCACAGCTCCTCCGGCGAGCTGACGCCGCCCGGGTAGCGGCAGGCCATGCCGACGATCGCGATCGGCTCGTTCACCCGTGCTTCGACCGCCTGGAGGCGCTGGCGGGTCTGCCGCAGGTCGGTGGTGACGAGCTTCAAGTACTCGCGGAGCTTGTCCTCGTTGCTAGCCATCGAGAGCAACCCTCTTCCCTGAGCACTTCGCGGGGACTGGACGGTTCACTGGAGCCCGAGCTCCTTGTCGATCAGGGCGAACATCTCGTCGTCGCTGGCCGCGCCGAGTCCGCCACCGTCGGCCCCGCCGTCCGGGACCGGGTCACCCTCCAACTTCCAGAGCAGGGACTGGATCCGCTTGGCGAGCCGACCCCGGTGGTCGCTGTCGGCGGCCAGTTCGGCGACGGCCGCCTCCAGGCGGTCCAGCTCGTCCAAGCCGGGTGCGGCGGGAGCCGTATCCGCCGGCCGCAACTCCTCGTGCAGGTGGCCGGCGAGCGCCGCCGGGGCCGGGTAGTCGAAGATCAGCGTGGTGGGCAGGCGGACGCCGGTGGCCTGCTGGAGGCGGTTGCGTAGTTCGACGGCCGTCAGCGAGTCGAAGCCCAGCTCCAGGAAGCCCCGCTGCATCTCGACCGCCTGCGGATCGCCGTGGCCGAGGACGGTGGCGGCGTGGGTACGGATCAACTCGTCGAGCAGTTCCCGCTGCTGGGCCTCGGGCAGAACGGTGAGGCGCTGGGCGAGCGTGGTGGGCGACTCGATCGCGCTAGCGGTCCGGCGCCGGGGGGCGCGGACCAGGGCACGGAAGATCGCGGGCAGATCGTCCACCTGCGCCAGGGCCCGCAGGTCGAACCGGGCCGGGACCAGCACGGGTTCGTCGCGCTGGAGAGCCGCGTCGAGCAGAGCGAGGGCTTCGGCGGGCCGCATCGCGCGGATACCCGCACGGGCCATCCGCGCCAGATCCACCTCACCCAGCGTGCCCGCCATCCCGGCCGCATCCCACTGCCCCCACGCAAGCGACAGACCAGGCAGACCCTGCGCACGCCGCTGAACCATCAACGCATCCAGCTCCGCATTCGCAGCCGCATACGCGGCCTGCCCCGCCGTTCCCACCACCCCGGCCACGGAGGAGAAGACCACGAACGCGGCCAAGTCCAGTCCGGCGGTGGCATGGTGCAGATGACGCACCGCGTCCACCTTCGGCCGCATCACCCGGGCCAGCCGCTCCGCCGTCAAGCCGGCGAACGTGCCGTCATCCAGCACCCCGGCCGCATGCACCACCACCGCCAACCGCTCGCCGATCCCCTCCACCAACCCGCGCACCGCCACCTCATCCGCCACATCACACGCCACCACACTCACATCCGCACCCAGCGCACCCAACTCCGCCACCAACTCAGCAGCACCCGGCGCACCCAGACCCCGACGGCTCGTCAGGACGATATTGCCGACCCCGTGCGCGGTCACCAGATGACGGGCCACCAACCCACCCAGCGCACCCGTCCCACCCGTGACCAACACCGTCCCAGCCACCGGAAGAGCACGCGGGACCGTCAGAACCACCTTGCCGACATGCCGGGCCTGCCCCATGAACCGCAACGCCTCCACCACCCGCCGCACATCCCACACCCGCACCG
>NZ_JBIAGU010000016.1:0-213691 GCF_042869935.1 Kitasatospora sp. NPDC006697
TCCTCCAACGGACGGCCGATCGGCACACCACCCGGCGCAGCCACGCGATGCGTGGCAGCAAACGTGGTGCACTCCGTCGGGCCGTAACCATTCACGACAGTCGTGTCAGGACACGCCGCCCGGACCCGCTCCACCGCCACCGGCGACACCACATCACCACCGGTCCAGACCTCCCTCACCACCGCGAGGCAACCCGGATCCTCCTCCGCCACCAACGAGAACAACCCCGACGTCAACCACAGCCCCGTCACCCCGGGCAGCACCCGCCTCAGCGAAGCCACCGTCACCTCACCCGGCTCCATCACCACCACCTGACCACCCGTCAACAGCGGCACCCACAACTCCATCGTCGACGCATCGAACGAGTACGGCGAATGCAACAGCACCCGCTCCATCGCCCCACCCGCCGCAAAACCGCCGTCCAGCGCCAGCGCCGCCACCTCCGCATGCGACACCGCCACACCCTTCGGCCGGCCCGTCGACCCCGAGGTGTACATCACATACGCCAACTGAGCAGCCGACACCGCCACGTTCGGCCGCTCGCCCACCGCATCGTCGATGTCCAGTACCGTCAGGCCGAGCTCACCGGCCTGCTCACGCAGCCCGGCATCCGTCAGCACCACCTTCGCGCCCGTCTCCGCCGCAATCGTCTGCCGATGCGCCAACGGGTACCGCGCATCCAGCGGCACATAGCAGCCGCCCGCCTTCACCACCCCCAGCAGCGCCACCACCAACTCCACCGAACGGCCCATCAACACCGCCACACCCTGCTCCGCCACGACCCCGTGCGCCAGCAACCGCCGCGCCACCCCATTCGCCCTGGCATCCAGTTCCGCATAACTCAGCTCCACACCGCCACAACTCACCGCCACCGCCCGCGGCGTCCGCGCCACCTGCCCCGCGAACAGCTCCGGCAGCGAGAGCGGAATCCGCTCCGTCACCGGACCGTTCTGCCACCCGGCCAGCAACTCCCGCTCCTGGCCGGTCAGCACCTCCACCCGCGACACGGGCTGCTCCGGCGCGGCGAGCAGCTGCCCGAGCACCCGCACCAGGCGCGGCCCGAACCGCTCGCCGCTCGCGGGCTCGAAGAGATCGCGGGCGTAGGTGACGCTGCCCGTGATCCCGCCCGGGCCGCCGCCGGGTCCGAAGGACTCGGCGAAGGTGAAGTTGAGGTCGAACTTGGCGGGCGCCTCGCCGCCGGCCAGCGGCTCCGCCACGAGGCCGGGCAGGTCCAGCGTCACCCCGGCGTTGTTCTGCAGGCTGAGCATCACCTGGAAGAGCGGGTGCCTCGCCATCGAGCGCGACGGTGCCAGGTCCTCCACCAGCCGCTCGAACGGCACGTCCTGGTGGGCGAACGCCGCGAGGCCCGCGTCCCGGACCCGCCCCACGAGGTCGGCGAAGCCGGGATCGCCGGACAGGTCGGTGCGCAGCACCAGGGTGTTGACGAAGAAGCCGATCAGGTCGTTCAGGCCCTCGTCCATCCGGCCGGCGACCGCCGTGCCGATCGGGATGTCCTCCCCCGCTCCCAGCCGGGAGAGCAGCACCGCGACCGCCGCCTGCAGCACCATGAACACCGTGCCGCCCTTGGACCTGGCCAACTCGGCCATCGAGCGGTGCAGTTCCACCGGGATCTCGAACTCGGCCGTGCCGCCCCGGTGTCCGGCGACGGCCGGGCGGGCGCGGTCGGCGGGCAGCACCAGCTCTTCCGGCAGGTCGGCGAGCGCGCCGCGCCAGTAGGCCAGCTGCTCGCTGAGCAGGCTCTCCGGGTCATCCTCCTCGCCGAGCAGTTCGCGCTGCCAGAGCGCGTAGTCGGCGTACTGGCCGGGCAGTTCCTCCCAGTCCGGCTCGCCGCCGGTCAGCCGGGCCCGGTAGGCGGTGGCGACGTCGCGGGCCAGCGGGCCCATCGACCAGCCGTCGCCCGCAATGTGGTGCACTACGACCAGCAGCACGTGGTCTTCCGGGCCGCGCCGGAACAGCCAGGCCCGCAGCGGAAACTCGCGAGACAGGTCGAAGACGCAGCGGGCCGCCCGGCCGAGTTCCGCCGTGAGCGCCGCCTCGTCCAGCGCGGTGGCGTCGACCTCGGTGAGCAGCGGACCCACCGTGTCGGCCTCCCGGATGTCCTGCCAGGGCTGGCCGTCGACCGCCGGGAACACCGTGCGCAGCACCTCGTGCCGGCCGACCACGTCGTGCAGCGCGCCGTGCAGGGCGGCGGTGTCGAGGGTGCCGGTCATCCGCAGGCCGAGCGGGATGTTGTAGGTGGCGTTGGGGCCCTCCAGCTGGCCGAGGAACCAGAGCCGCTGCTGGGCGAAAGAGACGGGGATCATTGGTCAGGACTCCTTGTTCCCGCGCATTGCCCGGAACGCGGGCCGTGCCTTCTTGTTCGTCGATTCGAGCCGCTTTGCCACACCGGCGACCGTCGGTGCCTCGAAGAGGGCCTGGATCGGCAGTTCCACGCCGAGCGCGGTGCGGATCCGGCTGACCAGGCGGGTGGCCAGCAGGGAGTGGCCGCCCAGGTCGAAGAAGTTGTCATCCAGGCCGACACCGGTCACGCCCAGCACCTGTTCGAAGGCCTCGCAGAGCTTCTGCTCGCGCGGTGTGGCCGGTGCCCGGTGCGGCACGGTGGAGCCGAGGTCGGGGGCCGGCAGCGCCTTGCGGTCCAGCTTGTTGTTGGCGGTCAGCGGCAGCCGCTCCAGCAGCACCGCCGCCGACGGCACCATGTAGTCGGGCAGCCGCTCAGCCAGGTGGCCGCGCAACTCCTCGACTGTGACGGCCCGTTCGGCCGGCTCGGCGAGCACCGCGTAGGCGACCAGGCGCTTGTCGCCGGGCCGGTCCTCGCGGGCGATCACGGCCACGTCGGAGACCGCCGGGTGGGCGGCCAACACGGCCTCGATCTCGGCGAGTTCGATCCGGAAGCCGCGGATCTTCACCTGGTCGTCGGCGCGGCCGACGAACTCCAGCAGCCCTCCCCCGGCCTCCGGCCGGGAGCACCCCCATCGGTTCCAGCGCACCAGGTCGCCGGTGCGGTAGAGCCGGCCGCCGGCGGAGAACGGGTCCGCGACGAACCGTTCGGCGGTCAGCGCGGCCCGGCCCAGGTAGCCGCGAGCCAGGCCGGTGCCGGCCAGGTACAGCTCCCCCGCCGTGCCGACCGGGACCGGGCGCAGCGCCGAATCCAGCACGTAGGCACGGGTGTTGTCCATCGGCCGGCCGATCGGCAGCACGGCGGGCACCTGTTCGGCGTCGGTGACGGGCACCTGGGTGGCGCAGAGCGTGGTCTCGGTGGGCCCGTAGGTGTTGCGGACCACGATGCCCGGGCAGGCCTCGAGCACCCGACGGACGGCCCCGGCGGGCACCACGTCGCCGCCGGTGCCGACCTCGTGCAGACCGGCGAAGGAGGCCGGGTCGTCCTCGGCGAGCACTCGGAACAGGCCCGCCGTCAGGTGCAGGTGGGTCAGCTGGTGGCGGTCCTTCAGTCCGCGCAGCGCACCGGCGTCGAGCCGGCCCTCGGGGGCGATCACCACGGTGCCGCCGGCGGTGAGCGGCACCCACAGCTCGTAGGTGGAGGCGTCGAAGGCGTGCGGGGCCTGGAACAGCACCCGCTGCGGGACGGTCTCCCGCCAGCACCGGTCGAGCACCAGCTCGGCCACGCCGCGGTGGGTGTTGGCGATGCCCTTGGGCAGGCCGGTGGAGCCGGAGGTGTACATCACGTAGGCCGGCTGGTCGGGGTGGGTGGCGGTCGCGGGGCCGGTCGGGTCGGCCGCCGTGGTGTCGACGGTCAGCACCCGGCCGCCGGCGGCCGCGACGGAGCGGGCGAAGGCGCCCGCTCCGGTCTCGGCGTCCACCAGCAGCAGGTCGCCGCCGGCATCCCGGTGGATCACGGCCATCCGGGCCTCGGGGGCCCGGGCGTCGATCGGCACGTACGCGCCGCCGGACTTGAGGACGGCGAGCAGGGTGATCACCAGGTCGGCCGAGCGGCGCATCAGCACCGGCACCAGGGTCTCGGGGCCGACCCCGAGCCCGGCGAGCTGCCGGGCCAACGCATTGGCCCGGGTGTCGAGTTCGGCGTAGCTGAGCTGCTGGTCGCCGAAGGCCAGGGCGGTGGCCCGCGGGCTGCGGGCGGCCTGGCTCTCGAACAGCTCGGTGAGGGTGGTCGCGGGCCGGTCCACGGCGGTCGCGTTCCAGTCGCCGAGCAGGGTGTGCCGCTGGGCCTCGGTCAGCACCTCGATCCGGGTCAGCGGGGTCTCGGGTGCGTGCTCGAGTGCGGTGAGCAGCCCGTCCAGTGCGGTGTTGGTCAACTCGCAGACCAGCGCCGGGTCGATCGGGCCGACGGCCTGGGCGGAGAGCAGGAATCCGCTGCCCAGGTCGTCGATCGCCACGGTGAGCGGGTAGTTGGTGCGGTCCTGGCCGTGCCGCGCCTCCGTGCCGACCAGTCCCGCGGGTGCGCTGCCGGCCGGCGCCTGGTGGCTGTGGCGGTAGTTGAGCAGCGCGGTGAAGAGCGGCGCGGGCGCCGCGATGCCGCTGGCCTGCTGGGCGAGGGCCAGCGGGGCGTGCTCGTGCACCAGCAGGTCGGCGAGCCGGCCGCGCATGGCGCGCACCGCCTCGGCGGCGCCGAGGCCCGCGGTGTCCAGCCGGACCGGCAGGGTGTTGATGAACAGGCCGGGCACCCGGTCGGCGCCGCTGCCGGAGTTCATCCGGCCGAACAGCAGGGTGCCGAAGACCACGTCCTCCCGGTTGGCCGTCGCCGCGACCACCCGGGCCCAGGCCACGTGGAAGAGCGTCGCCGGGCTGACGCCCGCCGCGCGCGCCTGCTCGCGGATCCGGTCGGCCAGCCCGTCGGCGAGCCGCAGTTCGGCCTCGGTGACCCGGCTGCCGTCGCCGCGCACGTCCAACAGGCCGAACGGCGCGGTCGGTTCGGTGATGCCGCCGAGCAGGTCGGCGAAGAACTTCTGGTGCTCCTCGCGGGAGACCCCGAGCCGGGCCTGGGCGACGAACTCGCGGAACGGCAGGGGCTGGGGCAGCCGGTCGGCGGTGCCGGCCAGCACGGCCTGGATCTCGCCGAGCAGGATGTCCAACGCGGTGTGGTCGGTGACCAGGTGGTGCCGCTGCAGCACCAGCAGCCAGCGCTCGCTGCCGGGTTCGGCGGCGATGTGGGCGCGCAGCAGCGGGGCCCGGGTCAGGTCCATGGTCGCCGGGACGGCGGCGAGCAGTTCGGCCATCGGGTCCGGGCCGGTCAGGCTGTGCTGCTGGAGCGGCAGTTCAGCGCTCCGGGCGACCACCTGGACCGGCTCGGGCAGGTCCTTCCAGAGGACGGCCGTGCGCAGGATGTCATGGCGGCTGACCACCTGCTGCAGGGCGCCGAGGAAGGCGTCCAGCCGCTCGCGGGAGTCGAAGGCCATGAGCGCCGGGACGACGTAGATGTCGTCACCGCCCTCGCCCTCCGCCATCAGGTGGTGGAAGAAGATGCCCTCCTGGAGCGGGGCGAGGGGGTAGAGGTCGGCGATGTTGGCGGCGCCGCCGGGGAATTCGTCGGCGATGCGGTCGAGTTGGTCCTGGGTCAGTTCGGCGAGGGTGACCATGTCGGGGGTGATCCGCTCGGTGCCGGGCGGGATCAGGTTCGGCGGAACGGTCACGCCGCTGGTTCCGGCGGTGGTGGAGGCGGCCAGGCCCGCGGCGGTCGGGGCGGCGAACAGCGCCCGGACGTTGACCTCGACGCCCTGCGCCCGCAGCCGCTCGACCAGCGTGACGGCGAGCAGCGAGTGGCCGCCCAGCTCGAAGAAATTGTCGTCCAGCCCGACCAGCGGCACGCCGAGGACCTGGGCGAACTCGGTGCAGAGCACCTCCTCCTGCGGGGTGCGCGGGGCGCGGTAGGGCGCGGTGCCGCTGGGGAGCTCGGGGGCGGGGAGGGCGCGGCGGTCGAGTTTGCCGTTGACGGTGAGCGGGAGGGCGTCGAGGGCGACGATGGCGGCGGGGACCATGAACTCGGGCAGCACGGTGGCGAGGTGGTCGCGCAGGGCGGTGGTGTCCAGGCCGCCGGGGGCGGCGGCGTAGCCGATCAGCCGGTCCTCGCGGACCAGGACGGCGGCACGCTGGACGCCGGGCCAGGCGGCCAGGGCCGCTTCGATCTCGCCCAGTTCGATGCGGTAGCCGCGGATCTTGACCTGGTCGTCGGTACGGCCCAGGTACTCGATGTTGCCATCGGCCCGCCACCGGACCAGGTCGCCGGTGCGGTACATCCGCCCGTCGTTGAACGGGTCGGCGATGAACCGCTCGGCGGTCAGGCCCGGACGGTTGAGGTAGCCGCGCGCCAGCTGGGCACCGGCGATGTACAGCTCACCGGGCACACCGACCGGGACCGGGCGCAGAGCCGCGTCCAGGACGTAGGCGCGGGTGTTCCACATCGGCCGGCCGATCGGCACGATCCCCGCATCGGGCAGGTCCGGGTGGGCATCGAGCAGGAAATCGGTGCAGCCGACCGTGGCCTCCGTGGGGCCGTAGTGGTTGACCACCGCCACCCCCGGATGCCGCTCACGCCAACGGCGCAGCTGCGCGACCTGCGAACCCTCACCACCCACCATCAGCCGACCCGTCGGCACATGCACCCGCGAGATCGCGTCCAGGTAGGCCAGCGCACTCGGCGTCGCCTTCAGGAAACTCAGGCTCTCCCCCGCGAGGGCAGCGGGCAGGTGCTCGTCGGGGGCCGCGATGCGGACCCGGCCGCCGCTGATCAGCGCGCCGTAGAGGCCGGTGACACCCGCGTCGAAGGAGATCGAGGCGTGCTGGAGCGTGGTGCCCCGCACCTCGGGGTAGGCCTGGACGACGCGGGTGAGGTAGTTGACCAGGCCGGCATGCGGGACCAGAACGCCCTTCGGGCGACCGGTGGAACCGGAGGTGTAGATCACGTACCCGGGCTGACGCGGATCGATCGCCAGATCCAGATTGGCGGAGTCGAAGCCGCTCACGTCCGGGAAGTCGGCATCGGTGAGGATGACCGCCGGAGCGCAGTCCTCCAGCATGTAGGCGATCCGGTCCGCCGGATACTCCGGATCCACCGGAACGTAGGCGCCACCGGCCTTGAGCACCGCCAGCATCGCCACGACCACCTCCGTCGACCGCCGCAGCACCAACGCCACCCGCGACTCCGCACCCACCCCCTGCGCACGCAGGTACCGCGCGAGGCGGTTGGCGCGCGCGTTCAACTCCGCATAGCCGAGCACGGCATCGGCGCACGCCACCGCCTCCGCCTCCGGCGTGCGCCCCGCCTGCGCCTCGAACAACGCGGTCAGCGTCGTCGACGGCACCTCACGCGCCGTGTCGTTCCACTCCACCAGCAACCGGTACCGCTCGGCCTCCGACAACAACTCCACGGCATCCACCGGCCGTTCGGGAGCGGCCAGCAAGCCGGTGAGCACCCGGGCGAAGCGCTCGGCCAACTGCGCGGCCGTCGCCGCGTCGAACAGGTCGGTGGCGTAGGTGAGGAGGCCGCTCAGACCGGCCGGCGTGCCGTCCTGGTCCGCCGACTCTGCGAGCGTGAAGCCGAGATCGTATCGGGCCGCCGGAGCGGCGGCCGGCAACGGCTCGGCGTGCAGGCCGGGGAGGTGCACGGTGGCCGCTTCGTTGTTCTGCAGGCTGAGCATCACCTGGAAGAGCGGGTGCCGCGCCATCGACCGCGACGGCGCCAGCTCCTCCACCAGCCGCTCGAACGGCACATCCTGGTGAGCGAACGCCGCGAGACCCGACTCCCGCACCCGGCCGAGCAGTTCGGTGAAACTCGGCGCACCCGACAGATCCGTGCGCAGCACCAGGGTGTTGACGAAGAACCCGACCAGCTCGTCCAGCGCATCATCCGTGCGACCCGCGACCGGCGTACCGATCGGGATGTCGGTACCCGCGCCCAGGCGTGACAGCAGCACCGCCAGCGCGGCCTGCAGCACCATGAAGACGGTCACGCCTTCCGCCGCCGCCAACTCCGCGAGGCGGGCGTGCACTTCGGGTGTGAGCAGCAGCGGCACGCTGTCGCCCCGGTGGCTGGCCACGGCCGGGCGGGGGCGGTCGGTGGGGAGGGTCAGCTCCTCGGGCAGGCCGGCGAGGTTCTGCCGCCAGAAGTCCAACTGCTCGGCAAGCACCTCGCCCAGCAACTCCCGCTGCCAGAGCGCGAAGTCCGCGTACTGCACCGGCAGCGGCACCCACTGCGGGCTGGTGCCGGTGCTGCGGGCGGCATAGGCGGTGGAGAGGTCGCGGGCCAGCGGGGCGAGCGACCAGCCGTCGCCCGCGATGTGGTGCAGCAGCAGCCGGAGCTCGTGCTCGGTCTCGCTCTGGCGCACCAGCCAGGCGTGCAGCGGCACTTCGGTCCGCAGGTCGAAGGTGTGGCCGGTGCCGTCCTCGCCGGTGGTGACGGTCAGCAGCGGGCCCACCGCCTCGGCGGGCAGCACCTGCTGCACCGGGCCGCCGTCCACCATCGGGAAGACGGTGCGCAGCGACTCGTGCCGGGCGACCACGTCGTGCAGGGCGGCCTCGAGCGCCTGCAGGTCGAGTGGGCCGGAGAGGCGCAGCGCGAGCGGGATGGTGTAGGTGGTGCTGGGGCCTTCGAGTTCACCGAGGAACCAGAGGCGCTGCTGGGCGAAGGAGACCGGCAGCACCTCGGGGCGCGTCCCGGCCGTGAGCGCGGGGCGGCGGCTGCTCATGGCCTCGGCGTCGAGGCGGGCCGCCAAGGCGGCCACCGTGGGCGCCTCGAAGAGCGCGCGGATCGGCAGCTCCACGTCCATCGCCGTCCGGATGCGGCTCACCAGGCGAGTGGCCAGCAGCGAGTGGCCGCCCGACGCGAAGAAACTGTCGTCGATACCGACGCCTGCCAGGCCCAGCAGCTCGGCGAAGAGCCCGCACAACTGCTCCTCGCGCGCGGTGCGGGGGGCGCGCTGGGCGGTGGTGACGGTGTCGGGGGCGGGCAGGGCGCGGCGGTCGAGCTTGCCGTTGACGGTCAGCGGCAAGGCGTCCAGCGGGACCAGGACGCCGGGGACCAGATACTCGGGGAGCGTGGCGGCCAGCTGGGCGCGGACGTCCTGCGGGTCCGCGTCGCCGACCAGATAGGCGACCAGGCGCTTCACACCCGGGGCGTCCTCCCGGACCATCGCCACCGCCTGGGTGACGCCGGACTGCGCGAGCAACGCGGCCTCGACCTCGCCCAGCTCGATCCGGAAGCCGCGCAGCTTCACCTGCTGGTCCGCACGGCCCACGTAATCGAGCTGCCCGGTGCGGTTCCACCGCACCAAGTCGCCCGTCCGGTACATGCGTCCACCACCGAACGGGTCGGCCAGGAAGCGCTCCGCCGTCTGCCCGGGCCGCTGGAAGTAGCCGCGTGCCACCCCGGCACCGGCCAGGTACAGCTCACCGGTGACACCGACCGGGACCGGCCGCAGGGCCGAATCCAGCACGTACGCACGCATGTTGTCCAGCGGACCGCCGATCGGCAGGGCGGACTCGGTGTGCGCGACCGGGGCGGCCGTGGCGAAGGTGGTGGTCTCGGTCGGGCCGTAGACGTTCACCACCACGGTGTCCGGGCAGGCCTCGCGCACCCGGGCGACCAGCACCGGCGCGACGGTGTCGCCGCCGGTCCACACCTGCCGCAGCCCCGCGAAGCAGCCCGGGTCCTCCTCGGCGAAGAGGCCGAACAGGCCGATGGTGAGGAAGAGCCAGCTCACCCCGTGCTCCGCGACCACCCGGGCCAGTCCGGCCGAGGTCAGTCCACCGCTGGGCGCGACGACGATCTGATGGCCCGTCAGGAGCGGTGCCCAGAGCTCGAAGGTGGCGGCGTCGAAGGAGTGCGGCGAGTGCATCAGCACCCGGTCCGCGTCGGCGAACCGGCGGTCCATCGCCAGCGCGATCACATCGCGGTGGGTGACCGCCACGCCCTTGGGGCGGCCGGTGGAGCCGGAGGTGTACATCACGTACACCAGTTGGCCCTCGTGCGCGGCCACGGCGAGTGGCGGCTCGGTGGTGCTGCCCGGGCCGCCCGTGCTGCCGGTGGTGGCGTCGGCTGTCGTCAGCACGGTGAGCCCGAGTTCGGCAGCCTGTTCGCGCAGCCCGTCGTCGGTGATCACCACGGTGGCGCCGGTCTCGGCCGCGATCATCCGGCGGTGGGCCAGCGGGTAGCGGGCGTCCAGCGGCACGTAGCAGCCGCCGGCCTTGACCACCGCGAGCAGCGCCACCACCAGCTCGGCCGAGCGGTCCATCAGCACCGCCACCGCGCGCTCGGGACCGACCCCCTCGGCGGCCAGCCGCCGGGCCAGCGCCTCGGCGGCGGCGTCGAGCTCGGTGTAACTGAGCACCGTCCCGCCGAACGCCACCGCCGGGGCCTCCGGCGTCCGGGCCACCTGGGCGGCGAACAGCTCCGCCAGCGTGCCGGAGGGCAGAGCCGTGGCGGTGTCGTTCCACTCGGCGAGAAGCCGGTGCCGCTCCTCGCTGCTCAGGACGTCGACGGAGCCGACGTTCTGCTCCGGCGCTGCTGCCACCGCGTGCAGGACACGGAGGAAGCGGTCCGCGATCGCGGTCGCGCTCTCCTGGTCGAACAGGTCGGTGGCGAAGGTCAGGGTGCCGAGCAGGCCAGCCGCGCCGGGCTGCTCCTCCAGAGCGAAGGCCAGGTCGAACTTGGCCGCCGGTTCGCCGACCGTGACCGGGGCGGCCGTCAGGCCCGGCAGCTCCACGGTGGCGGGCGCGATGTTCTGCAGGGTGAGCATCACCTGGAAGAGCGGGTGCCGGGCGAGCGAGCGGGACGGTGCCAGCTCCTCCACCAGCCGCTCGAAGGGCACGTCCTGGTGAGCAAAGCCGGCGAGGCCCGACTCGCGGACGCGGGCCAGGAGTTCGGTGAAGCTCGGGTCGCCGGACAGGTCGGTGCGCAGGACCAGAGTGTTGACGAAGAAGCCGACCAGGTCGTCCAGCGCCTCATCGGTGCGACCGGCGACCGGGCTGCCGATCGGGATGTCGGTGCCCGCGCCGAGCCGGGACAGCGTCACGGCGAGCCCCGCCTGCAGCACCATGAACAGCGTGCTGCCCTCGGTGCGCGCCAAGTCTGCGAGCTGATCGTGCAGTTCGCCGGGGATCGCGAGGTCGACGGTGGCGCCCCGGTGGCTGGCGGTGGCCGGGCGGGGGCGGTCGGTGGGAAGCGCAAGCTCTTCGGGGAGATCGGCCAGTGCACCACGCCAGTAGGCGAGTTGCTGGTTCATGAGGTCGCCGAGCTGGTCGCGCTGCCAGAGCGCGTAGTCGGCGTACTGGACGGGCAGCGGGGACCACTGCGGCTCCTGGCCGGCGGTCCGGGCTGCGTATGCGGTGGAGAGGTCGCGGGCCAGCGGAGCCAGGGACCAGCCGTCGCCCGCGATGTGGTGCAGGACGACGAGCAGGATGTGCTCGTCCGGGCCGTGCTGGAAGAGCCAGGCGCGGATGGGGAGTTCGGTGGCGAGGTCGAAGGTGTGGGCGGCCAGGCGGTCGTCCCGGTCGGAGACCGTGGTCAGCAGGCTGCCGATCTCCTCGGCCGGGATGACTCGCTGCTGGTCCACGCTCGGGAAGACGGTGCGCAGCACCTCGTGCCGGGCCACCACGTCGTGGAGGGCGGCGTGGAGGGCGCATGCGTCGAGCGGGCCGGCGAGGCGGAGGGCGAGGGGGATGTTGTAGGTGGCGTTCGGGCCCTCCAGCTCGTTCAGGAACCAGAGGCGCTGCTGGGCGGCGGAGAGCGGCAGGACCTCGGGCCGGGGCTCGATCGCGGTGAGCGCCGGGCGCCGGGCCGTGGTGTCGTCCAGGCGCAGGGCCAGACCGGCCACGGTCGGCGCCTCGAAGAGCGCGCGGATCGGCAGCTCGACGCCGAGCACGGTCCGGATGCGGCTGACCAGGCGGGTGGCGAGGAGGGAGTGACCGCCCAGCGCGAAGAAGTTGTCGTCCACCCCGACCTGCGGCAGGCCCAGGACGTCGGCGAAGGCCGCGCAGAGCAGCGTCTCGTGAGCGGTGGCGGGGGCGCGGTAGGTGGTGGCGGCGAACTCCGGGGTGGGCAGGGCGCGGCGGTCGAGCTTGCCGTTGACGGTCACGGGGAGGGCATCGAGGAGGACGAGGGCGGCAGGGACCATGTACTCGGGCAGGGCACGTGCGACGTGGCGCAGAATGTCGGCCCGGTCGACTTCCGCCGGAACGACCAGGTAGGCGACGAGACGATCCTCGCGGAGCAGAACGGCGGCCTGGCCGACCTTCGGGTACGAGAGCAGGACGCTCTCGATCTCGCCCAGCTCGATACGGAAGCCGCGCAGCTTCACCTGGTCATCGGTACGGCCCAGGTACTCCAGCGCGCCGTCCGTGCGCCAGCGGGCCAAGTCGCCCGTGCGGTACATGCGCTCACCCGGCGAGAAGGGGTTGGCGACGAACCGCTCGGCCGAGAGAGCCGGGCGGGCCAGGTAGCCGTGCGCGAGCTGCACGCCCGCGAGGTAGAGCTCACCCGGGACACCGACAGGGACCGGGCGCAGGCGGGCGTCCAGGACGTGGAGCTGCGTGTTCCAGACCGGACGGCCGATCGGGACGGTCACCGACGGCTCGGCGCAGTCCCAGAACGTCACATCCACCGACGCCTCGGTCGGACCGTACAGGTTGTGCAGGCCCGTGCCGGGGAGAGCAGCCAGGAAGCGATCGCGCAGGTCGGCGGGCAGGGCCTCGCCGCTGCACATCACCGCGCGCAGACCCGTGCACTCGGCGGCGGAGGGCTCAGCAACGAAGGCCTGAAGCATCGACGGCACGAAGTGCGTCACCGTGACCCGCTCACGCCGGATCAGCTCGGCCAGATACGCCGGGTCGCGGTGACCGCCGGGGCGGGCGAGGACCAGCGTCGCGCCCTCCAGCAGTGGCCAGAAGAACTCCCACACGCTCACGTCGAAACCGAACGGCGTCTTCTGCAGGACACGGTCCTCAGCGGTCAGCCCGTACTCCGCCTGCATCCACGCCAGCCGGTTCACGATGCCCGCGTGCGGGACGACGACGCCCTTCGGGCGGCCCGTCGAGCCCGACGTGAAGATCACATACGCCGGACTCTGCGGAGCAACCACACGATCCGTCAGGTTCGACGCCCCGTAGCCAGCCGACTCCTCAACCACGTCACGGGTTACCGGCGCAGCGTCCGCCGCCGACAGCAGGTACTTCCGCCGCTCGGCAGGCAGCTCCGGATCCACCGGCAGATACGCACCCCCCGCCTTCACCACACCCAACAACGCCACCACCAACTCCACCGACCGCTCCATCACGACCGGCACCACGCCAACCCCGCGCTCCACCACCAACCGCGCCAACCGGTTCGCCCGAGCATTCAACTCAGCGAACGTCACCGACTCACCCTCGAACACCACCGCCACCGCATCCGGCGTCCGCCCCACCTGCGCCTCGAACAACCCCGCCAGCGTGGCGTCCGGCACCTCATGCGCGGTCGCATTCCACTCCCCCGCCGGCCCACCCCCAACGTCGACCGACCCGACTTCCCGCTCCGGAGACGCCACCACCGACTCCACCACCCGCACGAACCGCTCCGCCAGCAGCTCGGCGCTCGCACGGTCGAACAGATCCACCGCGAACGTCAACTCACCCGCCAACCCCGCATCACCCGCCGCCAGCTCGACCGCCAGGTCGAACTTGGCCGCCGGTGCCGGCAGCGGCACCACCGAGGCCGCCACACCCGGCAGCTCGAGGGCGGCATCGCCGGTGTTGCGCAGGGTGAGCATCACCTGGAAGAGCGGGTGCCGGGCAAGCGAACGCGAGGGCGCCAGCTCCTCCACCAGCCGCTCGAAGGGCACGTCCTGGCGAGCGAACCCGGCGAGGCCCGACTCGCGGACGCGGGCCAGGAGTTCGGTGAAGCTTGGATTGCCGGACAGGTCGGTGCGCAGGACCAGGGTGTTGACGAAGAAGCCGACCAGCTCGTCCAGCGCCTCATCGGTGCGGCCCGCGATCGGGGTACCGATCGGGATGTCGGTGCCCGCGCCCAGGCGCGACAGCAGCACCGCAAACGCGGCCTGCAGCACCATGAACACCGTCACACCCTCAGCCCGCGCCAACTCCACTACTCGCTGGTGCAGTTCAGTGGTCAGGACCAGCGGCACGCTACCGCCCCGGTGGCTGGCGGTGGCCGGGCGGGGGCGGTCGGTGGGAAGCGCAAGCTCTTCGGGGAGATCGGCCAGCGCGTGCCGCCAGTAGGCGAGTTGCTGGTCCATGAGGTCGCCGAGCTGGTCGCGCTGCCAGAGCGCATAGTCGGCATACTGGACAGGCAGCGGGGACCACTGCGGCTCCTGGCCGGCGGTCCGGGCCGCGTATGCGGTGGAGAGGTCGCGGGCCAGCGGAGCCAGGGACCAGCCGTCGCCCGCGATGTGGTGCAGGACGACGAGCAGGGTGTGCTCGTCCGGACTGTGCTGGAAGAGCCAGGCGCGCAGCGGACGTTCGGCGGCGAGGTCGAAAGTGTGAGCAGCCAGCTGGTCGTTCCACTCCTCAACCAGCGTCAGCAGCGGGCCCGTCTGCTCGGCCGGGATGACCTGCTGCTGGTCCACGCTCGGGAAGACGGTGCGCAGCACCTCGTGCCGGGCCACCACGTCGTGGAGGGCGGCGTGGAGGGCGCGTGCGTCGAGCGGGCCGGCGAGGCGGAGGGCGAGGGGGATGTTGTAGGTGGCGTTCGGGCCCTCCAGTTCGTTGAGGAACCAGAGGCGCTGCTGGGCGGCGGAGAGCGGCAGCACCTCGGGCCGAGGCTCGATCGCGGTGAGCGCCGGGCGCCGGGCCGTGGTGTCGTCCAGGCGCACGGCCAGACCGGCCACGGTCGGCGCCTCGAAGAGCGCGCGGATCGGCAGCTCGACGCCGAGCACGGTCCGGATGCGGCTGACCAGGCGGGTTGCGAGGAGGGAGTGACCGCCCAGCACGAAGAAGTTGTCGTCCATACCCACCTGCGGCAGGCCCAGCACCTCGGCGAACGCCGCGCAGAGCAGTTCCTCGCGGAGCGAGCCCGCTGCCCGGGAGACCGCCAGTGCCACCTGGTCAGGAGCGGGGAGGGCGCGGCGGTCGAGCTTGCCATTGACGGTCACGGGCAGGGCATCGAGGACCACGATCGCCGAGGGGACCATGTACTCGGGCAGGGCACGTGCGACGTGGCGCAGAATGTCGGCCCGGTCGACTTCCGCCGGAGCGACCAGGTAGGCGACGAGGCGGTCCTCGCGGAGCAGAACGGCGGCCTGGCTGACCTTCGGGTACGAGAGCAGGACGCTCTCGATCTCGCCCAGCTCGATCCGGAAGCCGCGCAGCTTCACCTGGTCATCGGTACGGCCCAGGTACTCCAGCGCGCCGTCCGTGCGCCAGCGGGCCAAGTCTCCGGTGCGGTACATGCGCTCGCCCGGCGCGAAGGGGTTGGCGACGAACCGCTCGGCCGAGAGGGCCGGGCGGGCCAGGTAGCCGTGCGCGAGCTGCACGCCCGCGAGGTAGAGCTCACCCGGGACACCGACAGGGAGCGGGCGCAGGCGGGCGTCCAGGACGTGGAGCTGCGTGTTCCAGACCGGGCGGCCGATCGGGACGGTCACCGACGGCTCGGCGCAGTCCCAGAACGTCACATCCACCGACGCCTCGGTCGGACCGTACAGGTTGTGCAGGCCCGTGCCGGGGAGAGCAGCCAGGAAGCGATCGCGCAGGTCGGCGGGCAGGGCCTCGCCGCTGCACATCACCGCGCGCAGACCCGTGCACTCGGCGGCGGAGGGCTCAGCAACGAAGGCCTGAAGCATCGACGGCACGAAGTGCGTCACCGTGACCCGCTCACGCCGGATCAGCTCGGCCAGATAGGCCGGGTCGCGGTGACCGCCGGGGCGGGCGAGGACCAGCGTCGCGCCCTCCAGCAGTGGCCAGAAGAACTCCCACACGCTTACGTCGAAACCGAACGGCGTCTTCTGCAGCACCCGGTCCTCAGAACTCAGCCCATACTCCGCCTGCATCCACGCCAGCCGGTTCACAATCCCCGCGTGCGGAACCACCACACCCTTCGGCCGACCCGTCGACCCCGACGTGAAGATCACATACGCCGGATCGTCCGGGCTGATGCGGCGGTCCGTCAGGTCCGAGGAGTCGTAAGAGCCCGACGCCTCAACCACCTCACGCGTCACCGGCGCAGCGTCAGCCCCCGACAACAGATACTCCCGCCGCTCCGCAGGCAGCTCCGGATCCACCGGCAGATACGCACCCCCCGCCTTCACCACACCCAGCAACGCCACCACCAACTCCACCGACCGCTCCATCACGACCGGCACCACACCCACCCCACGCTCCACCACCAACCGCGCAAGCCGGTTCGCCCGAGCATTCAACTCACCGAACGTCACCGACTCACCCTCGAACACCACCGCCACCGCATCCGGCGTCCGCCCCACCTGCGCCTCGAACAACCCCGCCAACGTGGCGTCCGGCACCTCACGCGCAGTCGCATTCCACTCCCCCACCGGCCCACCCCCAACGTCGACCGACCCGACCTCCCGCTCCGGGTCTTCGACGATCGCGGCGACGGCCGTCCGCACCAGCTCGCAGACCCGGTCGGCGGCTATCGGGGCGACGGCCTGGACCTCGACACCGAAGTCGGTGCCGAAGTCGTCGACGGTCAGCGTGAGCGGGTAGTTGGTGCGCTCGTGCAGGTAGGCGACCTCCACGCCCGTCAGGCCCGTCTCCGCCGACCGGCCCGGTCCGGCGGCCTGGCTGTGGCGGTAGTTGAGCAGCGCGGTGAACAGCGGCGCGGGGGCCGCGATGCCGCTGGCCTGCTGGGCGAGCGCGAGCGGGGCGTGCTCGTGCTGGAGCAGGTCGGCGAGCTGGTCGCGCATCGCGTGCAGGGCGTCGGTCGCGCGGACCTGCCCCGCGTCGACCCGGACCGGCAGGGTGTTGATGAAGAGGCCGGGCACCCGGTCGGCACCGGCGCCCGCGTTCATCCGGCCGAACAGCACGGTGCCGAAGACCACGTCGTCCCGGCCCGAGGTGGCGGCGACCACGCGGGCGAAGGCCAGGTGGAACAGCGTGGCCGGGCTGACCCCGAGACTGCGTGCCCGCTCGCGCAGCCGGGTCGCGAGGGCGGGGTCCAGGGTGGCGTGCGCCTCGGCCACGGCGGCGGCGTCACCGTGGGCATCGAGCACGCCGTACGGCGCGGTGGGCTCGGCAACCTCGCCGAGCAGCCCGCCGAAGTACCGCTCGTGCTCCGCTGCCGGCACACCGAGCCGGGCCTGGGCGACGAACTCCCGGTACGGGCGCGGGGCGGGCAGCTGCTCCTGCCGGCCGTCGAGGATGGCGCGGATCTCGGCCAGCAGCAGCTCGAGCGCCGTGTGGTCGATCACCAGGTGGTGCTGGCGGATCAGCAGCAGCCAGCCTTCGCCGGCCGGCTCAGCGGCGATCCGGGCCTGCAGCAGCGGCGCGCGGGTGAGGTCCATCGGGGCGCGCCCGGTCGCGGCCAGCCGGGCCACCGGGTCTCCGCCGTCCTGGCTCAAGTCGACGACCTCCACCGGCAGTTCCGCCCGCCGGGCGACCACCTGCACGGGCTCCCGCAGTCCGTCGCGCAGGATGGCCGTCCGCAGCACGTCATGGCGGTCCACGACCAACTGGAGCGCGCGCAGGAAGGCGTCGAGCCGGTCGCGCGAGTCGAAGCGCAGGACGGTCGGCATGACGTAGACGTCCTCGCCGCCGGCCGTCAGCAGGTGGTGGAAGAGGATGCCCTCCTGCAGCGGGGCGAGCGGGTAGACGTCAGCGATGTTCGCCACACCGCCGGGGAAGTCGGCGACGATGCGGGCCAGCTCGGCAGCGGAGAGGTCCACCAATGGCAGCATCTCGGGCGTGAGTTCCCGAACGTCGGCGGGGATGACGTTCGGCGGCACCACGACGCCGGGCGCGGCGGACCCGGTCGCGGCGGCCAGGCCGGCGACGGTCGGCGCGGCGAAGAGCGCGCGCACGTTGACCTGCACACCCCGGCTGCGCAGGCGCTCGGCGAGGGTGACGGCGAGCAGGGAGTGGCCGCCCAGTTCGAAGAAGTTGTCGTCCACACCCACCTCGGCGCGGCCAAGCACCTCGGCGAAGACCTCGCAGAGCAGCGTCTCGTGAGCGGTGGCGGGGGCGCGGTAGGCGGCGGAGCCGAACTCCGGGGTGGGCAGGGCACGGCGGTCGAGCTTGCCGTTGACCGTGACCGGGAGCGCGTCGAGGACGACGAAGGCGGCGGGGACCATGTACTCGGGCAGCACAGCGGCGAGGCCCGCCCGCACCTCGGCGGTGTCCAGGTCGGCGGGCGCGACCAGGTAGGCGACCAGGCGGTCCTCGCGGAGCAGAACGGCGGCCTGGTCGACCTTCGGGTACGAGTGCAGGACGCTCTCGATCTCGCCCAGCTCGATCCGGAAGCCGCGCAGCTTCACCTGGTCATCGGTACGACCCAGATACTCCAGCGCACCATCCGTGCGCCAGCGAGCCAAGTCGCCGGTGCGGTACATGCGCTCACCCGGCGAGAAGGGATTAGCGACGAAACGCTCAGCCGACAAAGCAGGACGCGCCAGATAGCCCTGCGCGAGCTGCACGCCCGCGAGGTACAACTCACCCGCAACACCAACCGGGACCGGGCGCAGACGGGCATCCAGGACGTGAAGCTGGGTGTTCCACACCGGGCGGCCGATCGGGACGGTCACCGACGGCTCGGCGCAGTCCCAGAACGTCACATCCACCGACACCTCGGTCGGACCGTACAGGTTGTGCAGACCCACCCCCGGCAGAAGGTCGACAAAGCGATCACGCAGATCCGCCGACAACGCCTCACCACTGCACATCACCGCCCGCAGACCCGAGCACCCCGCAGCCGAAGGCTCAGCAACGAACGCCTGAAGCATCGACGGCACGAAGTGCGTCACCGTCACCCGCTCACGCCGGATCAGCCCGGCCAGATACGCCGGATCCCGGTGACCACCAGGACGCGCGACGACCAGCGTCGCGCCCTCCAGCAACGGCCAGAAGAACTCCCACACACTCACGTCGAAACCGAACGGCGTCTTCTGCAGCACCCGGTCCTCAGAACTCAGCCCATACTCCGCCTGCATCCACGCCAGCCGGTTCACAATCCCCGCGTGCGGAACCACCACACCCTTCGGCCGACCCGTCGACCCCGACGTGAAGATCACATACGCCGGACTCTGTGGAGCAACCACACGATCCGTCAGATTCGACGACCCGTAGCCGGCCGACTCCTCAACCACCTCACGCGTCACCGGCGCCGCATCCGCCGCCGACAGCAGGTACTCCCGCCGCTCGGCAGGCAGCTCCGGATCCACCGGCAGATACGCACCCCCCGCCTTCACCACACCCAACAACGCCACCACCAACTCCACCGACCGCTCCATCACGACCGGCACCACGCCAACCCCGCGCTCCACCACCAACCGCGCCAACCGGTTCGCCCGAGCATTCAACTCACCGAACGTCACCGACTCACCCTCGAACACCACCGCCACCGCATCCGGCGTCCGCCCCACCTGCGCCTCGAACAACCCCGCCAACGTAGCGTCCGGCACCTCACGCGCAGTCGCATTCCACTCCCCCGCCGGCCCACCCCCAACGTCGACCGACCCGACTTCCCGCTCCGGAGACACCACCACCGACTCCACCACCCGCACAAACCGCTCCGCCAACGCCACCGCAGTTGAGCGCTCGAACAGATCCACCGCGAACGTCAGCTCACCCGCCAACCCCGCACCACCCGCCGCCTCGCCGAGGGTGAACGAGAGGTCGAAGCGCGCCGCCTCCGGCCCGGTCGCCAGCTGCTCGACCTCGAGGCCGGCCAGCTCCAGCTCCGCCCGCTGGTTGTTCTGCACCGCCAGCATGACCTGGAAGAGCGGGTGCCGCGCCATCGAGCGCGAGACCGCCAGCTCCTCCACCAGCCGCTCGAACGGCACATCCTGGTGGGCGAACGCATTGAGCACCGACTCCCGCACCCGGCCGAGCAGTTCGGTGAAGCTCGGCTCGCCGGAGACGTCGGTCCGCAGCACCAGCATGTTGACGAAGAACCCGACCAGCTCGTCCAGCGCCTCATCGGTGCGGCCCGCCACCGGCGTGCCGATCGCGATGTCGGTGCCCGCCCCCAGCCGCGACAGCAGCACCGCAAGCGCCGCCTGCAGCACCATGAACACCGTCACACCCTCGGCGCGCGCCAACTCCACCACCCGCTGGTGCAGTTCCGCCGACAGGACCAGCGGCACACGGTCGCCCCGGTGGCTGGCGGTCGCCGGCCGGGGGCGGTCGGTCGAGAGCGCCAACTCCTCGGGCAGCCCGGCCAGCGCACCACGCCAGTAGTCGAGCTGCTGGTCCACGAGGCCGCCGAGCCGCTCGCGCTGCCAGAGCGCATAGTCCGCGTACTGCACGGGCAGCGCAGCCCACTGCGGCGCCCGCCCCTCCACCCGCGCCGCGTAGGCGGCCGACAGGTCGCGGGCCAGCGGAACCAGCGACCAGCCGTCACCCGCGATGTGGTGCAGGACGACGAGGAGCGTGTACTCGTCGGCACCGTGCTGGAACAGCCACGCGCGCAGCGGAAGTTCGGTCGCGAGGTCGAAGGTGTGGGCGGCCAGCCGCTCGTCCCACTCCTCAACCACCGTCAGCAGCGCACCCACCTGCTCGGCCGGCAGCACCACCTGCCGGTCCACCCCCGGGAACACCGTCCGCAGCACCTCGTGCCGCCCCACCACGTCGCGCAGCGCCGCGTCCAGCGCCGCCACGTCCAGCGTGCCCGAGAGCCGCAGCGCCATCGGCGAGTTGTAGGTGGCGTTCGGCCCCTCCAGCTCGTTCAGGAACCACAACCGCTGCTGCGCGAACGACTGCGGCAGCACCTCGGGCCGGGGCTCGACGACCGCGATTGCCGGGCGCTGCGCGAGGGCATCGTCCAGCCGCACCGCCAGCGCGGCCACCGTGGGCGCCTCGAAGAGCAGCCGGATCGGCAGCTCCATCCCGAGCACGGTCCGGACCCGGCTCGCCAGCCGCGTCGCGAGCAGCGAATGCCCGCCCAGCTCGAAGAAGTTGTCGTCCACCCCGACCGCCGCGCGCCCCAGCACCTCCGCGAAGGCCGCGCACAGCAGTTCCTCACGCACCGTGGCAGGGGCCCGGTAACCGGCCGCCGAGCTGAACTCCGGGTCGGGCAGCGCCCGCCGGTCCAGCTTGCCGTTGACGGTGAGCGGCAGCGCGTCGAGCAGCACCACGGCCGACGGGACCATGTACTCCGGCAGCATCGTGCCCGCGTGCGCGCGCAGTTGTGCAGGGTCGACCGCGCCCTCCGCCACCACGTACCCGACCAGCCGGTCCTCGCGCACCACCACGGCCGCCTGGCCGACCGCCGGGTGCGCCAGCAGCGCGCCCTCGACCTCGCCGAGCTCGATCCGGAAGCCGCGGATCTTCACCTGGTCGTCGGCCCGGCCGACGAACTCCAGCTCCCCGTCCGCCGTCCAGTGCACCACGTCGCCGGTGCGGTACATCCGGGTGCCGGGCTCACCGTACGGGTCGGCGGGGAACCGGCTGGCGGTCAGCTCCGGGCGGCCCAGGTAGCCGCGGGCCAGGCCGGCGCCGGCCACGTACAACTCGCCCGCCACACCGGGCGGGCAGGGCCGCAGTGCGCCGTCGAGCACATAGACCCGCAGGTCGGGGATGGCGCCGCCGATCAGGCTGCCGCTGTCCAGCGCGGGCTCCAGGGCCCGGTAGCTGACGTGCACCGTGGTCTCGGTGATGCCGTACATGTTGACCAGCCGCGGCGCGTCCGCCGCATGCCGCCGGTACCAGCTGCCCAGCCGCGACAGGTCCAGCGCCTCGCCGCCGAACACCACCACCCGCAGCGCCAGCCGGCGCCCCGGATCCCCCAGCTCCCCCGACTCCGCCAGCTCGGCCGCCCGGGCGTCGGCGTGCATCAACTGGTAGAAGGCGGACGGGGTCTGGTTGAGCACCGTAACCCGCTCCCGGACCAGCAGCTCGAGGAACTCCGCGGGCGAGCGCGACACCAGAGTCGGCACCACGACGAGCCGGCCGCCGAAGAGCAGTGCGCCCCACAGCTCCCAGACCGAGAAGTCGAAGGCGAAGGAGTGGAACCAGGTCCACACGTCCGAGGCGCCGAAGCCGAACCACTGGTCGGTGGCCGAGAAGAGCCGCGCCACCTGCGCGTGCGCGACGACGACGCCCTTGGGGCGGCCGGTCGAGCCGGAGGTGTAGATCACGTAGGCCGGATGCGCGGGGTCGATCGCCACGCCCAAGTCGGCGTCGCTGTAGGCCTCCAGCAGTCCGGGCCGGTCCACCGCCAGGTCACCCGGGCCGCCGTCCAGCCCGACGGTGAGCACCGGGCGGGCGTCCGCGAGCATGTAGGCGATCCGGTCCGCCGGGTAGTCCGGGTCCACCGGCAGGTAGGCGCCGCCCGCCTTGAGCACGGCGACCAGCGCCACCACCAGCTCGGCGCAGCGCGGCATCGCCACCGCGACCAGCGACTCCGGCCCGACCCCGCGCTCGACCAGCAGCCGGGCCAGCCGGTTCGCCCGCGCGTTCAACTCGCGGTAGGTCAAGGCCTCTTCGCCGGAGCCGAAGGTGACCGCCACCGCCTCCGGCGTCCGCGCCACCTGCGCCTCGAACAGCTCCGGCAGCACCCCGCCGGGCGCGGCCGCCACCGCCGGGGGCTGCCACTCCGCCAGCAGCCGCTCGCGCAGCTCCGGCTCCAGCAGCTCCACCCGGCCCAGCGGCGCGCCGGCGTCGATGGCACCCTCCGCCAGCTCGTCCAGCAGCCGGGTGAACCGGGCGGCGTGCTCGGCGAGTTCGGCCTCGGTGTAGAGCGCGGGGTTGCCCTCCAGCAGCACCCGCAGCCCGCCGCCGGGACCGCCGTCGAGCAGCACGAAGGACAGGTCGTCGACCACGCCGTGCGCGAAGTTGGTGGAGCTCGCCGTGAGTTCGCCGAACCGCGCCGCAGCGCCGATGCCGTCGAAGGCCATCACGTTCACCAGCGGCCCGACCAGCCGGCCGGCGTCGGGGCCGAGCAGGCCCAGGTCGCGCCGCAACTCCTCGTGCCGGTAGAGCTGGTGGCGCAGCGCCTCGCGCATGGTCGCACTGGTCCGCCGGACCAGGTCGGCGAGGGTGGCGTCGGGGCGGACGGTGAGCCGGATCGGCAGCACGTTGCTCTGCATCGCCAGGGTCTCGCGGCGCAGCTTGGTGGCGCGGCCGGTGACGGGCAGGCCGAGCACCAGGTCCTCGGCACCGGTGAGCCGGTTGAGGTAGAGGGCGGTGGCGGCGGTGAGCAGCACGGGCAGGCTGCTGCGCAGGCCGCGGGCGGCGGCGCGCAGCCGGTCGGCGGCGGCCGGTGCGAGGTCGGTGCCGTGCCGCAGCGCGTGGTGGGCGGCGGGCGCGGTGCGGCCGGCCGGGCCGACCGGCTCGGGGCGGTCGGCGAGCAGCTCGGTCCAGTAGCGGCGGTCGGCGGCGTGCTGCTCGCTCCCGCGGTAGGCGAGGTCGGCCTCGACCAGCGGGCCGAAGGGGGCGAGCGGGGTGCCGGTGGGGCGGCCCTCGGTCAGGGCGGTGTAGATCTCGCCGACCCGGGCGGCGGTCTGCGCGCCGACGTAGCCGTCGGCGACCAGGTGGTGGGCCCGCTGGTACCAGTAGAGGCGGTCGGGGCCGGCCGGGAAGACCACCTGGGCGACGGCGGGGTCGCGCAGCAGGTCGAGCGGGCGGGCCAGGTCGGCGCGGATCCACTCCTGCACGGCGGCCCAGGGGTCGGCGGCACGGGTCACGTCGACCACTTGGAGCCCCCGCTCGTCGAGCGGCCCGGCGTACTGCCGCGGCTCGTCGCCGTCCAGTACGAAGCGCAGCCGCAGCTGCCCGGTCTCGCTGAGCAGTTGGCGCACCGCGCGGACGAACAGCGCCGCGTCCACCGGCCCGTGGAACTCCAGGCAGTGGGCGATCCGGTGGGCGGGACTGGCCGGGTCCAACTGCTGGGCGAACCACACCCCGGACTGGGCGGCGGTCAGCGGCCAGGTGACGGATCGGTTGTCCGACATCTTCAGGGTGCTCCGGTTCGTCTAGCGGTGCCGCGGGCGCGGCGGCGGCTTTGCTCGGGGGGGTACTTCAACTAAGGCGGTCGGCCTGGTCAGCGGGCCTGCCAGACCGGGTCGCGCTCCTCGACGAAGGCCCGCGGGCCTTCCTCCGCATCGGCGCTGTGCATCCGGCGCTCCTCCCAGGGGAATCGGGTCCGGAAGGCCTGCTGCAGGGGCATGGTGGCGGCCGCGGCGGCGGCCTCCTTGACGGCCCGGACGGCCAGCGGGGCGCAGCGCAGGATGTCCGCGACCCAGCCGGCCACGCACTCGTCCAGCTGCTCGGGTGGCACCACCTCGTTGACCAGGCCGAGTTCGTAGGCCCGGGCGGCGGTCATCGGGCGGCCGCTGATCAGGTGGCCGAGGGCGATCCGGGGCGGGGCCTGCCGGGTGAGCCGGAAGACGCCGCCGGCGCCGGCGATCAGGCCGAGCCTGGCCTCGGGCAGCGCGAAGGTGGCGGTGTCGGCGGCCACGATCACGTCGCAGGCGAGGGCGAGTTCGAAGCCGCCGCCGAAGGCGTGGCCGTTGACCCGGGCGATCACCGGCTTGGCCAGCTCGAACCGCTCGGTGAGCCGGGGGTAGCCGGGCTTGCCGTGGCTGCCGAAGGTGGCGGGGGTATTGCTGCCGTCGGCGATCCGGCCGGCCAGTTCCCTGAGGTCCTGGCCGGCCGAGAAGGCGTGCTCGCCGGCGCCGGTGAGCACGGCCAGCCACAGCTCGTCGTCGGCCTCGAAGTCGTCCCAGACGCACGCGAGTTCCTCGTGCATCCGCAGGTCCATGGCGTTGCGCCGGTCGGGCCGGTCGAGGGTGACGTGGGCGACCCGGCCGCGCTTCTCGTAGCGCACCCGGGTGAGGTCGGCGAGTTCCATGGCGTTCCTGACTCCTCGATACCTGGTACTTGACGATCCGTCAGTTCGCTTTGGTGAAGCGTCCGACCTTGCCGATCACGTCCGCGCTGTACAGCCGGAGCGCCTGCTGCATCGCGAACTCGGCCAGATAGGCCCGGTACTGCTCCGGCGGCTCCTCGGCGAGGTGGAGCATCCGGCGGTTGGCGACCACGGCGGGGCTGTCCAGCCGGGCCAGCGCCTCCTCCACCGCCTGGTCCATCCGGTCGGGTTCGACGGCCTCGTCGATCAGGTGCCGGGCGTCGGGCTCGGTGGCGTGCAGCCGGCGGCCCCAGAGGATCACCTGGCGGGCGGTGCGGCCGCCGGCCAGTCCGCCGAGCCGCAGGTTGCCCGCTCCCGGGACGATGCCCTCCTGGGCGGCGGGCAGGCTCACGAAGGAGTCGGTCGCGGCGATCACCCGGTCGAAGACCATGAGGAGTTGGGCGCCGCCGCCGATCGCGAAGGTGTCCACGGCGGCCACCCAGGGCTTCTCCACCACCGGCGTGTGCCAGGCGCCGGGGTGGTCCACCCGCAGGCCGCGCAGGATCTTGTTGAGGTAGCCGAGTTCGCGCCGCAGCAGGAAGTCCACCAGCGAGATCTCGCCGCTGTGCAGGCTCTTGAGGTTGATGCCGGCGCTGAACACCCGGCGGCCCCGGTAGCGCGGGTGGGTCATCTCGCCGCCGCGCAGCAGGCAGACCCGCACCTCGGGGTCGAGCAGCGCCAGGTCGACGGCGGTCTCCATGTCCTCGACCTGCCGGTTGTCCTCGGCGTTGAGGCAGTCGGTGCGGACCATGGTGATCCGGGCGGCCGCGCCGGTGCGGACCAGCGTGACGGAGCCCAGGTCGAGTTCGCCGGTGCGGCGGAACTCGTCCAGCAGGCCGAGGGCGCGCTCGGTGGGGCGGGCCATCGACTCGACCAGGTGGGTGCCGGCCACCGGGGAGCGCAGCACGGCCCGCAGGAAGAGGCCCTGGTCGATCTCCCGACCCTCCTTGGCGGCCTGCGGCCGGCCCCGCTCGGCGGCCAACTGCTCGGCGCCGGGCAGCAGTCCCGGCACCTCGGCGGCGGCCGCGGCGACCAGCTCGGGCAGCCGCAGCGCCCGGGTGCCGGAGGCGGTCAGCCGCCGGTACACGGCCTCCACGTGCAGGTGCAGGAACTCGGCGCGCAGGGTGCGGATTCCGTCGTGCACGGCGGTGGCGCGCTCGCGCTGCCCGTCGCCGCGCCCGGCGGGCTCGGGCAGCACGGCGAGTTCGGCCTCGGCGCGCTCGGCGGCCGCGGCGAGCGCCCGGCGGTCGGCGTCCAGGTCGCCACTGAGCCGCACCACCGCGCGGTCGCCTCCGGGCGCCGCGTCCCGCAGGCCGGTGCCGAGCGCCGCGTCCCGCAGGCCGGTGCCGGGTGCCGCGTCCCGGGAGCCGGTGCCGGGCGTCACGCCCCGACCTCCAGGGTGCCCTGGCGCAGCACCCGGTCGCAGGCGGCCAGGTGGCGGCCCAGCGCCTCCTCGAAGCTGGTGGTGCTGGCGTCCAGCATCAGCTGGCGCCGGATGCCGACGCCGCTGCCGCCGGCCGCCGCGAGCGCCCGGGCCGCCGCGGGCAGCACGGCGGCCGGGTCGTCGGCGAGCTGGTCCAGCAGGTGCAGCGCGAGGGCCTGGCCGGCCTCGATGGCGGTGCCGAAGAGCACGGCGCGCCGGGCGGCGGTGACGCCGGCCTGGTTGGTGAGCCGGTAGAGCGCCATGCCGGGCCAGACGCCGTCGACGGCGGCGGCGGGCAGCAGCCGGGTACCGGTGCCGCCGATCCGGTAGTCGGTGGCGAGCAGCACGTCCAGCGCGGTGCCGCCGACGGTGCCGGTGGCGAGGGCGACGGTGGGCCGCTCCAGGCGCTCCAGCCGGCGCACCGCGCGCTCCCACTTGTTGACCACGGCGAGCACGGGCGCGGCCGGACCGGCCGGCGCGCCGTTCAGCCGCAGCACCAGCGGCTCGGCCGGGTCGCCGCCGTGCGCGGCGTCCTCGGCGGCATCGCAGAACGCGTTGAGCGCCTGCACGGTGTCCAGGGTGAGCGGCCGGCTGCCGTCGAGGGTGAGCTGCTGCGGGGAGGAGGGCATGGTCGGTGCGCCTTCGTGCGTGGGGCGGGCGGAGGGTCCGGTCGGGCGGGCGGTCACCAGCGGGCCAGCGCGGTCTCGATGGTGGAGCCGGGGCCCATGGTCATCAGCACGGTGTGGTCGCCGGGGCGGGCCACCTGCTCCTCGAGCAGCCGCTGGTAGGAGAAGAGGAACGAGCCGCTGGACAGGTTGCCGTAGTCGCGCAGCACGCTGGTGGTGTGGCGGACGTCGTGCCGGGTCAGTCCGAGGTTGACGCCGACGGCGTCGATCACCTTCTTGCCGCCGGAGTGCACCAGCCACTGGGTGATGTCGCTGCGGCGCAGCCCGGTGCCCTCGAGGAGCCGGTCGACCACGAGTTCAGCGTGCGCGCCGACCACGTAGGGCACCTCGGGGTCGAGGTAGAAGCTGAACCGGTCCTGGTCGGAGTCCCAGTCGTAGCGCATCGCCTCGAGCGCGTCGGTGATGATGTAGCTGGCGAACTTGAGCAGTCGGGGCCCGCGGGCGGCGGGCAGCGGCAGCGCGGGCCGGCCGGCGAGCACGCCGAGGGCGGCGGCGCCGTCGCCGAAGAGGCTGTTCACCACCGAGGTGCGCATGGTGCCGTCGAAGACGTAGGCGGCGGAGCAGGCCTCCGCGCAGACCATGACGGCCAGTCGGCCCGGGTGGACGACGGCCCAGCCGTTGACGGCGTTCAGCGCGTTCAGCCCGGCGTTGCAGCCCATGCCGACCACGTCGAGGCGGCTGGTGTGCGGGTCGACGCCGAGTTCGCGGATGATCAGGGCGCTCAGGCCGGGGGTGAGGAACCCGGTGGTGGTGACGCAGCAGAGGTAGCCGATGTCGGCGAGGTCGGCGCCGCTCTCCTTCAGGCACTCCTGCACGGCGCGCACGCCCATGTCCACAGCCTGCGCCTTGTGCTTGGCGAGGAGTTCGCCCTGCACCTCCATCACCCGGGTGCCGTCGGGGCCTTCGGGCGGCAGGGTGAGGTAGCGGCGGTCGATGGCGCTGTTGAGGAAGACGGAGCGCACCCGCGGGTCCCGGATGCCGAAGATGTCCAGGATTTCCTGCTGCGAGTACGAATTCTCGGGGGTGGCGGTGCCGACCCCGACGATCCGGGCCTGGCCCGCGGGCGCACCGCCCGGGCGGTCGGCGAGGTCCGGGGACTCCGTAACGGAATTCGCGGGCGATCGGTTCAGTGTGGTCGTCATCGGTAGGTCCAGCCCCAGCTTCTCGGTTTGCTCCGCAGGAGCGGCGTGCAGGATTCCATCGGCCATTTCTCTCAGTCGGTGGGGCTCTCAGTCGGTGGGGCTCTCAATCGGTGGGACTCTCAATCGGTGGGACTCTCAATCGATGCGGCGGATGCAGTAACGGATGAACTCGGCCAGCCGGTTCAATGCCTCGTCGATTTCCTCCGGCTGGAGGTGGCTGAAGGAGAGCCGCATTACCGGGCGCGGCCGGGCGTCGGCGTAGAAGTGGTGCACGGGCGTCCAGAGCACCCGGAACTCCTCGGCGCACCGCTCCAGGAGCTCGTCACCGGCCGCGAACGGCACCCGGAGCAGCAGGAAGAAGCCGCCGGCCGGGGTGTTCCAGCCGATCCCCGGTTCTCCGGCGAACCGTTCGCGCAGCCCGTCCAGCACCTGGGACAGGTTGCGCGCGTAGACCTCGCGCTCGCGGGTGTTGGCGGCCCGCAGGCTGAAGTCGTTGGCGAGCAGCTTGCCGCCGATCACGGACTGGGCGATCGGCGAGGTGTTGACCGTCAGCATGCTCTTGAGCTTGGCGAGTTGGTCGGCGAGGACGCCGCCGGCCACCTCCTGATCGGCCAGCACGTAGCCGACCCGGGCCCCGGGCAGGCCGGTCTTGGCGAAGGAGCCCAGGTGGACGACGCGCGCCCGGCGGTCCAGCGCCTTCAGGGTGGGCGGCCCGCCGGGTGTGCCGAACAGGCCGTAGGGGTTGTCCTCGAGCAGCAGCAGGTCCTCGGCCTCGGCGAGTTCCAGCAGCTCACGGCGGGTTTCAAGGTCGAGCCGGACGCCGCTCGGGTTGGCGAAGTCGGGCACCAGGTAGCAGGCCCGCGGCGTCAGGCCCTCGGCCCGGGCCTGGGCCAACCGGGCCCGCAGGTCGGCCGGGTCGATGCCGCGCTCGGGCGACTCGGCGACCGGCAGCACCGGCATGTCGACCAGGCCGGCGGCCCCGTGCACGCCCACGTAGCAGGGTGCGACGGCCAGCAGCGCGTCCCGCTCGGTGCGGCGCAGCGCGCGCAGCACCAGGTAGAGCGCCTCCTGGCAGCCGACCGTGACGACCAGGTGTTCCGGGTCGGCGGTGATGCCCTCGTCCACCCGGAGGTGCTCGGCGATCAGCTCGTGGATGATGCCCTTGGTGCGGCCGTACTGCAGCAGGGTGCGCCGCACGGCGGTCTCGTCGCCGCCGTGACGGCCCATCAGGTACTGCCGGTGGAGCTGGAGGTAGCGCGGGACGTCGTCCAGGTCGAAGAAGCCCTCGAACGGGCGGCCGGCGGCCAGTGAAATGGCGTCCGGATACCGGTGGGCAATCTCGTTCAGGAAGTTCATCGATTCGCTGACCGGCGATGTCAGCGAATCGTGAAGATTCATCAGTTCAAGTTCCGTGACCGCATGCTGGGCGGCTCGGCCGTTCACCACGGTCGTCCTTCTTGCTGATTGCTCGGACTGTTCCGAGTTGTTCCGGGCTACTTCCGTCGGGTACTTCGCCGGCTGCAGGCTAACCACATCAGTGTTCGGATGACAACTGAACCCGAGTCAAAAGCACGCAATCCCGCGGGAAGCGTGACTATGAAGGGTGAATTCATCCTCCGTTTACACGTCGGAAGTCTGCTGTTCCGCCCGGCCGTCCAACCTCTGGACGTCGATTGCGACCCCGCGGCAATGCCGGCGGATCCCCCGGATCCCCTTGGCCCGCGCAGCGGTCGAACCGGAATTCGCCCGCCGCACGTATTCAATTGTTGATGGCGGGATTCTCGGCCGGGCCTTCGGCCCGGCAGCAGCCCTCCTGGAGAGGAACGCCCCATGACCAACCCGTTCGAGGACGCCGACGGCACCTACCTGGTGCTGGTCAACGACGAGAACCAGCACTCGCTCTGGCCGCAGTTCGCCGAGGTGCCGGCCGGCTGGACCACCGTGCACGGCCCCGCCGGCCGGCAGGACTGCCTGGACTACGTCGAGGCGAACTGGACCGACATGCGCCCGGCCAGCCTGATCCGCGCGATGTCCGCCGCCGACTGACGCGCCGGACGCGACCGGCCCGGCCGGCCAGCCCCGCTCCGCCTCCACCGCCCTCGCCACGACCGAGCATTGGGCCCGCGGGCCCGGAGAGTTGACCCAGCAACCATGCACGGCGATTCGAACGACGCGAACCACTACCGCCTCCGGTGCTCCGTCTGCGGGCAGCGGCGCGCCGACGACGGCCTCGCCCTCGGCTGCGGCGCGGAGCACGGGCCCGGCCTACTGCGCACCGAGTATCGGCAGGCCGGGCTGCGGCCCGACCCGGAGCAGAGCGGGGTGTTCCGCTACCGGCACTGGCTGCCGGTGCGCCGCACCCTGCCCGGCGCCGGTGGCAGCGCCGTCTTCCGCAGCGAGCGGCTGGCCGGCTCGCTCGGGCTGCGCGAGCTGTGGATCGCGTTCAACGGCTACTGGCCGGAGCGCGGCGGCGACCTGGAGACCGGCAGCTTCAAGGAGTTGGAGGCGGCCACCGTGCTGGGCCGGCTGCCCGAGGGCGCCGGGCCGCTGGTGGTCACCTCGGCGGGCAACACCGCGATCGCCTTCGCCGAGCTGTGCGCCCGGCACCGGGTGCCGGTGGTGCTCGTGGTGCCCGCCTCGGTGCTGCCCCGGCTGCGCACCCGGACCGGAGCCGACCCGCACGTCCGGGTGGTGGCCGTGACCGGCGACGCGGACGGCGGGTGCGCCGACTACGCCGACGCCATCGCGCTCGGCGACGCGATCGCGGCGCGGCCCGGCTTCGTCCCCGAGGGCGGCACCCGCAACGTCGGTCGGCGCGACGGCCTGGGCACCGTGCTGCTCGCGGCGGCGGAGGCGATCGGCGGGCTGCCGGCCGTCTACGCCCAGGCGATCGGCAGCGGGGCCGGGGCGATCGCCGCGCACGAGGCGGCCGTGCGGATTCGATGTCGCCGCCCCGGACCGCTGCCCCGGCTCTTCCTGGCGCAGAACGCCGCCTTCGCCCCCGTGCACCGGGCCTGGCGCACGGGCGAGCGCAGTTGGGAGACCGGCTGCGAGGAGGAGCAGCGGCTGGCCGCCGACCGCGCCTTCGCCCCCGAGCTCACCAACCGCCGCCCGCCCTACGACGTGCGCGGCGGCCTGTGCGACGCGCTCACCGAGAGCCGCGGCCGGCTCTACACCGCGGCGGCCTCCGCCGCCAAGGCCGCCATGGACGCGTTCCGCGAGTTGGAGGGCATCGACATCGAACCGCCCGCGGGCGTGGCGCTGGCCGCCCTGCGCGAGGCGGTCCGGGAGGACCGGATCGACCCCGCCGCCCCCGTGCTGCTCAACATCACCGGCGGCGGCCGGGCCCGGCTCGCACGCGACCACACCCTGACCGAGCTGCCCGCCGACCTGCGGGTGCCGCGCTCGGCGGTGCACCAGCCGGGGCGGGTGGCGGAGCTGGCGCAGGCGCTGACGGCGTTGCTGCCGCGGGCCGCGGTGCCGGTGGGATAACGGCATCATCACTTCCCTGCGCGGCCGGTGACCGCGCTGCCAGGCTGACCCCTCGCGAGACGTCCACACTCTCCCCCCGAGTCTCCCGAGGATCACCGTGCCGAAAACACTTCCCGTCCCGCCCGGCTGGGGTCAGCCGCAGCGACCGCCGGAGTCCCGGAAGGGGCTGAAGATCGCCGGGGTGGGGTGCGGGATACCCCTGCTGATGGTCCTGGTGCTGGCGGCGATCGGGTCCACGCAGAAGCCGCACGGGCAGGTGGCGGCGCACACGGCACCGGCGCACTCGGCCGCGCCCTCGGTTTCGGCGCCGCCCTCCTCGCCCGCTCCGCCGGCCGTCTCCCCGCCGCCCGTCTCCCCGCCGGCCGCCGCGGTGGCGCCGACACCGCCCGCCCCCGCTCCGTCCACGCCGCCGCCTGCCCCCGCGACGACGCCGGCCCCGCCGCCGACCCCGCCCGCGGCTCCCCCGGTGACGCACCCCGCCGCTCCCGCACCGGCGGCCGGCAGCCACCGGCCCGCCACCACCCCGCCCCCGCCGGCCCCCGCCACGCCTGCCACCCCGGCGGCACCCCCGGCGCCGGTGGACCAGACGCCCGCCGCTGCCGCCCCGCCCGCCGGAGTGATCATGGCACCGAGCGGCAACTACTACCGCGCGGGCGAGTTCTGCCCTGGCAAGGACGTCGGCCTCTCGACCGTCGACGCCCACGGCACCGCGATCTTCTGCAGCCTGGTCAGCGGCTACAACCGATGGCACTACTGACGCACTAGGCTGGCCCCATGTTCGTCAAGGTGTGCGGGGTCCGGACCCCCGGGGATGTGGCGGCCGCGGTCGAGGCGGGCGCGGACGCGATCGGCTTCGTGCTGACCGAGAGCGCCCGCCGGCTCGACCCCGCCGAGGCGCGCGAACTGGCCGCCGCCGTGCCCCCGGAGATCCTGACCGTCGCGGTCACCGCCGGTGTGCCCGCCGCGGAGGCGGGCCGCCTGGCGCTGGCCGCCGGGGTCCGGGCGCTGCAGCTGCACGGCGACTACCCGCGCGAGGCCTTCGACGAGCTGGCCGGCCTCCCGCTGCGCCTGCTCCGGGCCACCGCGCTCACCCCCGGGACGGACCTCGCCGTGGGCGCCTACGGCGAGGAGTTCCTGCTGCTCGACGCCCCGGTGGCCGGCTCCGGCGCCCGCTGGGACCTCTCCCTGCTCGACGGCCACCGCCCCACCGGCCCCTGGCTGCTGGCCGGCGGCCTCACCCCGGACAACGTGGCCGCGGCCGTCGCCGCCGCCGAGCCGTGGGGCGTGGACGTCTCCAGCGGCGTGGAGTCCTCGCGGGGCGTGAAGGACCACGCGCGGATCCATGCCTTCGTGGCGGCCGCCCGGTCTGCGGAGCAGCCCGCCCGCCACTGACCCGCGGCCGCCTTCGACGGGCCGCTCGCCGCAGCCCCTAACAGTCGACCGTGGCATCCGCGGCGATCTGCACCGTGTCGTGGTCCGGCTGCCCGGCGCGCCGGACCTCGGCGGCGTACCTTCCGCCGCGGTCGAACGGCACCGGGGACCAGTAGAACGTCCGGGTCTCTCCGCCGACTTGGACGTCCATGATCCGGTGGGCCGCCAGCCGACCCTGCCCGCAGGACAGTCCGTCCACGGTCTCACCGCTGGCGAAGAAGACGACGCCGTAGGCACCGGGGTTCCCCCGCTGCCGCCCCGAACCCCGCGATGCCCTGGACCTTCCGCTGCTTCTCCTGCTCCCCCTGTCGTACACAATCGTTCGTATAGCCGTTCGATTTTCACTGACCTTCTACGGCATGAGCACCATACCTGCGTGGAAGAACTCCCGTGCGGATCAGGCTCATTGGTCCGCCGAGTTCTCTCGTGTCATGAACCGCATCAGCAGTGGAAGGAATCCCCATGAAGCGCCAGTTCGTCGCGCTCGCGGCCGCCGCCGCCCTCTCCCTCGCCGGAACCGCCACGCTCGTCGTCACCCAGGCCTCCGCCGCCGACGTCCACCCGGGCGCGGTCGCGGACAGCGACGGCGACCGCCTGCCGCCGTTCGCCGGGCATGCGTACCTGGTGACAGTGGACACAGGCGCCGTGTACCGCAACACCTTCTCGGCGGACGGCACCTTCGTCACCGGCCTCACGGTCAAGGGCGCCGAGCCCGGCAGAACGTTCACCGCGCCCGACCAGGCCGTGCGGACCGGCTCCCGGTACTTCATCTCCTGGATCGAGCCCGGCGATGTGACGGTCAGCCAGGTCGTCGACTTCAAGAAGGGTGACGTGGAGTTCTACGTGACCTCGACGGACAGCACCGGCACCCGGTCGGGCTCGCTGTTCCACGCGACGCTCCAGCAGGTCTCGTAACGCAGGAGCGCGTCCGGACCGCCGCTCGATCCGAGCGGCGGTCCGGACGGCGGCCCGGCAGGAGTGCCCGAGCGGGTGGCCGCTACCCCCCGTACCGCAGCCGCAACTGACGCTCCGCCAGCTCCGGCCGCGGCTCGTGCCCGAAGAACCGGTCGAGCAGCAGCTCCAGCGTCGCCGTCTCCGCCGCATCCGTCCCCCGCCGGTACACCGCCCGGTTCGACTCCACCCACGCGGCGCCCGCATCCAGCCGCAGCTCGAAGATCCGCTCTCCGCTCGCCCGGCTCACCACCAACCGCTCCCCCTCGCAGCGCGCCTGCCACTTCGCGTCCCCCGCGCCGTCCCGCACCCGCTGCAACTGGCCCGGCGTCCACCGCAGCTCGGGCACCGGCAGCTCGCGCGCCTGCACGAACGGCCGCGCCGCCACCCCGCCGGCCGGCCCGCTCGCCAGCCACTGCGGCAACACCTCCGTCGCCGCCCGCCACTGCTCGGGTATCCCCGCCGCACCCACCCGGGCCCCCAGGATCCCGCCGACGATCGCGCAGGTGGTGTCCACGTCGCCGCCCGCCGAGGCGGTGTCCCAGAGCGCGGCGGCGTAGTCGTCCAGGTTACGCGCCGCGCACCACAGCGTGAACGGCACGGTGTCGATCGCGCTCACCAGCCGCCCGTTGCCCAACCGGTGTGCCGCCAGCTCCACATACGGCTGATCCAGCAGCTCCAGCGCCTCCGCCACCCCGTCCCGCACCTTGCTCTGCGGCGTCAACTCGACTGCTGCCTCGATCATCTGATGCCCACTCACCGCGTCGCGCACCACCGCCGCCGCCACCGCGACGGCCACCGCGCCCGCCACCGCCTCCGGATGCGTGTGCGTGGCCCGCGCCGAGCGCGCCGCCTGCCAGGCCGCCTCCGCCGGGTCCACCGCGAACCAGGCGCCCAGCGGGGCGACCCGCATCGCGGCGCCGTTGCCCCAGGAGCCCTGGCCGTCGAACAGGCCCTCGGCCAGGTCGCGCCACCAGCCGCCCTTGCGCACCCCGTGCAGCAGCACCAGCATCGCCGCGCCGTAACCCCGGCCGTAGTCCTGCTGTTCGGCGAAGCGGCCCGCCAGTTTCCCCGGGTCCACCGACCCGTCCTCGCGCAGCACGGACAGCACCGAGCAGGCCATCTCGGTGTCGTCGGTCCAGGGCCAGGGCCCGTCGGGGAGGCGGCGCTCACGCAGGGCGGGCAGGTTCTCGGGGACGAAGAACTGGGCGCCGAAGGCGTCGCCGACGGCGAGGCCGAGGAGGGAGTCGGTGGCCGCGATCCGGTGGTCAGCGGCTGAAGAAGAGGTCGACGGGAACAAGTGCTCGGTCATTGGGCCCCATCATGCCCGGTATTCGACGACGCGTCACCACTGAATCGATCCCTCCACTCGCGTCACACCTGTATGACTTTCAGTGGCCCCCTGTGCTCGGACAGTCACCCCACCTGGACTCCATTTGCCCGGAACCACCCTGTCCAGGCCCTATGTTCATGCCTGAACCGTCCATCTCCGAGCCGCTGCTCGGCTGCTGGTCGCGGCGCCGAGCGAGCTGAGCCAGTCAGCCGGCCGGGCCGGGTCCGCCGCAGCGGTGTGGACCCGGCCCGCCCCGTGCCTCAACGCCCGGCGGTGGCCGCCGGGACGGCCTCGGCCGGTACGCCGCCGCCGGTGGAGCGGGCGGGCGCGGTGGCCAGCAGCAGCACGGTGACCACCAGGATCACCGTCACGCCGGCGAGTTCGAGCAGCACGGTGCGCCCCGGCGCCCGGCTGCCGCGGGCCAACCGCCGCCGGGTCACCGCGGCGGCGGCCAGCACGGCGAGCAACAGTGCGGCCTTGACGATCAGCAGCCGGCCGTAGGAGGTGCCGGTCAGGGCGGCGGCGCTGCTGACCTCGCGGAAGGCCTGGTAGAGCCCGGTGGCGGCGAGCAGCAGCACCGAGCCCGCCGCCAGCCGGGAGAACCGCTGGGCGGTGGCGGCCAGTTCGACCCCGCGCCGGTGCAGCACCGCGAGGGCGAGCAGGCCGCCCGCCCAGACGGCCATCGCGGCCACGTGCAGGGTGGTGACCAGGAGGGCCAGCGGCACCAGTGAGCCGCCCGCCGCATGGCTGGTCTCGGCCCAGGTGAGCGCCAGCAGCAGGGTGAGCACGGCAGCGGAGGCGGTGGCCGCCGGGCCGCGGCGCAGCAGCGGGCCGCTGACGGCCGCGACCAGCGCGAGCAGCAGGATCCGGGCGACCAGCATCTGCCCCTGGTGGCTGGAGAGCGTCGCGGAGAGCAGCGACCGGTCGGCCAGGTGGGCCAGGGACTGCCCCTCACTGGCGGGCCCGTAGGCGAAGAGCTGCAGCACCGTGCCGGCCAGCAGCGCCGTCCACCCGGCCGAGGCGGGCCGGCGCAGCCCCTCGGCGGCGGGTTCGGCGTCGGCGGGCAGGCAGTACAGCCGCACGGCGGCGCAGCCGACCAGGGCCGCGAGTCCGGCCAGGCCGAGCCAGACGGCCAGGTCCTGCGCGGCGTCGGTGAGTCGGTCGCGGTTGCCGGAGCCGGCCAGGGCGGCGTTGCGGCTCGGCGCGCCGACCGAGAAGACCACGGCGCCGGCGGTGGTGTGGCCGTCGTCGGCGGCGGTGACCCGCCAGTCGACCACATAGCTGCCCTGCTGCCCGTCGGGGTCGAGCGGCACGGTGAGGGTGGTGCCGGCGGCCTGCGGGGGGCCGCTGTCCACCCGGTGGCCGTTGGGGGCGATCACCCGGATGCTGCTGAGCCGGAGGGTGACCTCCTCGCTGAAGACCAGCTTCACCTGGCGGGGTGCGGTGGCGAGCACGGCGCCGTCGGAGGGGGTGGCGGAGAGGAGTCCGGCGTGCGCGGCGGCGGGGCTCGTGCCCAGGCCGAGCAGCAGTCCGGCGGCGAGCAGGCCGGTGAGCAGCAGGCGGCGCAGCGCGGAAAGGAGCGAATGGCGGGGGTGGTGGAGGTGGTTCAGTGGCATGAGCCGGCGGCCTGTCTCTGCTGGACGAGCTGGTCGACGCCCGTGCGGTAGGCGGCGAGTGCGGTGGCGTCGGGGGTGAAGCGCCACTTGCCCTGCTGGTAGGCCAGGGTGTTGCTGCCGGTGTCGGCGCCGTGGTGCCAGTCGACCCGCACGGTGTCCTGGTCCAGCTTGGTGCTCTTGTCGATCACGTACGGAATCCCGACGGCGGGCTTGCACTCGGTGTTGAGCTTGGCGAAGTCGTTGCCGCTGATGGCCTGTTGGCTCGTGGCGTCCCAGAGCGACCAGGCCTGGATCCAGCCGCCGCCGGCGAGCAGGCCGAACTCCTGGCGGGCGACGGCCTCGGCCTGGAAGGTCTGCGGCATCGGCGGGGTGGTGGGCGCGCTGGCCGTGCTCCCGGCGGAGCCGCAGCCGGCAAGCAACGCGGCGGCGGAGACGGCGGCGAGGGTGAGTGCGGCGCGTGGCAGCAGCGGAGGCATCGGTGCCTCCCTTCCTGTCCTGGTCGGGTCGTTCGGAGTGCCCGGGGGTGGGCAGGGCCGGGCCCGGGGCGGAGGTCCGCTGGGAACTCCCGCTCCGGGCCCGGCCCGTGGAGCCGAACCGGGATCAGTTGGTCAGGCGGTTGGTGCCGTAGTGCTGGACCAGGGCCTGGTTGGCGGCCAGGTCCAGGTCGGCGGTGAACTTCAGCGAGTCGCGGATCTGGGTGAGGTTGATCGCCGAGCTCGGGATGCCGCCGAGGCTGTAGGTGAAGGACTGGCCGGGCGCCACCTGACGCTGCGCCAGCGGCACGTCGTGGAAGTCGATCCGGGCGATGTAGAAGGACGTTCCGTCGCCGCGGGGCACCTCGAGGTAGTCCTGCTGCGGGTGGCCGTACTGCTGGGTGGCGGTGTAGCCGTGGTTGTCCGAGCCGGACGGCGCGCGGAAGACCAGCACGGCGCAGTCGGTGGAGAGCGTCTGGCTGCTGGTGTTGGTGAAGACGAAGTTCCAGTTGCCGTAGTACTGGTTGCCGCTGAAGTTGACGGACTCGGAGAGACCGACGTTGCTGGTGAACTGGGTGGTCACCGGCTCGCTGAGCACCGGGTTGGCGCCGCTCAGCGGGTAGTTGACGCCGTTGGCGCAGCGCTCCAGCGGGGCGCTGTACTGCGAGGGGGCGCCGGTGGGAACGGCCTGGGTGTAGGTCGACGGGCCGGCGCTGACCGCGCTGGTGCTGTTGGCGTCGGCGTTGGCCGGGCTGCCGCCGGCGAAGGCCGCGATGCCGGTGAGCAGGAGAACGGTGCCGAGCGCGGCGCCGAGCCCCTTCTTGGCGGACTGGTTCTGCATGGGGGACGATCCCTTCGGGTCGCGAAGCCTTTGGACGGCCCCCGACGGTGGTGCCATGTACCGGAAGGCATGCCGGAGTTGCGGTGCAGGCTGCGCCGCCGCTCGGAACTGCCTTGCTGCGCGCCGGCTCGGAGCAGTGGGGGAACGCGGAGACGGTGCGACTCAGGACACCCCGCAGAGGGACCGCCTGTACGGTTGCACCCACCGGATGCACGAGTCAAGGGTCTGAACCTTTCAGGTCTAGTCCATTGGGTCTAGACCTCTCTCGGGACGCATGCAGCTCACCAGGGAAACCTCGCTTCCGGACAAGTTCCTTAGGGATTCCATAACTTGGACTGAAATCCATCGAGGATCAATCGGCGGCCCGGACAGCTGACGGTCCGTCGGATTGCGCAAGTGTGCCGCACACCGGCTCCATGGCGGACGCCCCCCCCCCCCCCGGAGATCACGTCCGCCCATCGAGACGGGGCCCGGCGGCATTTCGGACAGATCTGCGCAGTACTGCCCTGCCCCACCCGGAACAGGCACTGGTGGGCATGGGCCACAAACCGGTGAACAAGCGGTAATGCCCACCAGTGATCGGACGATATCGGCCGTTCTCCCCAGGCGCACTGCCGTCGCTCCACCGGAACGGCGACGATCGACGGCAACGATCGCGCCCCTTGTCCACCCCTGGCCCGGTCGACCTGTTGGCCGTTCGAGCTGATGGAGAAAGTCAGTGACCCGAATCGGATCCTCCCCCGTCGTGATCGAGAACCCGTCGATCCAGTTCTCCAGCGCGCCGCAGCGGGCGCCGCTGCACCACCTGGGCGAGCCTTCGCTGCGCCTCTCGGCCTCCGGCCGCCGCCGGCGCGCCAACGGCGAGCCGCCCCGGGTGCTGCTGGTGGTGCCCTCCTACACCCGGGTGGTCGAACCCGCGCCGGCCGGCAGCCGGTTCCAGGAACTGGGCCTGGACACCTTCGAGGTGATGAAGCGGGCCGGCACCCCGATCGGGCTGCTGCGGATCGCCACCAACGCCATCCTGGCCGGCTACCGGGTGAAGATCGTCGACTCGCCGTTCGCCGGCTGGGAGCAGGAGCGCACCCTGGTCCACCTGGGCGGCGGCTCCCGGCTGGTCCGCTACGGCCTGGAGGACGGCGAACTACGCACCATCATCGAGGAGTTCGAGCCCGACGTGGTCGGCATCCAGTGCATCTACACGGTGCAGTGGGGCAACGCCCGGGCGCTGGCCGACCTGGTCAAGGAGATCGACCCGGGCATCGTCACCGTCACCGGCGGCTCGCACCCCAGCGGCGACTGGCGGTTCGCGGTGCCGGACTCGCCGTTCGACCAGGTGGTGATCAACGAGGCCGACCAGACCTTCACCGCCCTGCTGGAGGCGCTCACCCAGCCGGACGGCGACCTGGACGCCGTCCCCGGGGTCGCCTACCGCCGGGCCGACGGCGCCATCGTCCGCACCACGGCGGCCTCCCCGTACATGCGCATCCTGCCCAAGCGCCAGGGCCTGGAGCAGCGCCTGGGCATGATGCCGCTGCCCGACTTCGGCCTGCTCGACCTCAGCCAGTACCAGCAGCCCTACCACTCCTCCGGCAAGCGGGTGCGCGGCCACGGCGCCTGGGCGCAGATCTTCTCCACCATCGGCTGCAACGTCGGCTGCGACTTCTGCTACATCCCGATGGTCAACGGCCCCTGGCGGGCGCTCGGCACCGACTGGTTCGACCTGCACCTGGCCGAGATCACCAAGCAGGGCGTCACCGAAGTGCTGATCGAGGACGACCACTTGATGCACGACCCGCGGTACGCGATGGAGGTCTTCAAGCTGCTGCGCAAGCACGACCTGCCCTGGGTCGAGGAGGGCGGGCTGAGCCTGTTCAACCTGGTGCTGCTGCACCTGGGCCGCTCGTTCGCCGCCCAGATGGACGAGCGGGAGCGCCGCAACCCCAACTTCCGCAACGTGCTGGCCGCGATGGAGTCCGGCCTGACCTGCCGGGAGCTGATCAAGGCCATGGCCGACGGCGGCTGCTACAGCGTCTACCTGGCCGTGGAGAGCGCCAACGAGGACAGCCTGGAGCAGAGCGGCAAGCCCCGGCTGAACACCTTCCAGCAGGCCACCGCCGAGATCGTGGAGATGTTCACCGAGTACGGCATCCAGGTCACCGGCGGCTTCATGCTCGGCTTCGTCAACCCGCCCGACCGGCCCGGCGCCGCGCCCTACATCGAGTCGCTGGAGCAGATCGAGAAGACCATCGACTACGCCGTCACCCTGATGGGCCACGGCATGGCCTACGCCAACCCGTTCATCGTCACTCCGCTGCCCGGCACCAGGATGTGGGACTTCCAGAAGGACTACGTGGTGCGGCACTACGACAACGGCTGGTCGCACGAGAAGGCGACCATGGCCACCGAGAAGTGGAGCGCGCAGGACATCGAGCGGATGCGGCTGGAGCTGCTGGTCCGGGCGAACGGGGCCGAGCGGGTCACCGAGATGGTCCGGCGCGGGACCTGGCCGGTGGACGCCTGAGCCCCGTCACCGGCGGCGGGCCGCGCGCAGCGCGTCCGTCGAGGCGAGCAGCGCGCCGCCGGTGATCAGCGCGCAGGCGGCCGCCGTGGCCCAGCTCGCGGCGGCCCGCCCGGCCAGCACCAGCAGCGCGGTGGAGAGCAGCGGCGCGAAGTACGAGAGGGTGCCCAGCAGTCGCAGGTCGCCGTGCTTGGTGCCGTGGTCCCAGGCGTAGAAGGCGCCGCCGACCGGCCCGAGGCCGAGCGCGAGCACGGCGAGCCACTGCCAGCCGTGCGGCCAGACGGTGTGCTCGAAGCAGAGGTGGCAGAGGGCGGCCAGGCCGGCGGTGGCCAGGCAGAAGAAGGCCACCGCGTCGGTCGGCACCTCCGGGTAGCGGCGGTTGGCCACCGAGTAGGCCGACCAGACCACCGCGCACACCCCGGCGGCCGCGTAGCCGAGCGCGAACTGGCCCTGGAAGCGCACCCCTTGCCCACCGGTGACGAGCAGGAAGGTGCCGCCGAGGCCGAGCAGCGCGCCCGCCGCGTGCCACCAGCGCAGCCGCTCGCCGGGAAGCAGCGCGGAGAACAGCACGATCAGCAGCGGCCACAGGTAGGCGATCAGGCCGGCCTGCACGGCCGGGGCGTGGCGCAGCGCGAGGAAGTAGCAGAAGTGGTAGCCGAAGAGGCCGCCGATGCCCAGCACCCAGGCGCCGGCGGGCAGCCGGCGCCAACTCGCCCCGCCGGTCGGCCGCCCGCCGCGCAGCGCCCGCGGCAGGCCGATCAGCCCGCCGATCGCGAAGGCGAGCGCGATCAGCTGGAACGGCGGCACGTGGCCGCTGAGCGTGGTGAAGAGGGCGAGCGCCGCCCAGAGCAGCACCGCCAGCGCGCCCACCCCGCTGGCCCGCAGCCGCCCGGCCGCCCCGCCGCTCGCGGTGGCGTGCACCGCCTCGATCTGACTGGTCGCCTGCATCCGATCCGTCGTCCCCATCCTCGGTAGCCCCTCGGTCAGGGGCCGCACTGCGGCCACAATGACGTGCCCCCTTCATTCTGGTCCGCCGGATCCGCCGGTAACCGCCATTTTCCGGGCGGTTCGTGGTCAGCCGGCCATCGGGGAGCGCTCTTTCGCATAGGGGGCGCTCATCGAACGCCGCGCGCTGGGTGTGGACGGCATCCGCCGGGCGCGCGCCGATCCGCGCGCGACAGCGCTGAGCAGGGCGGAGCGGTTGCCCGCAGCGGTGCGGCGCGACTCGGGCGGGACGCGTTCCCGAAGCCGCTGGACTAGCCCTTCGGCACGCTGCTAGACCGTTTGGAGCCCTCATCCACCACCGCCCCCACGCTGCCGTCGCCATTCCCGCCCGAACGACGCCGACCTTGGACGGACCGTATGACCGTGACCTTCTCCGCCGGGCCGACCGGACTGGGCACTCGCTCCACGCGGGTCCAGACCCGGGCCGGCGAACAGCCCGTCCGCCCCATCCCGGGCATCTACTACCACCAGGTGGCCGAGCCCGAGCCCGCCCTGGTGGCCGAGGTGGACCGCCGGGTCAAGGAGTGGGCGGTGCACGAGGTCGACCTCTACCCGCCGGAGTGGGAGGACGAGTTCGACGCCTTCGGCACCGGCCGCTCGGTCTGCCTGGGCTACCCGGCCGCTGCCGGCCTGGAGCACCTGGACGCGGCGGCCAAGCTGCTGGTGGCCGAGAACGCGGTGGACGACTGCTACTGCGAGGACCACGGCGGCTCGCCGCACGGCCTGGGCTCGCGACTGCTGATGGCCCACTCGGCGCTGGAGCGGCCGTACTCGGTGGCGCCCTACGAGCAGCAGTGGCAGGACAGGCTGCAGAGCGAACCGCCCTGCCGTGCCTACCAGTCCGCGATGGAGGCCTTCGACCGGCTGACCGCCGACCAGATCCGCAACCGGGAGATCCACGACCTGGCCCGGCTGCACCTGGGCTACCTGGCCGAGGCCGCCTGGTCGATCGACGGCGCGGTCCCGACCGTGGCCGAGTACCTGATGATCCGTCAGTACAACAGCTTCCGGCCCTGCCTGACCATCGTGGACGCGGTCGGCGGCTACGTGCTGCCGGCCGACCTGCACGACCACCCGCAGCTGCAGCGGGTCTTCGCGCTGGCCGCGCTGGCCACCACCCTGGTCAACGACCTCTACTCGTACACCAAGGAGCTGCGCTCGCCGCGCCCGCACGTCAACCTGCCGGTGGCGATCCGCCACCACGAGGGACTGTCGGTGGAGGCCGCCTACTTCAAGGCGATCGAGATCCACAACGACGTGATGCACCGCTTCGAGGCGGAGGCCGCCGCCGCGGCGGCCGAGCTGCCCGGCCCGCTCACCGCCCGCTTCCTGCGGGACGTGGCGGCCTGGGTGGACGGCAACCACTGGTGGCACGCCACCAACACCAAGCGGTACACGCTGCCGGACTTCCTGCCCAGCGAGTGAGGCGATTCTGACGGCCCGCCGGATCTCCCTCGGCGGGCCGTCAGCTCCGGGCCGCCCGCGCGTTCAGCGCCAGCACCCCGGTCACCAGCAGCACCAGGCCGATGTCGATCGCGGCCACCACCGCCATCGCGGTCGCGTGCTGTTGGCCGCCGACCACCACCCCGGCCGCGGGGACGGGGCCGGCGATCCCGAAGAAGACCGCGCCGACGATCGACACCCCCGCCGAACTGCCGAACTGCTGAGCGGTGTTGAGCACACCCGCGCCGATCCCGGCCTGCTCCCGGCGCACCCCCACCATGGCGGCCCCGATCAGCTGCGGCAGCACGGCGCCGTTGCCCGTGCCGATCAGCATCACCGCGAGCACCAGCCCGGCGGTCGGCGTGTCGATCCCGAAGGCGGTCAGCTGCACCATCAGCAGCGCCAGCCCCAGCACGGTCAGCAGCCCGCCCGCCACCACCACCCGCAGGCCGTGCCGCCGCACCAGCCGGGCGGCGCTCAGCGCACCGGCCGAGAACATCACCGCGCTGCAGGCCACGATCAGCCCGGCATGCAGCGGCGGGTAGCCCCGGCCCACCTGGAGGAACTGGGTGAAGGCGAAGAGGAACCCGGCGAAGTAGGCCAGGAAGGCGGCCCCGGCGACCAGCCCGGCGGCGAAGCCGCGGGCCCGGAAGAGCGACAGGTCCAGCACCGGGCTGCCGCCGCGCGCCCGCTGCGCCTGCTGCCAGCGCAGGGTGGCCGCGCCGACCGGCAGCGCCGCCGCCAGGCAGGCCCAGGACCAGGCCGGCCAGCCCTCGGTGTTGCCCACCGAGAGCGGCACCAGCACCAGCCCGACCGTGCAGGCGATGCCCAGCGCGCCGACCGGGTCCAGGCCTTGGCGCCGGGACGGCCGGTTGGGCGGCAGCAGCCGGACCGCGAAGGCCAGCGCCGCGGCCGCCACCAGCAGGTTGACCAGGAAGATCGCCCGCCAACCCAGTCCGAGCACACCGGTGTTGATGAGCAGCGCGCCCAGCAGGTTGGCGGTCACCGAGCCGAGCCCGCCGACCACGCCGAACCAGGCCAGCGCCCTGGGCCGTTCGGCGGGCGGGAAGGTGGCGGTGATGGTGGCCAGCACCTGCGGCACCATCAGCGCCCCGGTCAGCCCCTGCAGCATCCGGGCCGCCACCAACTGCCAGGCGTTCTGGGCCAGTCCGCAGAAGAGCGAGGCAAGGGCGAAGGCCGTCATGCCGACCAGGTAGAGCCGCCGGTGCCCGTAGAGGTCGCCGAGCCGGCCGCCGGTGATCAGCCCGGAGGCGTAGGCGAACGCGTAGCCGGCCACCACCAGTTCCACCAGCACCGGCCCGGCGTGCAGGTCCCGGGCGATCGACGGGGCCGCCACGTTGACCACGAAGAAGTCGAACTGGGCCATGAACATCGCCACCAGCAGCACGGCCAGCACGGCCCCGCTGTGGCGCACCGGGCCGTCCACGGGCCTCGGCGCCGCCGGCGGCGCGGGGTCGGCCGCCTGGGTGTCGCTCATCTGCCCGCCGTTCTCCCCGTGGGCGCATCCGGCCGGCGGGCCGCCCAGTCTCCGCTGCGATGTCGCGGAGGCTAGTGATCCGCGCCGCCGTCCGTCCAGCGGACGCGCCCGAAGGGGTGACAGCACGTCAACCCGGCTACTCCGGGCTCGAACCGCCCTTATATAATCTGCTTGATCGTCATCAATACATTGATATGGTGCCCTGGACAGCCACCGTTCTCCGGCGAGGAGCCCGCACCATGTCCGTGATCCCCGACAGCCACCGCGACCTGCTGGAGCGCCCGCTCTTCGGCCACCTCGGCACCGTGAAGGCGGACGGCACCCCGCAGGTCACGCCGGTCTGGTTCGTCTGGGACGGCGAGTTCCTGAGCTTCACCACCTCGACCCAGCGCGCCAAGTACAAGCACATGGCCGCCAACCCGCACATCGCGCTCTCGGTCAACGACCCCGAGCAGCCCTACCGCTACCTGGAGGTGCGCGGCACCGTCGAGCGCTTCGACCCGGACCCGGAGGGCGACTTCTTCTTCACCCTGGCCGAGCGCTACGCCCTCGACATCGCGCGCGACGGCCTGGGCGATGCGCCCTACCGGGTCCGCGTGGTCGTCCGGCCGACGCACACCACGCAGCAGTAGCCGGGCTCGCTCAGGGCAGCAGCAGCACCCGCCCCAGGTTCGTCCGGGCGTCCAGGATCCGGTGCGCCTCGACGGCCTCCGCGAGCGGGACGCGGGCGTGCACGGCGGTGCGCAGCCGGCCGGCGGTGAAGTGGGCGGTCGCCCGCTCGACGTCCTCGCGGGCGAGGTCGGGGCGGGCGGTGCGCCAGGCGAGCAGGGAGTAGCCGGCGACCTGCCTGAGGCCGAACAGCTTGGCCACCGGGACGGCGGTCAGCTCCCCGGTGGCGGCGCCGTAGACGACGGCACGGCCGAGCGGGGCCAGCAGGTCCAGGCTGCGCTCCAGCACCTCGCCGCCGACCGAGTCGAGCACCAGGTCCACCCCGCCGGGCGCCGCCGCCCGGACCCGCTCGGGCCAGTCGGGCGCGGCGTAGTCCACGGCGGCGTCGGCACCCAGCTCACGGACGAAGTCCAGCTTGGCCGCCGACCCGGCGGTGGCGATCACCGTGCCCGCGCCCTGCAGCTTCGCCAACTGCACGGCCAGATGGCCGATCCCGCCTGCCGCGGCGTGCACCAGCACCGTCTCCCCCGCCGCGATCCGGCCGAGCCGCAGCGCGCCCAGCGCCACCGGCGCGCCCATCGGCAGCATGCTGGCCGCGCCGATCTCCAGCCCGTCGGGCACCGGGGCCAGCCAGGCGGCGTCCGCGAGCACGTACTCGGCGAACGCGTCCTCGGCCAGTGCGGCGACCCGCCGGCCCGTCAGCCCGTCCGGCGTGTCCGGCCCGACGGCCGCCACCTCGCCCACCACATCGCCGGTGAGCACGGCCGGCAACTCGCGCCGGAAGAGCGGGCCACTGGCCGGCCCCCGGCGGAACCTGGTGTCCACGAAGTTGGCGCCGACCGCCTCGGTGCGGATCAGCACCTGCCCCGGCCCCGGTTCCGGGACCTCGGCCTCCTCCACTGTCAGCACCTCGGGGCCGCCGTACCGGTGGTAGCGGACTCGTCGCATGGGTATCCCCTCTCCCGACCAACTGGACCAGCGGTCAGTTTCGCACCGCATCGCGACCGTACTGGACCGCCGGTCCAGTTGTCCACGAGGACGGGTACAGTCGTCGCCAGCACCCCGAGAGGAACGAGCCCCCATGCCGGAGCCCAGACCCGAACGCGCCGACGCGGCCCGCAACCGGCGCGCCATCCTGCGCGCCACCGAGCAGCTGCTGGCCGCCCACCGGCCCGAGCAGGTCTCGATGGAGCAGGTCGCGGCGGCGGCGGGCGTCGGCAAGGGCACCGTCTTCCACCGCTTCGGCAGCCGGATGGGCCTGATGCTGGCGCTGATGCAGGAGCGGGCGCTGGACCTCGGCGAGGCGGTCCGCAGCGGCCCGCCGCCGCTGGGCCCCGGCGCGCCGGCCCGGGAGCGGATGCTCGCCTTCCTGGACGCGGTGGTGGCCGTGGTCGCCCGCAACAAGAGCCTGCTGGCCGCCCTCGGCCACGCCGCCTCCACCACCCCGCGCCCCGCCGACGCCCCGCCGCGCGGCGAGCACCCGGTGTACGAGGCCTGGCACGCCCACCTCGGCGCCCTGATCGCCGAACAGCGCCCGGCGGCGGACGCCGAACTGCTCGCCCACGTGCTGCTCGGCGCCCTGCACAGCGATCCGGTCCTGCACCTGCTGGAAGCCGGCCAGGCGCAGCGACTCGCCGACGCGCTGCGGGAGTTGGCGGAAGGGCTGGTCAGCGGGGGTGTCCAACCGGGCCCCGGTGCGCGAACGGCGGCCGCTGGCTAGCATTCCCCTCAGTGATCTCAGGCATGGGGCCTGACCGGGTTTGGGGGTTGGCATGGTCGCGGGTCGTGTGGTGCGGTTCGACGGAGCGCGGGGTTACGGGTTCATCACCCCGGAGGACGGCGGCGAGGACGTCTTCCTGCACGTGAACGACATGGAGATCCCGGAGGCGTACCTGCGCCCGGGCCTCGCGGTGGAGTTCGAGATCGAGGACGGCGACCGCGGCCCCAAGGCCTCCGCCGTCCGCCTCGCCGAGGGCCCGGACGGCAAGCCGCTCACCCCGCCCCGCCCGGCCACCGCCTCCGCCACCGCCCGTGGCACCGACGCGGACGACGGCATGTGCGACGTGCTCACCGCCGAGGACTACCTCCGCGAGGTCACCGAGGCCGTCCTCGCGACAGCCCCCGAGCTGACCGGCGCGCAGATCGTCAGGATCCGCGAGAGCCTGCTCCCGTTCGCCAAGAAGCACAGCTGGGTGATCGGCTGACGGCCGCCGCGGGGGCGGTCCGCCACCCCCGCGGCGACTTCTTACGAACTCCGAACGACTCCCCCACCGCGTCCGTTTCCTCCCGTTCCGGGCGGTGGACGCGGTTTAACGTTGCTCTCGTCCCGCCCCCGCAGGGGCTGCTGACGTGTCATCAACTTCATTGCCACATCGGGGAGTCACCATGTCCAACCGAATCGCCCGGGCCGCCGCGCTGGCCGGCGCCGCGCTGACCGCCGTCGCGCTCTGCACCGTCCCGGCGAGCGCCACCGCCGCCCACCGCGTCTGGGACCCGGTCTTCGTGCAGACCGACGCGCTCGACGGCAACACCGTGGTCGCCTACGACCGCGCCCTCCACCAGCTCGGCAGCTACCCGACCGGCGGCAACGGCGGCCGGCTCGCCGGCTCGGCCGTGGACCACCTCGCCTCCCAGGGCTCGCTCGCCTACGACCGCGCGCACGGCCTGCTCTACGCCGTCAACGCGGGCAGTGACACCATCACCGTCTTCGCCGTGCACGGCGACCGCCTGGAGCGCCGCCAGGTGCTGCCCTCCGGCGGCGCCTTCCCGGTCGGCCTCGCCGTCCACGGCGACCTGGTCTACGTGCTGAACGCCCTGGACGGCGGCTCGGTGCAGGGCTTCCGCCTCGACGACCGCCGGCTGCACCCGCTCCCGCAGAGCCACCGCGGCCTGGGCCTGGACCCCGCCGCCACCCCGCAGTTCACCCACACCCCCGGCCAGGTCGCCTTCACCCCCGACGGCTCCGGCCTGGTGGTCACCACCAAGGCCGGCGGCAACAGCATCGACGTCTTCCCCCTGGACCACCACGGCATGCCCGCCGCCCAGCCCGTGGTCAACACCGAGCCGGGCACCGTCCCGTTCGGCTTCACCTTCGACCCCCAGGGCCGCCTGGTGGTCACCGAGGTCGGCCCGGAGGCGGTCGCCGTCTACACCCTCGACCACGCGGGCCGCGCCACCCTGGTCACCCAGTCCCCCACCGGCCAGGCCGCCACCTGCTGGATCGCCGCCGCGGGCGGCCACTACTACGTCTCCAACGCGGGCAGCGCCACCGTCTCCACCTTCGGCGCCGACCCCCTCACCCCGCTCGCCACCACCCCCACCGACCCCGGCACCGTCGACGCCGCCACCACCCCCGACGCCCACTGGCTCTACGTCCAGACCGGCGCCACCGGCACCGTCGACGCCTTCCGCATCGCCCCCGACGGCATGCTCACCCGCACGGGCTCGGTGACGGTCCCGGACGCGACGGGGGGCGAGGGGATCGTGGCGCTCTGACGGGGTGCCAAAGCGTGTCCCCACCGCCCGCCGGCGGTGGGGACACTTACCTCCAGGTAACCGCTGACCTGCATGTTCGTACTTGTCGACCCCCATCGCCCGGCCCGAAGCTGGTGCCCGGCAACAGCGAGCGAGGGGATGGGCGATGACCGAATACGCGGGCAGGAAGGCCGTCATCACCGGCGGCACGGCGGGGATCGGGCTGGCGGTGGCCGAGGCCGTGGTGGCGGGCGGCGGGGAGGTCGTGGTCACCGGGCGGCGGGCGGCGGATCGGGCGCGGTTCGGGGACCGTGGCCTGGTGGTGCGGTCGGACAGCGCGGACCTGGGGCAGATCGAGGAGTTGGCGGCGGTGGTCGAGCAGCGGCTGGGGCGGGTCGACCTGCTCTTCGTCAATGCCGGGTTCGCGCAGCCGGGGCCGTTCGGGCGGGTGACCGAGGAACTGTTCGACGCGACCTTCGGGGTGAACGCCAAGGGGGCGTTCTTCACCGCGCAGCGGCTGGCGCCGCTGGTGGTGGACGGCGGGGCGATCGTCTTCACCACCTCGGTGGCGAACGGCGCGGGCAATCCCGGGATGACGCCCTACGCGGGGGCGAAGGCGGCGGTGCGGGCGTTCACCAAGGGGATCGCGGCGGAGCTGCTGCCGCGGGGGATCCGGGTGAACGCGGTCAGTCCGGGGTTCATCGAGACGCCGAGCGGCGGGATCACCGATGCCGATCCCGAGCTGCTGCGGCGGTTCGCGCAGGCCGGGGACGCGATCACGCCGATGCGGCGGCACGGGTCGGTGGCGGAGGTGGCGCGGGCGGTGCTCTTCCTGGCGTTCGGGGCGACCTTCACCACCGGGGCGGAGTTCAACGTCGACGGCGGGCTGGGGCTCCGGCTCACTCGCCCGTAGCCGGGTCGAGGCTGGGGTCATCGTTCGCTGAAGCGAACGAGTCGGCCAGGTGCAGCCGGTCGCCGGCCCGGGTGTGCAGCAGCAGGACGGAGCGGACGGGGCCGTCCAGGGCGGTGTAGGAGTGCGGGGTGGCGGCGTCGAAGCCGACGTAGTCGCCGGGGCCGAGCTCGACCTCGCGGCCCTCGATCCGCACGCCGAGGCGGCCGCTCTGCACCACCGTGTGCTCGGTACCGAGGTGGCCCAGGGAGTGCTGGGTGGCGCCGGCCCGGACCTGTTGGTCGTAGAGCTCGAAGACCGCGTCGCCGGTCTCGATCCGGCGCAGCGGTCGCAGTTCGACGCCTTCGCCGCGCAGCACTTCGACCTCGGTGGCGCGCACCACGGTCGGGCCGGCGGCCGGGCCGTCCTCCAGCAGGTCGGAGATCGGCACGGCGAGCACCCGGGCCAGCCCGAAGACCGTCTCGATGGTCGGGTTGCCGGTGCCCGACTCCAGTTCGGAGAGGGTGGCCTTGCCGATCCGGGAGCGCCGGGCCAGCTCGGAGAGCGAGAGGCCGCGCTGGGTGCGGACCCGCTTCAGGTTGGCGGCCAGCACGGCGCGCACGGATCCCTCGGTGACGGTCACTCTTCCCCTTTTCCTCCGCCAGTGTTCGGGATACCGTACGGATCGAGTCAGTGGGACGCGAACATTATGCCGCTCGCTCCCCGCAGGAATTCGATTCAGGAGACGGTAGTGACCGAGCGGATTGCCCAGGGCGGACTGCCCGAGGACGACGCCAGCGAGCGCCGGCAGCGGAAGAACGGACTGCTCAAGAACGTGAGCGACGCCCTCGTCGAGAACATGAAGCACGGCTGGGCCGACATCGAGCGCAGCGACCTGGAGCCGATCGCACAGGCACCGCACACCGCGCGCCGCCGGGCCGAGCTGTCGGCGCGGTTCCCGGGCGAGCTGCTGGTGGTCCCGGCCGGCAACCCGGTGGTGCGGGCGAACGACACCGACTACCCGTTCCGGCCCTCCTCCGACTACGTCTACCTGACGGGCGACCAGTCGCAGGACGCGGTGCTGGTGCTGGAGCCCGCCGAGGACGGCGGCCACGAGTCCGTCGCCTACCTGCTGCCCCGCTCGGACCGGGAGAGCGGCGAGTTCTGGCAGGACTACCACGGGGAGCTGTGGGACGGCCGGCGCAACAGCCTGACCGAGAACGAGCGGCTGCTCGGCCTGCCGTGCCGCGACGTCCGCACGCTGCCGGAGCGGCTGGCCGCGGCCACCGGGCCGATCCGGGTGCTGCGCGGCTACGACACCGGCATCGAGGCGGCGCTGCGCGACAAGGTGACCGCCGAGCGGGACCGCGAGTTCCGCGTCGTCCTCTCCGAGCTGCGCCTGGTCAAGGACGAGTTCGAGATAGCCGACCTGCGCTTCGCCTGCGAGGCGACGGCCCGCGGCTTCGAGGACGTGGTCCGGGTGCTGGGCACCGACGAGCCGACCCCGGAGCGCCGGATCGAGGGCACCTTCTTCGTCCGGGCCCGCACCGAGGGCAACAACGTCGGCTACTCCTCGATCTGCGCGGGCGGCGAGCACGCCACCACACTGCACTGGGTGCGCAACGACGGCGAGGCCCGTCCGGGCGAACTGCTGCTGCTGGACGCGGGCGTGGAGACCAACAACCTCTACACCGCGGACATCACCCGCACCCTCCCGGTGGACGGCCGGTTCACCCCGCTGCAGCGCAAGGTCTACGAGGCCGTGTACGCGGCCCAGGAGGCGGGCATCGCGGCGGTGAAGCCGGGTGCCGCGTTCCGCGACTTCCACGACGCCGCCCAGCGCACCATGGCCGAACACCTGGTCTCCTGGGGCCTGTTCGGCGACCGCACGGCGGAGGAGGTGTTCTCGCTCGGCCTGCAGCGGCGGTTCACCCTGGCCGGCACCGGGCACATGCTCGGCCTGGACGTGCACGACTGCGCCAAGGCCCGCACCGAGCTGTACGTGGAGGGCACGCTGGCGGCCGGCATGGTGCTGACGGTGGAGCCGGGCATGTACTTCCAGATCAACGACACCACCGTGCCGGAGGAGTACCGCGGCATCGGTGTCCGGATCGAGGACGACATCCTGGTCACGGCCGACGGCAATGTGAACCTCTCGGCCGGCCTGCCGCGTTCGGCTGACGAGGTCGAGGCCTGGATGGCCGGGCTGCGCGGCTGAGGACGCGAAGGGCGCCGCCGGGGATCACCCCGGCGGCGCCCTTTCCACTGCCCGGCACCACCCGTTCAGGGCCGCGGGCGGCGGGAGTTCAGCGCAGCGACGCCATCCAGGCCTCGACCTCGTCAGCCTGGCGCGGCAGGCCCGCGGAGAGGCAGACCGGACCGTCGGCGGTGATCAGGAAGTCGTCCTCGATCCGCATGCCGATGCCGCGCAGCTCCTCGGGGACGGTCAGGTCGTCGGGCTGGAAGTAGAGCCCGGGCTCGACGGTGAGCACGTGGCCCGGCTGGAGCTCGCCCTCCATGTACGTCTCGCTCCGGGCGGCGCCGCAGTCGTGGCAGTCCAGGCCGAGCATGTGGCCGGAGCCGCAGACGGTGTAGCGGCCGAAGAGCGCGGGCTCGTGCGGGAGCGTGTCGCCGCCGGGGCGCAGGCCCCAGCTCTCCAGGCCCTCGGCGATCACCCGGGTCGCGGCGTCGTGGAAGTCGCCGTAGCGGGCGCCGGGCTTGAGCGCGGAGATGCCGGCCGACTGGGCGGCGTACACCAGGTCGTAGACCTTGCGCTGGGCGTCGGTGAAGCGACCGCTGATCGGCAGCACCCGGGTGACGTCGCCGGTGTAGAAGGTGTCGGCCTCGACGCCGGCGTCCAGCAGCAGGATGTCGCCGTCGCGGATCGGGCCGTCGTTGCGCATCCAGTGCAGCACGCAGGAGTGCGCGCCGGCCGCCGCGATGGTCTCGAAGCCCAGGCCGTAACCGTCCAGCCGGGCGCGCCGGTTGAAGGTGCCCTCGATCCAGCGCTCGCCGCGGGCCAGGCCGCCGGCGTGCCGCAGCTCGCGGGTCACGTCACGGAAGCCGGCCACCGTGGAGTCGACGGCGGCGCGCAGCTGGGCGATCTCCCACTCGTCCTTGATCAGCCGCAGCTCGGAGAGGAAGGTGCGCAGTTCGGCCTCGGCCTCGGCGGCCGGCGGGATCAGCGAGTCGACCAGCGGGTCCTCGCCGCGCAGCACCCGGGTCGGCACCCGGCCGGCCAGCGCCCGCTCCAGCTCGTCCCGGGGGGCGGCCCGGAGGCCGAAGGCGTCTGCGGTCTCGGCCAGGGTGCGGCGCCGGCCGATCCAGAACTCGCCGTGCTGGCGGCCGCGGTAGAACTCGGTGCTGTTCGGGCCGGCGTCCCGCGGCGAGCGCGGGCGGGTGAACAGGGTGATGTCGTGGCCGGTGCCGGTGGGCTCGAGGACCAGCACGCTGTCCGGCACGGCGGAGGTGCCGGTCTCGGCGGTGAGGTGGATGAAGGCGGAGTGCGGGCGGAACAGGTACTCGAAGTCGTTGCTCCGGGTCTTCAGCCCGCCGGAGGGTATGACGATCCGCTCACCGGGGAACCGGGCGGAGAGTGCCGCGCGCCGCTTGGCCGCGTAGGCGGAGCCGGGCAGCGGCTCCAGCTTCCGGGTGGTGTCGGCCCAGCCCTGCTGGAAGCACTCGGTCAGGGCGGCTGGCACCGCTCGATCGTGGCTTCCGACTCCGCCTGCCGCATCCTGCCGTCCCACAGCGTGCCTCCGATCGGCGTTGATCCTGGAGGGGCGACGATACCATTTCACATGTGACGTTCCCATCCTTGGCGCCACCCCGGTTCCCAGAGCTCCGGCCGTCCGCAGCAGCCCGTCGAGGATCGCTTGTCGGTGGTCCCGCCGGGCTCGCACGCAGTCCCCGCGACCGGTCGTACAGCCGGCCCTCGGGCCGGGTGGTCCGCTCCTTCGGGGCCTCCCCGCAGCTCCCCTCGAGACCCGCCGCCCACCCGTCGTGCGTCTACGGCTGAGCCGGTACGCTGGCCCGTCGTTGTCGCGTCCTTGACGCGGAGTGCATGGGGGAAGGAAGCGGGGAGCTTGGCCACCGTCGGTGCTGGTTCGGAGGTGTCCGTGTCGTTCGACGACGGCACGTGGGTGCGGCTGCTGGCGGAGGTGGCGCAGAGCGGGCGGCGGCTGCGGCGCGAGGAGTTGGAGGCGCTGCGCGAGTACGGCGACCGGGCCGCCGAGGAGGGCCGGGGGCTGGCCGAGCTGGTCGACGAGCGGCTGGCCGCCACCGGGCAGGTGTGGACCGGGCAGCCGGTGGACGCGGCCTCGATGGCGGCGCTGCGGGCCGGCGTCGCGGCGCTGGCCGCCGGGCACGGCCGGGCCTACCGGGAGCGCCTGCGCCGGGAGGAGGCCGGGCGGCGGCAGTTCGTCGCCGATCTGCTGAGCAGCCGCAGCGACCTGGGCCGACTGGCCGAGCACGCCGAGCGGTTCGGCCTCAACCTGGCCTGCGCGCACGTGGTCGCGGTGGCCGGGGGCGACGGCTACGACCTGGAGGACCCGCTGGTGCGCGGCCTGGAGCGGCAGTTGCTCAGCCGGTTCGGCGAGCAGGAGGTGCTGCTGGCGGTCAAGCACGGGCGGCTGGTCTGCATCGTGCCGTCCGGGCCGGGCGAGGACACCGCCGTCAAGGCCTTCGCCGAACTGACGCCCGGACGCCGGGTGGTGGTCGGGCGGCCGCACAGCGGGCCCGGCGGGGTGGTGCACTCCTACGAGGAGGCGCGCGCCGCGCTGGAGCAGGCCGACCAGCTGGGCCTGCCGGGCATGCTGCTGCACGCCGCCGACCTGCTGGTGCTGCCGGTGCTGCTGCGCGACCGCGAGGCGCTGGAGCAGCTGGTGCGCAGCGTGCTGGAGCCGCTGCGCAAGGCCCGCGGCGGGGCCGGCCCGCTGGTGGAGACGCTGATCGCCTATGCCGACTCGCGCTACGTCACCGCCGAGGCGGCCCGCCGGCTGGGGCTGAGCGTGCGGGCACTGGCCTACCGGATCGCCCACATCGTGCGGTTGACCGGGCTGGACCCGGACGACGCGCTGCAGCGCTACACGCTGGAGACGGCCGTGCTCGGCGCCCGGCTGATCGGCTGGCCGGACCACTCCGCCAATGAATAGCCAAGGAATAGCCAAGGAATAGGCCCGCCGGCTCAACCTGCCGAGTCGTAGGCCTTGCAGAGCACCCGCCAGCGCGCCTCCTGCTCGGCGGTGGCCCGGCCGCGCAGCCGGGCCAGTGCCAGCAGGTTGGCCTCGGCGGCGCTGCCCAGGGTGCGGGCCTCGGCCAGGTAGTGCTCGTCGAGCAGTGCCTCCACCTCGGCCTCGCTCTGCACCGGGTCGAGCCGGGCGGCCAGTTGGCCCATGGTGCGGTAGGAGCCCTGGAGCAGGAACGGCGGCTCGGTGCGGGCGGACTCCTGCTGGGCGGCCGAGGCGATGTAGGCGTCGTTGACGGCGAGCACGGTGCGCTGGACCCGGCGCAGCCGGGTCAGGGTGGCCAGCACCCGGTCCAGCTCCGGCACCGGGTGGGCGAGTTGGTCGGCCTGGGCGGCCGGGTCACCGTCCGCCAGCGCGATCAGCAGCCGCAGGTCCGCCGGATCGCTGCCGGCCAGCTGGGCCAGCACCGGGTTGGCGGCCAGCGCGTTCTCCAGGAAGGAGAGCGCGAACAGCTGCCGGTGGCCGGTCAGCACCTCGCCCAGGTTCCAGACGTCGGCCCGGTTGGCGAGCATGTCCGGGATCTCGAACCGCTCCCCGTTCGCGGTGTACGGGTTGCCGGCCAGGCAGACGGCGAACCGGCGCCCGCGCAGGTCGAAGCTGCGGGCCTGCCCGTCGCTGACCGCCTCCACCCGGCGCTGGGTGTCGCAGAGCGGGATGAACTTCTGCAGCAGCTCGGCGCTGACGTGCTGGATGTCGTCCACGTGCAGCAGCACGTTGCTGCCCGCTTCCAGGGCGAAGACGATCTTCTCCACCTCGCGCCGAGCGGCGGCGTCGGACGCGCGGTCCGGGTCGAGCGAGGTGGTGGCCGTGCCGAGCGCCGGGCCGTCCACCCGGACCATCAGCAGGCCCAGCCGGTCGGCCACGTACTCCAGCAGCGTGGTCTTGCCGTAGCCGGGCGGCGAGAGGAGCAGCAGCAGGCCGCTGCGGTCGGGTCCGGCGGTGTTCTCCAGGGTGCCGAGCTGCTTGGCCAGGTTGTCGCCGACCAGCGGGAGGTAGACCCGGTCGATCAGCTGGTTGCGGACGAAGCCGGCCAGCGGGCGCGGGCGGTAGTCGTCCAGCCGCAGCCGGCCGCGCTCGGCGGCCAGCGCCTCGGCCCGGCGCTGCTGGAAGGCGCGGAAGGCCGGGGCCCGCCGCTCCCGGAAGTCCTGCGCCCGGTGCGGCAGTTCGTCGATCCGCACGGTCAGCCGGCCGTCCTGCAGCCGGGGGTGGGCGCCGAGCAGGCCGGTGACGGTCTCGGCGACCGGGGCGTCGATGCCGTAGCGCGCCAGCTCCGGTGCGCACAGCTGCGCGACGGCCTCCGGCAGGCCCTCGGCCGCCCGGCCCGCGTAGCCGGTGAGCCAGGCGGTGGCGAGCTGGTGGCGGGCGGGCAGGTCGGCGGCCAACTCCCGCAGGTCGGCGGCCAGCTCGGGCGCCGCCGCGCTCTGCCGGAAGCCGTCGAGCAGCGTGCGGGCGGCGGCGGAGGCCGCGAAGCCCTCGCGCGGGTCGGCGAGTTCGGCACACAGGTAGCCGCCCGCCCGGGCTGCCCCGGGCAGTCCGCTGCGGTCGGCGAACTCCTGGACGGCGGCGGAGAGTTCCTCGGCGAGCTCGGCCAGGGCGGCGGCCGGGCCGGCGGTGCCGAAGTGGCCGCGGGCCCGGGCGAGCGAGCGGGCCCGGCGCTGCCAGCCGGCGCGCTGCGGCCCGGTGCAGCCGTGCGCCCAGAACAGCTGCGCGGCGGCCCGGGGTTCGGCGGGGTGCTCGAGCAGGCCGGCGCCGGCCCGCAGCCGCAGCAGCGCCTCGAGGATCAGCGCGGCGTCGTGGTCGTGGACGCCGCGCTCGTAGCCCTCGTCGTAGGCCCGCTCGGCGGCCCGCCGGACCTGCTCCAGCGGCGGCTCCCCGCTCGCCTCCGCCAGCAGGCCGGCGGCCAGGTACTCGGCCCGGTAGAGCGCGGGCGACTCGCTGACCAGCGGCTGGGTCCAGAACTCCCGTCCGGCCGCCAGCTGCGGCAGCACGGCGGGCCGCCGGTAGCCGGTGCCGGTGACCAGGAAGTCCAGCCTGTCACCCGCCGGCTGCAGGGTCAGCTCCACCGGCTCGCGGCGCACGGCGAACCGGTGCCGGCCGAGCCGCACGCTCGCCCCGCCGTCCGCGGAGAGGTCGGCCCGGTCCCGCAGCTCGCGCAGCGCGGCCCGCACCGCGCCGGTCAGCGCGTCCGCCAACTCCTGCGCGCGCACCTGGTCGTCGAGCCCGCGCAGCTCCTCGGCGGCGGCCCGCACCCGCACCGCCATCGGGTCGGCGGCCGCGGCGGCGTGGATCTCGGCGGCGCCGCCCAGCCCGGCGAGCCGGCGGCGCAGCGCGGCGAGGGCGCGCTGCGCGGAGGCGGCGATCCGGTCGGCCCGGGCGGCGGCCTCGTCGACCAGGGTCTGCCGGCGCACCGCGAAGGCCTGCCGGATCTCCTCCCGGCGCACCGCCAGATCGGCGGCCAGGTCCTCGGCCTCGGCGAACCGCGCTTCCAGCGCGTCCACCCGCAGCAGCAGCCGGGCCAGTTGGTCGTCGCAGGCGGCGGGGCTGTCGGCGGCGGTGAGCGCGGCGGTGCCGGCCTGGGCGAGCAGGGCGGACTCGGCGGCGTGCGCGGCCCGGTGCTCGGCGTCCAGCAGCGCCCGCCGCCGGTTCGCCAGCACGGCACGGGCCCGGTTGACGGCGGCCAGCACCTCACCGATGGCCAGCAGCACGGCGGTTCCGGCGGCGGGGTCGGCGGCGACGGCGCCGGTGACCAGGTCGGTGACGGTGGCCAGCGCCTCGGACTGCTCGGTGAGCCGGCCGTCGAGTTCGGCGGCCTCGGCGGCGCTGGCGGTGGACTCGGCCTGCTCGGCGGCGGCCCGGGCGGCCGCCAGCGGCGCGGCGAAGGCCTCGGGGCCGGCGAAGTAGGCGAAGGCGCGCTCGGTGGCGGCGGTCAGCTCCCCGGCCAGCTCGGCCTCGACCCGGTCGAGCCCGGCCTGGTCGACCTGCGGCAGCTCGCGCAGCGTGCGGGTGCGGCCCTGGGCCTGGCGCAGCGCGGCGAGCAGCGCCGTCCAGCCGTCGGCGTCGGTGGGCGGCTCGCCGTGCGAGCGGCGCAGCAGGGCGGCGGCCTCCTCCTCGGCCTGCGCCAGCGCCTCGGCGGCGCGGGCGGCCAGCGCCCGGACCCGGTCCTCCTCCACGGCCAGCTGTTCGGCGGCCTCGCGCAATTCGGCCAGCGGCTGGAGCAGCCCGGTGTCGCCGAGCCAGTAGTGCCGGTCGGCGGCCTTGGCGCAGGCCGCCAGCACCAGCTGGGCGTCGGCGGCCGGCTCCTGCTGCCCGGCGGTGCGCACCACGTCCAGGCAGTCGGCGATCCCGCGCACCAGGTCGGCGTTGCCGATCCGGGCCAGCGGGCCGTCGCCGAGCGGCTGTTCGGCGGCGTGCTCGGCGGACTGGAACGGGGTCTGCCAGAGCTGGAGTTCATGGGTGCGCACCGGTTCGCGGTCCGGCTTGAGCAGCACCAGGGTGCCGTCCGGCAGCAGGGTGTGCGCGGCGCCGTGCAGCGCGGCGCCGGCCTCCCGGCGCACGGTGTTCCAGGGCAGCAGCAGAACCTGCGCCCGGCCGGGGCGGCGCAGCACGTAGAGCAGGTCCTCGCCGTTGGGCGCGGGCAGCACGGCGTCGAACCGCAGCCCGCCCTCGGTCCGGAACTCGCGGTGGGTGCCGTCGGCGAGTTCGTAGCCGCCGGGGAAGATCAGGCCCTGCTCGGCGGGCAGCAGCCGGGCGCCGAAGGCCAGCGAGTCCTGCCGGCGCACCGTGCCGGTGCGGGTGTTGACCACCAGGTAGCGCTCGGCGGGCTCGTTGTAGGGGCGGATCCGCAGCAGCAGCAGCGGCCCGCTCCCGGCATGCGCCACGGTGGCGTCGGCCAGGCTCTGCAGCGGATCGTCCACCGGCTCCTCGAAGAGCAGCCGGTCGCCGGGGACGGCCCGCACGGTGAGGCTGCCGCCGGTGGTGGCGACGGTGACCGCGCCCTGGCCGCCCTCGATCCGCAGCCGCCCGTGGTCGTGCTGCTCGCGTCCGGCGGTGGTCCAGGGCAGCTCGTAGACCGGCGGCTGCGGCAGGTCGCGCTCGCCGCGGTTGCCCAGGTACTCGATCCGCTCGCCGGTCGACTGCCAGCTGAGCACCCGCTGGTCGCCGTCGTTCTCGCCGGTGCGGAAGACCGCCAGCAGCCGGCCGGCGGGGGTGCGCAGCAGCTCCGCGAGCCGGGCGTCGCGGTAGTAGCGGAGCAGTTCGGCCAGGTCGCGGTGGAACCGCTCGTCGTCCAGCAGGCCGGGCACGGCGCTGTCGGGCAGCGCCGTGCCGTCCGGGGCGTGCAGCGAGAGCAGGCCCGCGCCGAGGTCCGGTGCGGTGGTGCCGAGCAGCAGCACCCCGGGGCCCAGCGCGACCACGCCGCAGACCGTGCCCTCACCCGCCGTCCGCGGCCGGGCGGAGGCGGTGAGCTCCAGCGCGCGGGCGCCGAACTCCTCCTGCCGGCGGGCGTTCAGCTCCGCCGCCCGCCGCCCCAGCTCCGCCGCGCGCTCGGCCAGCCGCGCCCGCAGGATCCGGTAGGTGCCGCCGCCCTCGCCGCTCATCGCTTCTTCCCGCATTCCCTTTGAGCTTCTCTCAGTTCCGGTTCGGCACCGGGTCCACCGACAGCGCGCCGTCGCCGTTGCCGTTCCCGCCCAGCAGCCTGGTCAGCAGCGCCAGGTTCCAGGGTCCGCCGGCGGCCAGCGCCCGCAGCACCTCGGTGGCGTCCTCGCTGAAGCTCTTCTCGCCGTTCAGCCAGTCCGCGCCCAGCGCCTTGACGGTGTCCGAGCCCTGCACCACCCCGTCGATCGACTTGCCGAAGGAGAGCGCTCCGACCAGCTTCTCCAGGAAGACGCTGTCGCCACCCACGATGTCGATGTCCGCGCTCTCCAACCCGGCAGCCAGCACCGCGGCCTGGGCCTCGGCCACCTTGGCCTGCACCTCCAGCGCGGCCAGCCGGACCTCCTTGTCGGCCGCCAACCGGAGCCTGAACTCCTCGTGCGAGCGGGAGACTTCGTCCAGTGCGGCCATCGCCGCCGCCTTCTTCTCCAGACCGGCCGCCTCGCCGAGCAGCTTCTCCCGGATGCCGGCCGCCTCGGCGTTGGCCTTGCTCTCGGTCACCGCGGCCTCGGCCAGGCCGACCTTCTCGATCGCCTCCGCCTTCTCCTTGAGACCGGCCGCCTCGCCCTCCAACCGGGCCCGCACACCGGCCGCTTCGGCGATCGCCTGGCGCTCCGCCACCTCGGCCTTGGCCAGGCCGGCCGCCCCGGCCAGCGCCCGCTCGCCCTCGGCCCGGCGCAGGTTGGCGGCCGCCTCCAGCTCGGCGCTCTTCTGCGCGGCCTCGGCCAGCACCAGCTGCTCCTTGGCCCGCAGGTGCGCGGCCTGTTCGGCCGCCTCGGCCGCCTTGATGTCCTTGACCAGCTGCTCCTGGGCCTCCGCCTCGGCGGCGATGATCACCGACTGCCGGGTGCGCTCGGCCTCCTGGACCACCCGGACCCGCTTGATCTCCTCCTCCTGCTCGGCGACCGTGCGCTCCACCGCGATCCGCTCGCGGACCACCTCGGCCACCCCGCGGCGCTCGGCCTCGACCTCCTTCTCCATCCCGGCCCGGGCCAGCTGCACCTCGCGGTCGCGGTTGACCACCTCCAACTGGCGGTCCTTCTCGATCCGTTCGGTCTCCACCGCGAGCACCCGCTCGCGGTTCTTCTCGGCCACGGCGATCTCGCGCTGCTGGTTCTCCCGCTGCACGCCCAGCAGTTCCTCGGTGCGCAGCAGCGCGCCGTGCGCCTTCAGCCGCTCCTCCTCCTGCACCTGGGCGGTGGCCGCCTCCTCCTGGGCCTTCAGCGTCTCGATGCCCTTGCGCTGGCGGATCTCGGCCTCGGCCTTGCGGCGCTCGAGCTCCAGCACCGCCTCGCGGGCGTCCACGTCCTGCCGGGTGATCTCCATCTGCTCGTTGCGCTGGAAGTCGTTGGTGCGGATGTGCTCCAGCGCGGTCAGCTCGGTGATCTTGCGGATGCCCTGCGCGTCCAGGATGTTGGTCGGGTCCAGCTGGGTGAGCGGCGTCTGCTCCAGGTGGTCGATCGCCGCGTCCTCCAGGTGGTAGCCGTTCAGGTCGGTGCCGATGGCCGCGATGATCCGGTCCCGGAACTCCTCGCGGTGGGTGTAGAGGTCGGCGAAGTCCAGCTGCTTGCCCACGGTGCGCAGCGCCTCGGCGAACTTGGCGCTGAACAGGCTCTGCAGGGTCTCCTGGTGGCTGGCCCGCTCGGTGCCGATCGCCTGGGCGACCTTGACCACGTCCTCCTCGGTCTTGTTGACCCGGACGAAGAAGGTGATCTGGATGTCCGCGCGGATGTTGTCCTTGCAGATCATGCCCTCCCGGCCGGTGCGGCCGATCTCGATCGCCTTGACCGAGATGTCCATGACCTCGGAGCGGTGCAGCATCGGCAGCACCAGCGCGCCGGTGAAGGTCACCGTGACGCCCTTGGGCCGGGAGACGATCAGCGCCTCGCCCTGCACCACCTTGCGGAACAGCCGGCCGAAGAGCAGCAGCGTGCCCAGGCCGATGAGCAGGAGGACGGCGACGAGCACGCCGATACCGATGGTGACGACAGACATGACTGTTCCCTTGGACAGATGGTGAGAGGGTCCGTTGACTTGACCGGTCGTCAGGTCGACTGTGCCGGTGCGGGCATGACCCAGAAGAACTCGCCCTCGGCGTCGTACTCGTAGATCAGCGCGGCGGAGCCGGACTTCAGCGCCGCGCCGGCCGCGCCGGCGTCCTCGGCGCTCTGCCGCACCTGGACCACGGCGGCCGAGCCGTCGGCGGCGCGGACCTCGGCCTGCCCGAAGTCCGGCCCGACCCGGCCGGTGCGGATCACGCAGCCCAGCCCCACGAAGTCCCGGCGCGAGGGCGGCGGCACCGGCTCCGGCAGCAGCCGCCGCAGCGGCACCACCAGCAGGCGGGCCCCCACCCACCCGCCGGCCAGCGCTCCCGCCGGCAGCAGACCCCAGTCGGCACCCCCGTGACCGACTCGGGTCCGCAGCACCAGCGCCGTGAACCAGGCGAAGGCCACCACGAGCGAGACCGCCACGGTGATCGGCACCCCGCCCAGTCCCAGCCCCCGCTGGAACCCGCCGTGCCCGTGACGCCCTCCTCCCCCGTGCCCGTGGTGCCCACCACCGTGCCCCCCGCGTGCGCCGTGCAGATGCGCTCCCCCGACCAGCACCAGCACCCAGTACCCCACCACCACGACCAGCGCGAAGGTGAAGACCGCGGTCGGATACCCGGTGACCGCCCCCAGAAAGCCACGCACGGTGCTCGCCTGCCTCTGCACGTCCCCCAGCGGCCACACTCCGTGAGCCGCAGGCGTCAGAGTGGCAGCGCGGCCCTTGCCCGCGCACTGCACGAACCCGGCAGTCTTAGCGCCCCCTTGACGTCCTGGATCAGCTCACAATGATCACGGGGCGCCCTTCAGTGCCCGACCGCCGCCTTCGCCACCACGATCAGCAGCCCCAGCACCAGGTTGACCGCGCCCTCCACCGCGATCTGGCGCGGCCCCGCGCCGGCCCGGCGGGCCCCGAGGGTGGCCCAGAGGACCTGCTGGGCCACCGCCACGCCCAGCGCCAGCCAGGCGGTTTCCGCGTCGCCGAGCCAGGGGCTGACCAGCACCGCCAGCGCGGGCAGCGCGGCGGCCTCGACGATCGACCACTCGTGCCGCCCCACCTCGCGCGCCGCCCGCCAGGTCACCGTCCGACCGGCCTCCCGCTCCCCGGTGAGCCGGGCGTAGACGTGCGCCAGCCAGAAGACGACGCCGGTGACCAGCAGCAGCACGACCAGCGACAGCCGGGGGTGCGCGCCGTGCACGCCCGAGGCGGCGACCACCGAGGCTGCGAGCAGCGAGCCGTAGACCGCGCCGGCGTAGTCGGTGCGCGGCGCGACGGCGGACGGGTGGCTGCCGGACTGCTGACCGGGCGCGGCCATGGCGTGACCTCCTGCGACGACGGCGGGGGACTGCGATGCCCCGATCCTCGCCGCTCCCCGGGGCGCCGCCGGGTGCGCCGCCCGCCCGTTGGCGGCGCCTCACCCATGCGGACTACCGTCGAACGCGTGCGCCCCTCGTCGAGTGCGTGCGCCCCTCCAGCCACCACGGGCGGTGACCGATGCCACGGAACCCCGCGCTGCCGGGCGGCGACCCGGTGCTCCTCACCCGGCTGCGCCCGCCGCTGCCGCTGGCCGCCTTCCTGCGCCGCCCCCGCCTGGTCCGCCGGCTCGACGCGGCCGTCCGCTCGCCGGTCACCCTGGTCAACGGCCCGGCCGGCGCGGGCAAGACCCTGCTGGTCGCCGACTGGCTCGGCTGCGGCCGGCTCCCCGGCCCGGCCGGCTGGCTCACCCTGGAGCCGGAGGACAACCAGCCCGGCAACTTCTGGGCCTACCTGCGCGAGGCACTGCGGCAGAGCACCGGCGAGCTGCCCGCCGAACTCGCCGCCCCGGCCCGGGCCGGCCACGTCGAACCGTCGCTGCTGGTCCGGCTGGCCGCCTGGCTCACCCGCCGGCCCGAGCCGGTGCTGCTGGTGCTGGACGAGTTCGAGCACATCGACGACCCCGTGCTGACCGGCCAGTTGCACGAGCTGGTCCGGCACACCGCCGGACAGCTGCGGCTGGTGCTGCTGAGCCGCAGCGAGCCGCTGCTGCCGCTGCACCGCTACCGGGCCGCGGGCGAGCTCGCCCGAGCTCCGGGGCGCCGAGCTGGCGCTCACCCCGGCCGAGACCGCCGCCGTGCTGGCCCGGCACGGGCTGCGCCCCGGCCCGCAGGCGGTGGCCGCCGTGCACCGCAGACTGTCCGGCTGGGCGGCCGGCCTGCGGCTGCTGGCGCTCGCTGCCCGGCGCAGCGAGGACGCCGAGGCCTACCTGAAGCGGATCGACGCCGAGCAGGCCGCCGTCTCCGACTTCCTGCTCGCCGAGGTGCTGCGGGCCCAGCCGCCCGCCACCCAGGACCTGCTGCTCTGCTGCAGCCTGCTCGCCCGGGTCCACCCCGACCTGGCCGACGCGCTCACCGGCCGCCGGGACGGCCGGGCCGTGCTGGAGCGGCTGCACCGGGCCAACGCCTTCACCGAGGCGCTGCCGGACGGCTGGTACCGGCTGCACCCGATGTTCGGCGGCATCCTGCGGCTGCACCTGCGGGCCACCGCGCCGGAGCGGATCGACCTGCTGCACCTGCGCGCCGCGCACTGGCTGGCCGCGCACGGGCGGTACCGCGCCGCGCTGGACCACGCCGCCGAGGGCGGTGCCTGGGGGCTGGCGGCACAGCTGCTGGTGGACCAGCTGGCCGTGGGCGAGCTGTTCACCGGACGGGACGCGGCCCGGCTGCGGGCGCTCTTCGCCGGGATGCCGCCGGGGGTGCGGGAGCCGGCCGCCGAGCTGGTCAGGGCCGCCGTGCACCTGGCCGAGCAGGACGCCGGGACGGCGCTGCGGGTGCTGGAGCGCGCCGAGCCCGGCCTGCCGCCGGAGGTGCCCGCGCAGCTCGCCGCCGCCTTCCTCCGGGCCGACGCCGGCCGGCTGCTCGGCTCGGCCGCGCTCGCCGACCGGGCCGCCCGCCGGGCCCACGAGCTGGCGCACCGGGCACCGCCCGGCCCGCTGGCCCGGCACCCCGAGCTGCTGCCGCTGGTGGACGCCGACCGGGGGTCGGCGCTGCTCTGGCAGGGACGGCTGACCGAGGCCGGGCAGGCGCTGGACGCGGCGGCCCGGGTGCCGGCCTCGCCCGCCACCGCCGAGCTGCGCCACGACGCGCTCTGCCGGCTCGCGCTGATCGACTGCCTGCGCGGCTGGCCGGGCCGGGCCGAGCGCCGGGTGCGCGCGGCCGACCGGGAGGCCGAGCGCGCCAGCCTGCCGCCCGACAGCCGCACCGAGGTCGCCGACCTGGTGCTGGCGGCCGCCGCCCTGGAGCGCGACGAGCCGGCCGGCGCCCGCGCGGCGCTGGACCGGCTGGCCGCCGCGCCGGGACGCGACCCCGTGGTGGCACTCGGCAGCGCGGTGGTGCGGGCGGAGCTCCACCTGGCGCAGCGCCAACCCGCGGCCGCCCTCGCCGTGTTGGCGGAGGTTCGGGACACGGTGGGGCGGCGTTCCGCCTGGGGCCGCGAGCGGCTGGCCGTCACCGCCTGCGCCGCGCACCTGGCCGCCGGGCGGCCACAGGCGGCGGTCGCCGCGCTGGACGGGGTGCCGACCAGCGCGCCGGACTCCGTCGTGGTCGCCGCCCGGGCCCGGCTGGCGGCCGGCCGGGACCGGCGGCGCACCCTGGTGCAGCTCCGTGCCCTGCGCGCCGATCCGGCGGTGGGCAGTGCCACCCGGGCCCGGGCGCTGCTGCTGCTCGCCCAGGCCGAGCCCGGGCCGGAGGCGGCGGACGGCCTGCGGCTGCTCGCCGAGGCGCTGGCCGCGGCGCGGCCGGAGCGGCTGCGGCGGCCGTTCCGCGAGTCGGCCGGGTGGGTGCGGCGCGGGCTGCGGCGCCGTCCGGAGCTGGCCCGGGAGCACCCGTGGCTGCCCGCGGACCTGCTGCCCGCCGAGGCGGCCGCGCCGCAACCGGTGGAGCGGCTCACCGCACGCGAGCGGGAGGTGCTGGGGTGCGCGGCCCGGATGCTCTCCGTCCAGGAGATCGCCGAGGAGCTCGTCGTCTCGCCCAACACCGTGAAGACGCACCTGAAGAGCATCAACCGCAAGCTGGCCACCGGCAGCCGCCGGGAGGCGGTGCGCGCGGCCGAGCGGCTGCACCTGCTGGAGGAGGACTGACCGCCGTGCTGGTGGGCCTACTCCGGAAGCCTGCGGAACTCCGTGACCGTCAGCCCCAGCGACTGGAAGCGGGTGAGCAGCCCGTACAGGTGCGCCTCGTCGACGACCTCGCCGAAGAGCACCGTCTGCCCCGCCATCACCACGCTCTCCAGCTCGGGGAAGCCCTCCCGGCGGGTGGTCTCCTGGAGCACCCCGGCAACCCGGATCTCGTAGCGCACCGGCCCGCTCCCTTCCTGCTGCCCCGGTGGCGACCAGCCTCCGCCCGCGCCCGGGCGCGCCACATCACCCGGGCCGGGTGATCCGCCCGCCCCCGGCCGGTCCCTAGCCTGGCCGGGCAGGCACAGCACCCGCCGTTTCCTGGGGAGACCGCCATGAGTACCCAGCCCCCGACCGGTACCTATCCGCCGATCGCCGAGCACGGCATCGTCGGCGATCTGCAGACCGCCGCGCTGGTCTCCACGGCCGGCGACATCGACTGGTGGTGCACCCCGCGGTTCGACTCGCCCAGCCTCTTCGCCTCGCTGCTGGACCGCGCGAAGGGCGGCCACTGCCGGCTCGCCGTGGACCGGGAGGCGGTGCCGGACGCCGAGGTGAAGCAGCTCTACCTGGCCGACACGGCGATCGTGGTCACCCGCTTCCTCTCCCCGGACGGCGTGGCCGAGGTGGTCGACTTCATGCTCCCGGACACCTCACCGGTGCCCAGCCCCGAGCACCGACTGCTGCGGGTGGCACGGGTGGTGCGCGGCCGGGTGCCGTTCGTGCTGGAGTGCCGGCCGCGCTTCGACTACGGCCGCGGCACGCACCGGCTCGCCCTCCCGGACCGGCACACCGCCCACTTCCAGGGCCCGGACCAGGAGTTGTTCCTGCAGAGCACCGGCCCGGCCGAGCTGAGCGCGGACGGCACCGACGCGGTGAGCCGATTCGTGCTGGGCGCGGGTGAGCTGACGGCCGTTCAGCTCACCACCCGGCCGCCGGGCGGCCAGGGCCGGCCTTCGCCGCCGACCGACGACGGGGCCTTCGCCGCCTTCGAGCAGTGCCGGGAGTTCTGGTACCGCTGGCTGAAGGCCTCGCGCTACCACGGGCGTTGGCAGCAGATCGTGGACCGCTCGGCGATCACCCTGAAGCTGCTCAGCTACCACCCGACCGGCGCGCTGATCGCCGCCGCCACCATGGGCCTGCCCGAACAGGTCGGCGGGGAGCGGAACTGGGACTACCGCTACACCTGGATCCGGGACGCCTCGCTCTCCGTGCACACCCTGATCGAACTCGGCTTCGAGCAGGAGGCGCTGGCCTTCCGCCACTGGGTGCGCGACCGGATCGAGGCGGCCGGCGCCGGGGCGGAGCCGTTGCAGATCATGTACCGGATCGACGGCGATCCACACCTGAGCGAGGAGGTACTGGCCGACTGGGAGGGCTACCGCGGCTCGTTCCCGGTCCGCGCGGGCAACGCCGCCGCCGACCAGCTCCAGCTCGACATCTACGGCGAGGCCGCCTACGCCTTCGCCGCCGGGGACGGCGACATGGGCGCACTGCGCGGCTGGCAGGCCTTCTCCCGGCTGGTGGACTGGCTCGCCGACAACTGGGACCGGCCCGACGAAGGCATCTGGGAGACCCGCGGCGGGCGCCAGGACTTCACCTACAGCCGCCTGATGTGCTGGGTGGCCTTCGACCGCGCCGTCCGGATCGCGGGCAAGCACGCCCGCCCCGCCGACCTGCACCGCTGGTCCGGGGTGCGGGACGACATCCTGCGCCAGCTCGTCGACCGCGGCTGGAACGCCGAACGGCGGGCCTTCACCCAGCACTACGCCACCGACGTGCTGGACGCCTCGCTGCTGCTGATGCCCAAGGTGGGCTTCCTCTCGCCGACCGACCCGGACTGGCTCTCCACCCTGGACGCGATGGACCAGGAACTGGTCAGCGACAGCCTGGTCTACCGCTACGACCCGGCCGCCTCCCCGGACGGCCTGCGCGGCTCCGAGGGCACCTTCAACCTCTGCAGCTTCCTCTACGTGGAGGCGCTGGCCCGGGCCGGGCGGCTGAACCAGGCCCGGTACGCCTTCGACAAGATGCTCACCTACGCCAACCACGTCGGCCTCTTCGCCGAGGAGATCGGGCCCTCCGGCGAGCAACTGGGCAACTTCCCGCAGGCGTTCACCCACCTGGCGCTGATCGACGCGGCGCTGGCCCTGGACCGGGAGCTGGACCGCCATGACCACCTCCTCTGACGCGCCGTCGGTGCCGGTCGCGGCGGCCCGCCGGGTGCTGGTCCCGCTGGCCCTCGCCCAGTTCATCTGCAGCTTCGCCGGCTCCAGCATGAACGTGATGATCAACGACATCAGCAAGGACCTGGACACCAGCGCCCAGGGCGTCCAGATCGCGATCACCGTCTTCCTGTTGGTGATGGCGGCGCTGATGATCCCGGGCGGCAAGCTGACCGACCGCTTCGGCCGCAAGCCCTGCCTGATGCTCGGCCTGGTGGTCTACGGCGTCGGCGCGCTGCTCAGCGCGGCCGCCCCCGGGCTCGGGGTGCTGATCCTCGGCAACTCGATCCTGGAGGGCGTCGGCACCGCGCTGCTGATCCCGCCGGTCTACGTGCTCACCACCCTGCTCTTCACCGGAACCGCCAACCGCGCCCGGGCGTTCGGCGCGATCATGGCGCTGGGCGGCATCGGCGCCGCCGCCGGCCCGCTGATCGGCGGCCTGCTCACCTCGGCGATCAGCTGGCGCGCCAACTTCGTCTTCCAGGCCCTGGTGATCGCGCTGATCCTGCTGCTCACCCGGACGTTGGAGGACCCGCGGCCGCCGGACCCGAGCACCGTCTTCGACACCGTCGGCGCCGTGCTCTCGGCGGGCGGCCTGGTGCTGGTGGTCTCCGGCATCCTGGCCGCCGACACCAACCGGTGGGCCACCCTGGCGCTGCTGCTGGCGGGCGCGGCGGTGCTGGCCGGCTTCTTCGGCTGGATCCGCCGCCGGGAGCGGACCGGCCGCGAACCCCTGCTGCCCACCAGCCTGTTCCACGACCGCACCGCCAACCTCGGCCTGGTCACCCAGAACTCCCAGTGGCTGGTGCTGATGGGTGTCTCCTTCACCATCGGCGCCTACCTCCAGGTCGTGCGCGGCTACAGCGCCATCGCCACCGGCGGCGTCTTCACCGCGGCCACCGCCGGCCTGCTCGCCTCCTCCCTCGCCGCCGAACGGCTGGCCAGGCGCCGGGCCCAACGCACGCTGATCGTAGCCGGGTTCGCGATCACGGTGGCGGGCATCCTGCTGCTGCTCCTCCTGGTCCGCTCGTTCGGCGGGGTCTGGGCCTTCCTGCCCGGACTGCTGCTGATCGGCCTGGGGGTCGGGCTGATGCTGACGCCCTCCGTCAACGTGGTGCAGTCCGCCTTCCCGGACAGCCGGCAGGGCGAGATCTCCGGGCTCTCCCGCAGCATCTCCAACCTGGGCTCCTCGCTGGGCACGGCCATCGCGGGCACCATCCTGGTCTCCGAGCTCACCAAGCACGGCTACGCGGCGGCGATGGCCGTGCTGGCGGCCTTCGGTGTGCTCGGCCTGCTGGCGGCCCTGCTGCTGCCCCACGGGCGCGGTGCGGGTCAGGGGCGCAGCGGCGGGTAGTCCGGGTCGAGGAGGCCGCGCTCCCGGAGGTAGCCGTGGAGCGGAGTGGTCTCCGGGTGGTGGCCCCACTGGTGGTCCCCCGGCACCTGGCCGGGCGCGGCCAGCCGGGCGCCGAGCAACTGCCGCTGCACGGGCGTGAAGTGGGCGGCCTGCGGGGTGGCGAGCAGGTCGTCGTTCTCGTCCCGGCCGTGCGACCAGCGGTGCGAGTAGGCGAAGAAGGCGCCCTTGCGGGTGAGTTCGGGGAAGGTGCACGGGAGCGACGGAAGCAGAGTGTCGACTCCATCATGCCTGCTCGCAGGCCCTGCCGGTAGGACGGAGCGCACGCATCCCCACCCTTGTCCCCGCCTCCCCGCGAACCGCAGACTCGACCCCATCCACTTACCCGACCGCCCTGCCGGTGGCTCTTCTCAGCCCCCGGCAGGTACGTCGTGCTGACCCGCCGCCGGCGGGAAGGCCCTGGGAGGTGCCGAGGTGAAGGGGATCGATGAATCAGGACGCCGTACTCCGCGCACGGGTGAAGCTGCTCGGCACCAACCGACGAGTGCTGCGCGGACGGGACGGACTGTGGGTGTACCGGACACTGACCGAAGTCAACCCGGCCGTCTACGGATCAAAGCTCGCCTACCTGCTGGTGGAGGCCGCGCGCTCGGAGCGACTGCGTGAACTCCACACCGCACGCCGCGCATTGCTCGAGGAGGCGGTGGCGGTGGCCGAAGCGCTGGACGCCTCGAACCCGTTCCGCGCGAGGGTGCTCGGCCGGGCGCTGCAGGCGCTTCGGGAGGAGGCGGACGCCTCGTAACGGCTCGGCGGCACGACGACCTCCGGGGCAGGGCGGCGGCGGCCCCGCGCCGCCCTGCCCCGGGCTAGGCCCAACCGGTGACCGGCCGCCCCGCAGTAGAATCCCAACAGAGGGGCCGGACAAGCGCGTTCGCTCCCGCTGGACCTGGGGGCGGCACCGCATGGATCCCGAGTTGATCGACCTGGCGAGGGCGGCCGGAGCGGCGGTGGCGAGTTCGGCCGGCACGGATGCCTGGCGCGAGGTCCGGGAGAAGGCGGCCCGGCTCGTCCAGCGCGGCCGGGAGCGACTGGACCGCACGGCCGCCGAGGTGGCGAGCGCGGGACCCGGCGGCGTCGAGCAGGCCGCCGCCTCCTGGCAGACCCGCTTCCAGGACCTGCTGGAGGAGCTGGACGACGCAGGGCGCGCACAGGTCGTCGCCCAGCTGAGGGAGTTGGTCGCGCTGAGCGCGTCGGCCCGCGACCACGGGACCGTGATCATCGGCGACGTGCACATCGAGAGCAGCGGCAACGCGATCGCCGTGCTGCGGATGGGCGACCTGACGATCCGGCACCCTCCGCCGCCGCGCCCGGCCCAGGACTGACCTGCGGCCTGCCGCTGCTGAGGATCAGTGGGCAGCGCCGGCGTCCAGCTGGCCCGCGTACGGCATCGAGGACTGCGCGCCGAGCCCGGTGACGGCCAACGCGGCGGCCCGGACGGCGCGTTCCGCGGCGGCGGCCAGGTCGGCGCCGCGGGCGAGGGAGTCGGCGAGGGCGCCGCAGAAGGTGTCCCCGGCGCCGACGGTGTCCACCACCTCCACCACCGGGGCGGGCAGATGGACGGCAGGCCGGCCGGGCTGCTTGAGCAGAGCCCCGTCCGCACCCAGCGTCACCAGCACCGCAGCGCAGGGCAACTCCGCCCCCCGCTCCAGCAGTTCGCGAGCACCGGCCACGCCGGACGGGCGGGGTGCGTCGAGCAGCGCGGCCAGCTCGCCCAGGTTGGGGACCAGCACGTCGACGGCGGCCAGCACCTCGGGGGCGACCGACCGGGCGGGTGCCGGATTGAGCACGACCGTGCCGCCCTGTTCCCGGGCCCGCAGCACGGCGGCGGCGACCACCTCGGCGGCGATCTCGTGCTGCACCAGCACCACCTCGCCCTGGGTACGGGCCAGTTGCCGCGGCAGGTCGTCGACGGAGAGCGCGGCGTTGGCGCCCGGGTTCACCACGATGGTGTTCTCGCCCGCCCGGTCCACCACCACCGAGGCGATCCCGGTGCCGGCCTGCGCATCGGTGCGCACCTCCGTCACGGCGACGCCCTCGGCGGCCAGCGTCCGCAGGATCGCCCCGGCGTCCGCGCCCACCCGGGCGACCAGCCGCACCTCGGCGCCGAGCCGGGCGGCCGCCACGGCCTGGTTGGCGCCCTTGCCGCCGGGGCCCTCGACGAAGCCGTGCGCGAGCACCGTCTCGCCGGGCCTGGGCAGCTCGGCCACGGTGAGGACGAGGTCGCGGTTGACCGAACCGACGACGGTGATGGACGGCATCTGCACTCCTCCGGGAGATCGTTCTCCCCCACCATGCCACGGACGGAACCCGTGACCCGGCGAACCGTCATCACCCGCACCCGCCCTCCCAGTCGTGCGCGCACCCCCGCCCCGCCGGAACGGACCTGAGCCCGCCCCCGCCGCCCGCCAGCCGCACCGCCACCGCGTCGACCAGCGGGCGCACCTCCCCGCCCACGTAGTTGTTGACGTCCACGCTGAACGCCAGCGTCCGCCCGTCCGCCCGCTCCACGTACCCGGCCAGCGCCTCCACCCCCGTCAGCGAGCCGGTCTTCGCGTGCACCCGCCCGGCGGCCGCCGTGCCGCGCATCCGCGACCGCAGCGTGCCGCCGACCATCCGCCGGTCGTCGCCCGCCACCGGCAGCCCCGCGTACCAGGCGGCGAACCACGGCTGCCTGCGGGCGAACTCCAGCAGCGCCACCAGCCGCCGGCCCGTCAGCAGGTCCTGCCGCGACAGCCCGGAGCCGTCCACCTGCCGGGCGGGGGTCACCGCCAGCCCGTGCGCCCGCAGGAAGCCGTCCAGCTGCGCCAGCCCGGCCGCCCAGCTGCCCTGGCCGGCCCGGACCGCGCCGATCTCCTTCACCAGGTGCTCGGCGATGCCGTTGTTGCTGAGCTTCAGGAACGGCACCAGCAGCTCGCCCAGCGGCGCCGAATCGTGCGCGGCGAGCAGCGCCGCACCGGCAGCCGGCCCGGGCTCCTCCCGGACCCCGCCGCGCACCGCCACGCCGTGCCGGGCCAGCGCCGCGGCGAACACCGCGACCGCGCAGCGCGCCGGGTCGTCGATCGCCACCCACTCGTCGGTCGGCCCGGCGTCGGCCGGCAGGCTGCCGGAGAGCAGCAGCTCGTTCGACCCGGGCCGCCGGTCCACCCGGACGGTGTCCGCGCTCCCGGGCGCGCCGGTGGCCACCCGCCCGCCGACCCGCACCGGCGCCTGGTCCGGCGTCACCCGGACGGCCGCCGGGCCGCCGCCCGGGGTGCCGGCGGGCGTGAGCGTCAGGCGCACGCTGCCCACGTCGTCGTCGGCGTCGGTGGTGAGGGTGAGCGCGGAGATCTGCGGGCTGTAGTACTCCGCCTGGTCGTCCCAGGCCCAGCCGGCGCCCAGCGGCACGGCGTCGTAGCGCGAGGCGTCGGCGAGCACGGCGCCGGTCACCTCCCGCACCCCGCCCGCCGCGACCCGGGCGGCGAGGGCGTCGAGGTCGGCCTCCCGCAGGCTCGGGTCGCCGCCGCCGCTCAGCACCAGGTCGCCGTCGAGCCGTCCGCCGCCGTTCTGCGGGCCGGCCGCCAGCACCCGGGTGGTGAACCGGTGCCCCTCGCCCAGCAGCTCCAGGGCGGCCGCGGCCGTCACCGTCTTCAGCGTCGAGGCGGGCAGCAGCAGCGCGTCCGCGTCGTGCTGGTACAGCACCTCGCCGCTCGCCGCGTCGGCCACCAGCACCGACACCTCGGCGCCGGCCAGCCGGGGGTCGGCGAGCAGCCGGTCCAGGTCACCCGTCAGCGACGGGGATGCGCCGCCCGGCGCCGAGGAGCCGGCCAGCAGCAGCGCGACGAGGACGGTGGCCAGCGGCACGGCGGCGCGCCGGACGGGGATGCTCCACACGGTGGCTCCGGGGGTGGGCGGACCAGGGTGCTCCCACCATCGCCCGGCCCTCCCCCGTCACCGCGGCGGCGCGCCGCCGTCAGCGGTACTCGCACAGGTAGCCGGTCTCCACGGCCACCTTGAGCTGGAAGGTGCTCTGCCCGGGCACGGTGAACCGGGTGCCGGCGGCGAAGGTCTCCCACTCCTGCGCCCCGGGCAGCTTCACGGTGAGCGCGCCGCTGATCACGTGCATGAGCTCCACGCTCGCGGTGCCGAACTCGTACTCGCCCGGAGCCATCACCCCGATGGTCGCCGGCCCGTCCTCGCCGGTGAAGGCGATCGACTTGACCGTGCCGTCGAAGTACTCGTTGACCTTGAACATGGACGTGCTCCCGGGACGGGGTGACATGGGCAGGCCGGATCCTCACCCACCGGTCGGCGGCCGGGCAACTCGTGTCCACGGACCGAACCGGCCCGGCCCCGCCCGCCCCCGGGCGCGCGTCAGCCGAAGCCCGGCAGCGGGCCGCCGTCACCGAAGAAGAACCACCAGAGCAGGTTCAGCAGGTTGCCGACCAGCCGGACGAACTTGGCGATCGTGTCCGTCCAGAACGCCACGTCCTCCTTGTGGCTCTGCAGCCACCGCAGCACCCCGTTGTTGTCGCGCAACCAGCCCCAGGCACGCCTGAGTTGGATCTTCAGCCAGACCCAGAGCGAACCCTCGCGGACCTCCACGCCTCTCAGCGCGAAGTCCTCGGAGTCGATCAGGGCGTGGAGTTCGCGCAGGAAGCGCGAGCCCGTCCGGTGGTAGCGGGCCAGCAGGGCGGGCTCCTGGGCGTCCGTGATCAGGATGCCGATCTCGACGGTGTCATTGCTGACGAACCCCTCGACGGTCGGGCCGCCGCTGGTGCTGTTCGCCCGCACCACCCTGACCTCGCCCACCCCTTGGCGGTGGACCAGTGCGGTCAGCCGGGCGAAGTCCGCGTCCCGGAAGAACGGTTCGACGGGAGTGCTGGGGGTGCGCGGAGCGGGGGCGCCACCCGGCACCCGGCCCAGCGCCTCGTTGACCACGTGCTGCACGACATCGGTAAGGGGGACGCCGGTCACGACGCCTCGACGGGGATCGATCGTTGCCATGGTGCACCTCTACGGGGTGTCAGCTGCAGCAATGAGCGGAGTCGAAGTCACCTGTGGTTTCCCCTGCATGATGCCACATCAGCTGCTCAGTGCCACTGCTCCGAGAGTGCCAGGAACTCCCCGACCAGCGCCGCGAACCGCTCGGGCTCCTCCACCCACGGCCGGTGGCCGGACTGCTCCAGCACCTCCAGCCGGCTGCCCGGGTGCGCGGCCGCCACCGCCCGCGCGGGCGCCGTCCCGACCATGCCGTCGGCCGCACCGGCCAGCACCAGCACCGGAGTCGCCGCGGCGCCCAGCCGTGCGACCCGCTCGGCGAGGGTCCGCTCATCGGCCGAGCCCGCATAGAAGGCCTCCCGCAGCCACGGGTGCGCGCAGGCGTACTCCGCCGGGTACTCGGCCGACCGGTCGGCGGTCCACCGGTACCAGAAGAACGGGAGTATCCGCCTTTGCAGCGCCGCGAGTTCGGCACCGCGCTCCCCCTCGGCCAGCAGCCGGTCCGCCTCCGCCGCGTCCCGGTACCAGGGCTCGCCGGCCCGCCCGGCCCGCAGCGCGGCCAACTCCCGTTCGTCGGGCTCCCGTCCGGCCCGCCCGACCGGCGCCACCAGCACCGCCCCGGTCACCCGCCCGGGGAACGCCGCCAGGTACTCCTGCGCGGTCAGACACCCGGCGGAGTGCGCCAGCAGCTGGAACCGCTCCAGCCCCAGGTGCACGCGCAGCGCCTCGAGATCACGGGCCTGCGCCACGAAGGAGACCGTCCCCCGGTCGGCCGGCACCCCCGACCGCCCCGCCGCCCGGGCGTCCACCCGGACCAGCCGGCGCCCCCGGCCCACTCCGGCGAGTTCCCCCAGGTACCGCACGTCCATCCCCGGTCCGCCGGGCAGCACCACCAGCGGCGCGCCCTCGCCGGTCGTTTCGTACCAGATCACGCAGTCGTCGTAGGACGGGAAGCCAGGCATGATCACGATTGTCGGCAGTGGTCCAGACCTTGGTCAAGGCCACTGCCGACACCCGCCCCGGCCGGGCAGGCCCGCTCGGCCCGGCTCGGCCCGGCTCGGCCCGGCTCAGGCCGCGATCGGCAGCACCGTGGGCCGGGCCAGCACCCGGTAGTCCGCCGCCGACAGCGCGAACGAGACGTCGAGCCGGCCGGCGTTGAAGTAGATCTCGTCATGCACGAACAGGCCCTCGTCGGCCAGCAGGTCCAGCTCGGCGGAGAACGCGAACGGCGTGATGGACCCGCTCACACTCCCCGCCAGCCGCTCCGCCACCTCCCGGCTGGCGAACGAGGCCTCCTGCCCGTCGTAGTGCTCGGCCAGCACCCGCAGGTCCACCCGCCGGTCCCCGGGCACCACCGCGAGCACGTACCGCCGCGAGCGCTTCCCCGTCGCGACCCGCACCACCAGCGACTTCGCGGCCTGCGCCAACGGATGCCCGCGCAGCCGGCTGGCGACATCCGTGCGCCCCTCGGGCTGGTGCGGGATCGTCCGGTACGGCACCGAGCCGGCGCCGAACAGGTCGACCAGCCGCTGGAACACGTCGGGCGGCGCTGCCGTTTCCGGAGCAGGGCTGTGGGAGAACATCGTGCCTCGGCAATCAGGAGAAGGGATCTGGGCCGGCCATGGGGTCGGGCCGTCGAACACCACTTCTGCGGGATCGCGCCGCAGGCTCGCTGCCTCACGCGCCCCTCGTGGCGGCGCGTGAGTTCCTTTGCGAGGCGACTATATGATCGCCACTCACCTCTCCCCTAGCTGTTCAACCCAGCACCCCCTACACCCGGCTCAACTCCAGCACCGGAATCGTCCGCACCCCCGCCGTCTGCTCCGCGTACTCCGCGAACCCCGGATACCGCCCCGCCTGCTCGGCGTAGATCCGGTCGCGCTCGCCCCCGGTCACGTCCCGCACCGCCACCCGGTACTCCTCGGTCCCGACCTCCACGGTGCCCTCCCCGGCCGCGACCAGGTTGAAGTACCACTCCGGATTGGCCGGCGCCCCGCCCGCACTCGCGAACACGTAGATCACCCCCGGGTCCGAATCGTGCGCCAGGTACATCACCGGACTGATGAACTCCCGCCCGCTCTTGCGCCCCACATGGTGCAGCAGGACGAGCGGAGCCCCCTCGAACATCCCGCCGACCCTGCCCTCGTTCGCCCGGAACTCGGCGATGGTCCGCGCGTTGAAGTCGAGTGCGTCGCTCATGTCGAACTCCCTTTCTGGTCCGCCACTAGCATCCGTGGCCACGGAGGGCAACCTCCCCGTCCAGCGGCAGTTGGACACCTGAACCGCCCCTCCGCCCGACACGAATCGCCCATCTGCCTCAAGGACCTGCACGGCCCCTACCCCGGCATCCCGCTGGTCGCCTCCGGCGGCATCGACGGCACGAACGCCGCCGGCTACCTCGCCCACGGCGCCCTCGCGGTCTGCGCCGGCAGCAACGTCGCCCCGCCGGACGCCACCGCCGCCGGCGACTGTCCCGAACTCACCTGCCGCGCAGGCATGTTCACCAACACGCTCGGCGAGTACCCGGCCCGGTAGCCGAGTGCCCGGGCGAGCCGTTCGGCTCGCCCGGGCACTCAGTGGCCGACCCTAGGGTCAGGGGACGATCGGGTGCGAGATCTCGCAGCCGCCCGCGCCGCCGTTGTAGTCGTTGCTCCAGGTGCCCTGCATCGCGAAGGAGCCGGTCGCGAGCGTGACGTTCTGCGCGCCGCCGACGCCGCCGGTGCCCTTCCAGGCGCACTTGTCGGCGTTCTCCGCGCCGGTCGAGTCGGTCCAACCACCGGCCGGGTTCTGGTCGGTGACGGTCTCGGCGTACTCGTGGCCGTAGACCATGGTCACGCCGTCCAGCGCGCCCGCGGTGCCGGCGTTGACGTAGTTCGCGCCGCAGGAGGCACCCATGTCGGTGACGTACGGGTCGTTGGTGAACGCCACGTCGCCGTAGGGCGAGGAGGCCGCGCCACCGGACAGGGTGGTGTCGCCGTTCCAGTCGTGCCAGGCGCAGAACTGCCCGGTGGAGGTGTTGAAGCCGTCCGGGTGGGTGCCGGTCGGCGAGAGGATCACGTACTGCGCGTCGCGGTTGGCGGCGGCCGTGGTGTTGCCGAAGTGGCCGGCGGCCTTGACGGCCTCCTGGGCCAGCTGGTTGCCGGTCGCCTGCGAGGGCGAGGCGGCCGAGGTGTCCACCCAGACGCCGGCCAGCGCACCGCCGGTCGGGTAGCCGACGTGGGTGCCGCCGGTCCCGCAGGAGGTGGAGCCGGCGGAGATGCCCTCGCAGTACTGGGTCATCACGCCGGACCAGGCCTCGCCGTTGGTGCCGAGGCCCTTGAAGAGCTGCTGGGCTCGGACCGCGATGCCGCTCGGGTCGCCGCTCAGGGTGGTGTAACCGTTCGCGTCGGTGCCCTGGGTACCCCACTGAGAACCCAAGAAGACGAGGTAGACCTTCTGGGGGCCGGTGGTGACACCGATGCCGTCGACGCCGCCGCCGAACTTCAGGTTCGAGCTCGGCCGCGGCCTCGCCGCCGGGCTGACGCCCTTCGCCTGGACCATACCGTGCCGGTACGGGTGCGACGGGCCGGCGAGCTCGTTGCCCGGCTGGCTCGCCGACGCCGGGGTGGCGGCGAAGGCGATGCCGGCGATGGCCAGCGTGCTGAACGCGGCCAGCGCCTTGGCGCGAGCCGAACGGTTCGTGGAGGAAACGCCCATCGTGTGGGAACCTCTCTCTTCCTGCCGACCGCTCCTCTGTCGGGTGCGGCGACAGTGCGTGGGGATGGGGAGCCGCAGGCGGCGGCTTCCGGCACGCCGCCGGGAATCCTCCCGCGGCGTGGGGTCCGCAGGCATGGAAACGCAGAACTGACGTGCCGTCATTGGGGGTTCGGCGAGCCGCCGCCTGACATGCGATAGCCAAGCAGAGCCCGCAAATGGACGTCAATGATCTCCACCGGAGCGAGACCTGAGCCCCCGCCGCACTGTTCCGGAGATCCGCAGGCCACCGCCGGTCCATGCGCGTAGCCCGTCTTTCATTCACCGTAAGAGGGATTTGAATCAACAGAGTTGGGCCGCGGCCTGGCGGATCGCCGACGCCCTGGGCCGGTAGCATGATGAAACTAGTATCGAACTGCAATGGAGGGAGCCCCCGTGGCGAACGACTCGCAACCCGTCGTCTTCCAGCACGGCCAGACGTTTCTGGCGACGATCTCGGAGCGCTGGAACTATCAGATCCTGCGCGAGGTCTTCTTCGGCACCGCGCGGTTCGGCGAACTGAAGCGCGCGCTCGGCATCTCTACGAACATCCTGACCGCGCGCCTGAACACCCTCACCGAGCTGGGCCTGCTCACGCGGCGGGCGTACCGCGAGGACAAGCAGTGGTTCGAGTACGAGCTCTCGGACGCCGCTCGCGAGCTGGTCGTGCCGGCGATCGTGGCGATCACCCGCTGGGCCGAGGAGCACGGACCGGATCCGCAGACCGCCGACGCCGGCCCGCGCCGGCCGCTGCTGCACACGGTCTGCGGCGAGGAGACCGAGCCCTACCTGGCATGCAGCGTCTGCCACCGGCCGATCCTGGCCTCGAACCTGGTTCCACTGGTTGCAGAAGAGAACTAGTTGCAATACGCTTCCAGCGAGAGAGTGGAGAACGATCCCCGTCAGAGAGGAATCGCCATGACCACGACCTGGCTCGACGGCGTCACCGAACGGCTCATCCCCACCTCGCTCGGCTGGATCAACGTGCGCGACGGCGGCAAGGCGGACGGCCCGCCGCTGATCTTCTGGCCGAGCCTGATGATGGACGGCACCATGTGGCGCTACCAGTACGAGCGCTTCGCCCCCACCCACCGCGTGCTGCTCGTCGACAGCCCCGGACACGGCAAGTCCGACGCCCTGCGCCGGATCATCGACCTCGAGCAGTGCGCCGACGCGCTCGTCGAGATCCAGGACGCGCTCTGCATCGACAAGGCTGTCCTCATCGGCAACAGCTGGGGCGGCATGCTGGCCGGCGTCTTCCCGGCCTACCACCCGGACCGCTCGGCAGGGACGGTCGGCATCAACTGCACCGCCTCGCTCCCCACGACCTTCGAGAGCATCTGGGCCACCGCGCTGGCCGGGTACCTGTCGCTGAACTCGAAGATGCCTCGACTGGCCTTGGCAGCGGCCCGCGGCGCGTTCGCCGGGCCGACCGCCGAGGCCGAACGCCCGGAGTTCGTCGAGTTCCTGGAGTTCGTGCTCACCAACGACCCCAAGTCGGTCGCCTGGGCGCTGCGCAGCATCCTGATCGGCCGCCGCGACGAGCACCGCCTGCTCGCCACGATCGAGCACGTCCCGGTCCTCGTGATCGCCGGCGAGGAGGACAGCCAGTTCCCCGTGCACGCCGTGCGCCGGATGGCCGACGCGATCCCCACCGCCACCTTCAGAGTGCTGCCGCACACCGGCCACCTCGCCGCCCGCGAGAACCCGCAGGCCGTCAACGCCGAGATCGACGCCTTCCTCGCCGAACTCCCCGCGCTGGAAAGGATCTGAGCAGCATGACCGCCACCACCACCGACCGCGGCGAGGCCCCCGGATGGGTCAACGCCTTCATGCACGAGATCGACACCCTCGAATTCGCGACCGCGTTCGCCACGAACCTCGACCAGAACACGGAGATGATCTTCGGTACGGCCCGCGTCCACGGAGTCGAGGCCATCAAGGACTTCTTCGTGCAGATCGACGCCCCGCTCACCACCACGCACGAGGTGATCGAGACCTGGACCGTCGGGGACGTGCTGATCCTTCGGGGCGAGGCGACCATCGCCAAGAAGACCGAACCCGACAACCTCGTGCGGGCCCCGTTCACGCACATCTTCTACCTCGACCAGAGCGACGAGGCGGCACCGCGAGTCCGCTGCCTGCACATCACGGCAGGACCCGTCGAGACCAGCGCCCTGCTCTGACGGCAGATCCGGCCAGGATCCTCTGCGGTCCCCCTGAGCTCGGACGGCTCATGCTGACGCTGCGGGGGTGCAGGCGCGGAGCCTGCCGCGGTTGTATCCGGACCAGGTCACCGTCACCCCCCGGAACGTGAGCCGGCCCCGCTGGCTGGACGCGCCCGCCCTCGCAAGGAGGTGGCGATGTCGGCGGAGAGCCGGGCGCTGAGGGCTCGACGTTGTCGAGCGGGTAGGTGTGATTACCGGGTAAGAGGCGCGGGGTGGCCGGGGGCGCTCATCCCTGCGGGCGGCAAGCAGTAGAGCCGCAGGAGGTGTTCGTCACCGCTGGCCGGGCTCAGCGCGACAAACGTCCGTCCTCGGCCGCCTCGTGGCCCACGGCGGGAGACCTCTGTATCTGGGCTGACTCGTGGTCAAGCGCGGAGGAGGTCACGGATGGCTCCCTATCGATGAGTGCAGGCTAGTGACCAGCAGATTCAAGCAGAGCAACCCCGCCGGCCGATGACTCGGCCCTCCTTGCCCGCAGATCTGATCCCTCGTCACAAGATCATTCACGGAACCCCGGTCAGAGCCGTTTTCAGGGATCGCCATCACCCCGAACCACCGCGGCTGCGTCATGTCCGGGACCGGCTCACCACCGGGCCCCACCGGCCCGGCCTCCTCCACCTGAACGGTGGTAGAGCCCGGCGCGGCTCCCGCCTCGGATACCGTGTTCCTACACGGGGTGCCATAACGGATGTGGCGCCCCCTACGGAGGTAGCCAGCGTATGAGTTCCAAGCGCAGCCAGAATCCAGCCCTGCCCGTCCTCGACGACGCATACCGACTCGCGTCGGTCAAGGACACCGAAGAGTCCACCCGCGACTTGGCCGCACGGCTGGCCACCACCGAGCTGCGCCGCGTCTCCCACCCCGGCCGGGTCACCTGGGATCCCATCGATCAGGCCGATCCCGTACCGGCCCCGCCGACTGTGGTCGACGGTGACGGGGATCTGTGGCTGCGGGACCGGGGCACCGGCACCTGGACCATGCCCGAATTCGACCCGAAGACGTTCCCGGCCCGCTGTGGCGAGGTTCTGACGTGGAATCAGCTCGCCTGTGAGTACGGCCCGCTGACCGCACTGGCCAACGACCGCCACATCGGCGGCGGCCGCCGTCGATGACCGCGCCGCCCTCTGAGTAGAGCGCACCCCGGAAGGACACCGACGCGGCCCTGACAGTGGCCCTTTCTCCCCGACCGGGCGCGGATCGGGCAACACGGTCCGGCGGTTGTCCTGGCCGTGTGCCCGCTTCGAGGTGTTGCGTGAGCCGGCGGGCAAGCGAACCGCCCCCACGGGATGCCCGACCTGACTGCTGACGCCCTGGGAGCAGGCCCACAGCAGCGCCCGAGGCGGAGCACGCCTGCTCCCTGGTGGGGCCGCTGAGCTGCACTGATCTTCGTGGAGTCCTTGAAGCCCGGGTGACGATCCAGGCGTGAGGAGAGCCACAGCAGTGCCAGCACCACGCCAGCACTCCAATGCCGCGTAGTTAACGTGAACCCGCAGGTGCAAGTCCGTTTCGTGTAGCGGTTCTTGCTGGTAGGGCGAGGCCCAGTCGGGTGCAAGGATGTCGGTCACCGGGGGTGCGCACCTGCCGCGCGGTTTGCCGCCCCTCCAGCGCTCCGCCTCCTTCTCACTCCCCAAGGCGAGGACGGTGGTTTCCGGTCACGCATACGCGATCCGCGCACGCCCCACCCCCGGGGCGACGCGGACACAAGGAAGCCGGCCACAGTGACCGGCACCACCCCCGGCTTCCTGCGCTCTCTCGGCGAGCCGGGCCTCATCACACCGTTGCGCTCGGAGGGCGGACACCGCCGCTACTCCCGCTACCAGCTACGGATCGCGATGCGCGCCCGCGACCTCGTCGACCAGGGCAGCGCCATCGACGCCGCCTGCCGCATCATCATCCTCGCAGACCAACTCGAAGAAGCGCTGCGCATCAACGAGCAACTGCGCTCCCCCAGCACGGTCAGGAACCCGCCGCCGACACCTGACCCGCCTACCAGGGCGCCGAACCGGCCCGCGCGGCACCTGCCGCACCGGTCACGGCCCTGCCGCACCGCCCCGGCGTCGACCAGGTGCTGTGTGAGGGTTCCCCCTGCGGAAGCCGCTTCCGGGCCGCGGGATTCCGGGGGTCGTGTGAGGCCGCACCGACCTGCGCGTCCACTGCCCGGAGGGCCCCCTGGCGGGACACGGGGCCGAAAGCAGCGGTGAGGGCTACTGCGAGCGGACAGGGCGATGGCCGGCGTGTCGGCGCCGACGGGACGCCCCTAGAAGCTGAGCAGGCCGACGGCGTGGCCGTCATGGTCCACCACCGGCCACGCGACCAGGCCTCGGGCGCGCATGGCGGCGGCCGCCGCGTCTGCGGGCATGTCAGCGGTGGCGAACGGGCCACGGTCGAAGACGATGTCGCGCACCGCGGTCCGCTCGGTGTACCACGAGCGGGCCTGGAACGGCGCGAGATGCAGGCGTGTCAGCAGCCCCGCACAGCGGCCGTCGTCGTCGCGGACCAGGAGGTGGTCGGCGCCGGAGCTCTGCAGGACGTCCACTGCCATGTCGACCATGACGTCGTCGCTGACCTGCAGCTCAGGGCATTTCATGAGGTCGCCGACCGTGACGGCGGTCTCGGTACGTTCGAGGGTGATGGTCATGAGCAGACTCCTTCGCGTATCCACTGCCGGGACCGGCGGTGGGCAGAGTGCTGACGGTGGGACGGCCGGTGGGTGCGCCGGCACTGAGAATGCTGTTCGCTCGATGAGGGGTGGGGCGGGGACTGCGCGGCAGTCCCCGCCCCCATACGTGCTAAGCGGCGAGGACGACGCGGCGCGGTGCCCGGCGGCGGCCGGACGAGCCCTTGTCGTCGCGACTCGTGGCGGTAGCGCGGGTGTCGACTCCCGCGTGGGCGGCCCGGCCGCGGCGGCCGCGGCTCATGGACGCGCTGCGGCGGGGGCGTTCGACGACGGGGGCGGCAATCACAGTGGGGATGCCCGTGGGCACCCGGGCGCCGGTGATGCGGGCCAGGTCGTCGTCGCCGGCGCTGACGCGGGTGGTGACGGGGGTGATGGCGGCCGTGTTCATCATGCGGGCCATCTCGCGGCGCTGGTTGGGCAGCACCAGGGTGACGACGGTGCCGGACTCGCCGGCGCGGGCCGTGCGCCCACCGCGGTGGAGGTAGTCCTTGTGGTCGCTCGGCGGGTCGAGGTTGACGACCAGGTCCAGGCCGTCGACGTGGATGCCCCGGGCGGCGACGTTGGTGGCGATCAGCGCGGTGACCTGGCCGGTGCGGAACTGCTCCAGGGTGCGGGTGCGCTGCGGCTGGGACTTGCCGCCGTGCAGGGCGGCGGCCTTCACCCCGTTCGCGAGCAGGTCCTCCACCAGGCGGTCCGCGCCGTGCTTGGTGTCGATGAACATGATCACGCCACCCTCGCGGGAGGCGATGTGTGCGATCGTGGCGGCCTTGTCGTAGTTCTGCACGTGCAGCACGTGGTGCTCCATCGTGCTGACCGCGCCTGCGGACGGGTCCACCGAGTGCGTGACCGGATCCTTCAGGAAGCGGCGGACCAGGCGGTCGACGTTGCGGTCCAGGGTGGCGGAGAACAGCATCGTCTGGCCGCCCTCGGCGACCTGGTCGAGCAGCTCGGTGACCTGCGGCAAAAAGCCCATGTCGGCCATCTGATCCGCCTCGTCGAGGACCGTGATGCCCACTCCGTCCAACTGGCAGTCACCGCGCTGGACCAGGTCCTTGAGGCGACCGGGGGTAGCGACCACCACCTCGGCCCCCTGGTTCAGAGCGTGGGCCTGGCGTCCGATCGACATCCCGCCGACCACGGCCGCCATGCGCAGCCGCACCGCGTGGGCGAACGGCGTGAGGGCGTCGGTGACCTGTTGCGCGAGCTCGCGGGTGGGAACCAGCACGAGGGCCAGCGGCCGGCGCGGCTCCGCGCGCCGGCCGGCAATGCGGGCCAGCACGGCGAGACCGAACGCGATGGTCTTGCCGGAGCCGGTGCGGCCTCGTCCGAGGACGTCACGGCCGGCCAGCGAGTTCGGCAGCGTGGCGGCCTGGATCGGGAACGGCGTGGTAACGCCCTGCCGGGTCAGCACCGACAGCAGCGCCTTCGGCATGTCCAGCTCGTCGAACGCTTCGACGGCCGGCAGCGCCGGGGTGGTGCTCACCGGCATCGCGAACTCACCCTGCATCGAAGAGACCTGACGGGAGTTCCGGCTGCCGGCGGGCCGGTCACCGTAGAAGGAGCCGCCGCCGGAGCGGGATCCGTGGGAACTGCCGGAGCGGGCGGAGGCCGAGGAGCGTGAGCTGGTATTCCGGTACGGGGAGCGAGTGGAGCGGTTCATGGGAAACCTTCCTGGGGCGGCACGTCGCGAGGCGGCTCCGCAGCGCGGGGCGCCGGCAGGAGATCGCGAGGAACGGGCCGAAAGTATGGAGAGGGCGGGGCGTGGACGGTGAAACCGTGCGGCACGTCACCTCAGGTCCGCGCTCACCGCGAAGGCAAGGAGCGAAGATCCTCGAACCGTGGGTGTCACGGCAGGGCGCCGATCCGGACGCGGCGCGGGGCGGCTCGCGTGGGGATGGCCGCCGGTGGCGGAGCCAGGGGCCTGAACGGCCGGGGTGTGCAGTGTGGCGCAATGCCGAGGGGCCCGCACCGGGCATCATGTACGCGGTGCGGGCCCCTCGCTACCAGGCGGGTGCCGTGGCAAAAAACTACAGCGGACGAATGTTCTCGGCCTGCGGGCCCTTCTGGCCCTGCGTGACGTCGAACTCGACCTTCTGGCCCTCGAGCAGCTCACGGAAGCCGTTGGCGTTGATGTTCGAGTAGTGGGCGAACACGTCAGCGCCGCCGCCCTCCTGCTCGATAAAGCCGAAGCCCTTTTCCGCGTTGAACCACTTCACAGTGCCATTAGCCATAAAGAAATCTCCTTCAAGGGGCTGTCCGAAACCCGCACAGTGCGGGCCTCGAGTCGCCGCGATGAGCACCCACCCGGGGAAGAGCCGGGAAACAAAAATGCGCCTACGAAACCTCAGCAGGCGCACACAAAGTTCATGGGAACCACTACTGCAACTACAACGACTGTAGCAGGCCCAGGCCCGCCACGGGCGGAAATTCCACCCCCGGTTCTACCGGCCCCCTTCCCCGGGGCCATGGAGCGCGAGGCGAGATGACCGCCAACACACATGAGACACCGCCCAGTTGGTCTGGAAGCTCCGCCTCTCGACGCCCGCGGCCCCCTCCTCGGGATGGGCGAGCCCCACGGGTGCCAAGGACGGATCTGCCCCGCCGCGCCGGCCGCGCAGCTCGCCCACCGACACCGTCCGTGATCATTTCGGACCGCGCGAAACTTCTGCCGCGGCATAGATTGCACCGGAAAGACCCGCTCCCGCGATTTTCGGCGCATACTGCAGGGAATGAGAAGATCCGTAGCAGCCCGCCGCACCCTGCCCACCAGCCCCTTCAAGGCCCGGATCGAAACGCCACGCAAGCACTTCGCCGTCGGCGACCGCGTCACCCACGACACGTACGGCCTCGGCCGGGCCATCGAGGTCGAAGGAGACAGCGATATCGCGGTACTCGTCGACTTCGGATCGCGGCGCGAACGCATCACCCAGCCCTACGCCACGATGTACAAGCTCTGACCCGAGACCGACGCGGTCCTCTGAGGCGGAGGGTACGCGCGACGCCGAGCTGGCCGCGCGTCCCCTCCGAATCGCACGGGCGCCCGCCACAGCGCCGCTGAAGCGGTACCGGCGGTGACCGGCAAGGCACATGAGACGCGCCGTTCGCGACCTCGACGACGAAACCTCTGGCGAGGACTGTCCCCGGCCGTACGAGCCCAACAACCCACGGCCGACCTGCAGACCATTTTCTCCCGCTCCGCGGCCAGTTGCCGAGCAACGCTGCCGGGTCGGTGACCCGGTCGACCGGGCATCCGCACGTGCCCGTCCCACCATTCGGCGGGAACCGATCGTGCGGCAGCACAGCTGCCGCGTCATGGATCTATGACGCATGCTCTGGTGGTGCTGGCCGTCGCCGGGCGGCGCGGCGGCACTCCAACGCACCATGGCCAGAAGCACCTCCGCCGACAACGACCACGTCTTCCAGTGCCCCCACCGGCAGACCCTCCACCCGGCCGCGGTCCGCCGGCGCGTCCACGAACTGCGAAAGCAGGCCGGGCTTCCCCACGTGACGATCCATGACCTACGGCACCTCGCCGCCACGCTCGCCCTGGAGGGCAACGTCTCCATGGCCGTCATCTCCAAGACACTGCGGCGCTCCACACTCTCGACCACCGCAAACATCTACAGCCACCTGCCATGGGAGGTCGCCATGGCCGCCGTCCAGACCATCGAGGCCAAGCTCTGCCTCGTCGAGGCCCAAAACCGTCACGGCGCCGAAGCCTCCGCTTAGAGTGCAGCCCCGCCGAACCCCCTGTTCGGCCACGCGGCCTGACGGCCGCACCGCAGCTCATCCGGCCCACCGGGCAATAGCACCGCAAACAGCCGGCCCCGCCGGCTCACAGCTGACACCCACCCAGGCGCACTGCCCACTGGAACAGTCCACGCCTCGGGTTCCACGAGCATGCTCTCTTCCCGGGAAGCCGTGATCGTGCCCGCACCGGAGAGACGTCCCACCCCGGGTCGAGTGCGCTCAGTCCTGCAACCGAACGGACAAAGCCCCATCGTGTTGCGCCGGGCCGATCCGGGATCAGCCGGGGCACTCACCCGGCAGGCTGTGAACGAGCGTTCACGACCACACTGCGATCACCAACCACGAAGGCCGTCTCCGCCATCCGGCGGAAACGGCCTCTGACTTGCAGTGATGCAAGTCGGGACGACAGGATTTGAACCTGCGACCCTTTGACCCCCAGGGTTCAAGTCTTGAAGATCACCAAAGCTGACAGAAAATCAGACCTTGCGGCTTCAACTCAACTGAGAATGCAATGAGTTGAGCAAGAGCAGCAGCTCGCTGCGGTGCGGCGACCCGCTGCCGGCCGACGGCAGCGGGTCGCCGACAGCTCGGATCAGCTCAGCTTCTCAGGCTGTCGTTGTAGGTGCCGGAGAAGCTCTCGATGCCCGTCATGGTCTTGCACCAGGCACTGATCTGGCAGTCCAGGGTGCGGACTTGGGCGTTCGGGTCCTCGACGGTCTGCAGCACCGCATTGCCAGAGGCCTCCGCACGGCCGAGGTCGGAGTCGCCCGGCGCCCGGCCCACCTGGCCGTTGAAGTTCTCGATGTTGAGGTCGCCGCCGATCAGCACCGGTCCGTGGGTGCCCACGGTGGCGTTGACCCAGTTGCGGATCTCGCCCATCTGCTCGACCCGGGTGGCCCGGGTGGTGTCGATCGAGGTGCCGGCCTGGTCGGCCTGAAGGTGGGTGCCGACCACCCAGCTGCGGGTGCCGTTCTTGTCCACCTCCGCCAGCACGGCGCCCTTGTTGGAGAACCAGTCCCAGGAGTTGGCCTGCCGGAAGACGTAGGCGTGCTGGGACAGGATCGGGTACTTGGAGAGGATCATCGTGCCGCCGCGGATGATGCCGGGCGCGGTCGAGCAGTTGCCGCCGATCGAGTCCCAGCCACCGCCGGAGCAGACCTGGCCGACGTTCGGGGTGGTGTACGGGTACTGGTCGGCGAGGTCGCGCGGGATCTGGTCGGACGAGGTCTGGTTGAACAACTCGTCGAGGATCACCACGTCGGCGTCGTGCTAGCGGATGACCGCCTCGACCCGCGGGGCTCGGCCGGCCGCGTCCTCACTCTTGACGCTGTCGACCGCCGAGGTGGCCAGGTCGACGTTGAACGCGAAGACGGACAGCGAGGAGGGGGTGGGGGCGGGGGTGGTCGCGGCACCGGCGGTGCCGGCGGCGGGTGCCAGGGCGGCGATCAGTGCGCCGGCCGTGGTGAGCACGGCCGGGAGGGTGCCGAATCTGGACAACTGCGAGCGCTCCATCCGAGGGGATCGGGATGAGGGATTGCCCGTTGATCCGGAATCTCTCACTCAGGACTTGGCACCTCGCAACACCCCATCAGCCGCTGCGTGAACAGCAGATGACCGCTTGGATCAGGGTTCAGCAGCGGTCCGCGAACGCGCAGGTGAGGCTATGTCAGGAGAACTCGGTCAAACCTTAGTTGTCTACACGCGGAGCCCAGAAACCCCATCACTGCAGGCAACTTGGCACATCGTCAGGAACGACTGCGAACCGCCACCGATTCGGTGGCGGTTCGCAGTCCCAGCGAGGCCCTTCGCTACGCCGGCAGCCCCACCGCCCGCTCGCGGTTGCGGCGCTGCTGGATCACCACGGCGGCCACCAGCAGGGCGCCCTGCGCGACGTTCTGCCAGAAGGCGTTGATCCCCTGCACGGTGAGCCCGTTGGAGAGCGCACCCAACAGGGAGACGGCCAGCAGGGTGCCGCCGATGCCGCCCTTGCCGCCCTTGAGCGCGCAGCCGCCGAGGGCCGCGGCGGTGATGGACTGGAGTTCCAGCCCCTCGCTGCCGGAGACGGGCTGGCCGGAGCCGGTGCGGGCGGTGAGCAGGATGCCGGCGACGGCGGCGACCATGCCGCTAAGGGCGTAGACGGCGATCAGGTACTTGTTGAGGTTGATGCCGGCCAGGCGCGCGGCGGTGTCGTTGCCGCCGATGGCGTAGACGTTGCGGCCGATGTCGGTGTACTTCAGCAGTACGTGGACGGCGATCGCGACCAGGATCAGCAGCCAGACCATCACCGGCAGGCCCGCGACGCTGCCGCGGCTGAGGAACACGAAGATCGGGTCGTTGAGCACGTAGCCCTGCGCCCGGCCGTCCGAGACGAGCTGCGCGACGCCCTTGTAGGCGGCGAGCCCGGCCAGCGTGGCGATGGTGGCGTTGACCCGGCCGTAGACGATCACGGCGCCGTTGAAGAGCCCGACCAGGCCGCCGATGCCGATCGCCGCGCCCATCCCCAGCACGGCGTTGGAGCCCGTCGCCGTGAACACCATGGCGCTGGTGACGGAGGCCAGTCCGGCCTGGGAGCCGACCGAGATGTCCAAGGCGCCGCAGATGATCACGACGGTCTGCACGACGGCCAGCAGGCCGGTGATGGTGACGGCCTCGGCGATGACCTGGACGTTGGCCCAGCTCAGGTAGTTGGGGTTCAGCGAGCCGAAGAGCGCGAGGATCAGCGCCAGTGCGCCGACCAGGGCGAGGTTCTGGCCGCCGGCCCGGGCCAGCCATCCGCGTGCGCCCGCGCCGGTGCTCCTTCTGGGGGCGGCAGCGGTCGTGGTGGTCATCGGGGTCCTCCGAAGGTCGGGGTGGTGCTGCCGGCGACGGCGAGGTCGTCGGCCATGGCGAGGGCGAGGATGGCCTCCTCGGTGGCGTCGGCGCGGAGGAGTTCACCGGTGATCCGGCCGTTCTGCATCACCACGACGCGGTCGGCCAGGCCGAGGACCTCCGGAAGTTCGGAGGAGATCACCAGCACGGCCACGCCCCCGCGGGCGAGGTCGGCGATGATGTGGTAGATCTCGGCCTTCGCGCCGATATCCACGCCCCGGGTGGGCTCGTCGAGGATCAGCACCTTGGGCTTGCGGGCCAGCCAGCGGGCCAGTACCACCTTCTGCTGGTTGCCGCCGGAGAGCTTGCGCACCTCGTGCTCGATGCCCGGGGCGCGCACCCGCAGCCGGTCGGCGTACTGCTGGGCGAGCTGCTTCTCCGCACGGTTCCTGACGAACCGCCAGCGGCGCAGCCGGTCCAGGCTGACCAGCGAGGTGTTGTCGCGGATCGTGCGCTGCAGGAAGAGGGCCTGGGCCTTGCGCTCCTCGGGCGCCAGACCGATGCCGGCGCGGATCGCGTTGCGCGGGCCGCGCAGCCGGACCGCCTTGCCCTCCACCCGGATGGTGCCGGCGCGGACGGGCGTGTCGCCGGCCAGGGCGAGGGCGAGTTCGGAGCGGCCGGCGCCGATCAGGCCGGCCAGGGCGACGACCTCGCCGGCCCGCACCCGCAGGCTGACGTCGTGCACGTCGTCGGTGCTGACGCCGGCCACGTCCAGCACCACGCGGTCGGTGGCGACCTGCTGGCGGACGAAGAGCGAGGAGAGGTCGCGGCCGACCATCAGCCGGACGAGTTCGCCCTCATCGGTGTCGCGAGCCTCGACCACGCCGGCCACCGTGCCGTCGCGCAGCACGGCGATCCGGTCGGCGAGCCGGAAGATCTCCTTCATCCGGTGCGAGACGTAGATGACGGCGATGCCCTGGGCGCGCAGTCGGCCGATCAGCGCGAAGAGCGCCTCCACCTCGTGCTCGGAGAGCGAGGAGGTGGGCTCGTCGAAGGCGATCGCCCGCGGCGGGGTGGCCCCCGTGAGGGCCCGCAGGATCTCCACCAGCTGCCGCTGGGCGGCGGTGAGTTCGGAGCCCAGCAGGTCCGGGTCGAGCACCCGGGAGAAGCCGAGCCGGTCCAGGTCGGCGCGGATCCGCCGGCGCAGCTCGGCCCGGTCCAGCCGGCGCCCGGCCGCGCGGGGCAGCGCCCCGGCGTAGACGTTCTCGGCGACCGAGACGTGCGGGATGATCTCCGGTTCCTGCGGGATGATCCGGATGCCGGCGTTGCGGGCGTCGGTCGGCGAGGCGAGCGCGAGCGGCTTGCCGTCGAGCAGCACCCTTCCCTCGCTCGGTCGGTGATCGCCCGTCAGGATCCGCAGGAGGGTGGACTTGCCGGCGCCGTTCTCGCCCATCAGGGCGGTGACCTGGCCGGGCGGGAAGGTCAGGGTGACGTCGTGCAGGGCCTTGACGCTGCCGAAGCGCTTGGCGACGGCTTCGGCAGCGAGACCCGCACCGAAGGTGGCGGGGCTGGTCATCCGGATCAGCTGCACTTCACGCCGGCGGCCTGCCAGGTGGTGGCGTCGACCATGGTGGTCTTGGCGAAGGCCTCCTGCGGGAAGTCCTTGCTGTTCTTGAGCTTGTCGTACATGGTCTGCACGGCCAGCGCACCGATGTCCTTGCCGCTGATGAAGAGCGAGGCCTTCATGCCCGACGGCTTGCCGGAGGCCCAGTCCTTGCAGGCCAGGTAGGCGCCCAGGCCCACGCCGTCGACGTCGGCGGGGCTGACGCCGGCGTTCTGCAGGGCGGTGACGGCGCCCTGGACGTTCTCGTCGTTGCAGCCCCAGACCACCCAGTGCTTGACGCCGGGGTTGGCGGTGATGGTGGCCGCGACCTTGTCCTGGGCGCCGGTGGGGGTGTTGTCGGTGGCGACGTCGATCGTCTGGATCCGGGGGCCCGCGGCGGCGAACGCCGCGTCGGCGGCCTTGACCCGGTCGCCGCAGACCGTGACGTCCTGCTTCCAGGCCGAGATGATCCGGGTGTCGGCCGCGTTCCAGCCCGCCTTCTGGAACTCCTCGGCCGCGCGCTTGCCGACCTCGGCGCCCATCTGCTCGCCGCTGAAGCCGATCCGCGGCACCAGGTCCTGCTTCGCGCAGCCGGCCGGGTCCGGGCCGGTGGCGCAGACCTGGTCGTCCGAGGTGAGCAGCGCGACCTTGGCGTCCTTGGCGGTCTGCACCACCTGCGGGCCGACGGCCGGGTCCGGCACCACGATGATCAGACCGTTGCTCTTCTGCGCGATCGCGGCCTGGACCTCGCTGACCGTCTTGTTGGCGTCGCTGCCGAGGTTGACCGTCTTGAGGTCGATGCCGAGTTCGGCGGCCTTGGCCTTGGCACCGTGGGCCTCGTCGACGAAGTACTGCTGGTCGCCCTGCTTCTGGAGGTAGGTCAGGGTGATCTTGCCGGTGACCGGCGCGACGGCGGCCGGACCGCCGGAGGAGGTCTGACCGGTGGAGCACGCGGTCAGACCGAGGACGACGGCGACGCCCAGGGCGGCGGCAGTGCCGCGGGTGCGGGCAGTGAGCATGGTCGGCTCCAGAGGGATGAGCGGATTCGTCTGTGGGAGGGCAACGAACCGAGGGGATTGTCCCGATATGACAGCCGGGACCCGGGGCACTGGGGGTCGGGACCCGGAGTTCACCGGCGGGATCTCAGGGGTGGGGATTGGGTACTGCGGGGGTGGAACGGGTGGCCCGCGGGGTTGCGTTTCGCGGACCCGTGTGGGTCGGTCCGCGACAGCGAGCCGGTCGGCGCGCCCCCTCACGGGGGACGAGGGGGCGCGCCGGGGAGCGGGGTCGTGCCCCCAGGACGGGCGGGCCGTCGGTCAGGGAGTCCGATGGCACGCCCTCTCCCGCACGGGCGGCGGATGGCTTCCGTTTCCGCCCTTGCGGTCGAGGGCGCCGATCGAGCGGGGGCGGCTCCCTACCGCCGCTTGTCCTGCTCTCTCGCCTGTCGTCCTGGGCAGAAGCTTGGAGCAGCGGCGACACGGCGTCAAGATATTTCCATAATTAATGCCAAGGGTTAGGGTGGTGGCATGACAGAACAGACGTGTCGAAGGTTCCAGGGCCGAGTGGCGCTGGTCACCGGTGCCGCCAGCGGCATCGGTGCGGCCACCGCCCGGCGGCTGGCCGCCGAAGGCGCGGCGGTGATCGCCGTGGACATCGCCGACGCCGCCGGCTCGGCACTCGCGGAGGCGATCGTACGAGACGGTGGCCGGGCCGAGTACCGGCACGGCGACGTGACCTCCGCCGCCATGTGGCAGGAGCTGGCCGTCCACGTCCGCACCCGGTACGGGCGCCTCGACGTGCTGCACAGCAACGCCTACGCGGTGGTGGTCAAGCCGGCGCACGAGCTCAGCGAGGCGGAGTGGGACGGGCAGCTCTCCGTCACCCTCAAGGCGAGCTGGCTGGCCGTGCGCGCCTTCGCCGACCAACTGCGGGACAGCAGCGGCTCGTTGGTGCTCACCTCCTCGGTCCACGCGCTGGTCGGCCTGCCCGGCCACCCGGCGTACGCGGCGGCCAAGGGCGCGCTGGTCGCGATGGGCCGTCAGCTGGCCGTCGAGTACGGCCCGCGGGTGCGGGTCAACACCGTGGTGCCGGGGCCGATCATGACCCCGGCCTGGGACCGGGTGGACGAGTCCGGACGGGCCGACAGCGTGGCGGAGACGGTTGCCAAGCGGTTCGGAGCACCCGAGGAGGTGGCCGCGGCGGTCGCCTTCCTGGCCTCCGACGACGCCTCCTACGTGACTGGTACGACCCTGGTGGTGGACGGTGGCTGGTCCGTGGTCAAAGCTTCGTCATGACCGCAGCGAAGATCGCGGCGGTCGCTGACCGCACGACCAGTCGAAGCGAGGGGAAGCAACCATGAACCAGCCGGCCCGGGGCTTGCACGGACAGGCCGTCGAGATCATCGGCGAACGGATCATCAGCGGCGCTTATCCCGAGGGCGCCTCGCTCTACCCGGAGCAGATCGAGCAGGAGCTCGGGGTGAGCAAGACCGTGGTGCGCGAGGCGCTGCGCGTGCTCGCCGCCAAAGGGCTGATCGAATCCCGGCAGAAGCGCGGCACGTACGTCCGGCCCCGCGCGGACTGGAGCCTGCTCGACAGTGACCTGCTGCGCTGGCAGGGCCGGGGCGTCCCGGAGGAGGGCTTCCTGGAGAACCTCGACGAGGTCCGCTCGATCGTCGAACCGGCCGGCGCCCGCCTGGCCGCCCAGCGGCGCGACGCGCATGACCTGGCGGCGCTCGACGCGGCGCTCGACGCGATGGCGGCCGCCGGTGCGGACGCGGACGCCATGGTCGAGGCCGACCTGCTCTTCCACCGCGCCCTGCTGGCCGCCGCCCACAACGAGCTGCTCACCCGGATGGAGGTGGTGATCGAGGCCGGTCTGCGGGTGCGCGACCACCTCGTCCACGGCGCCGACAATCCGGCCGACGCCGTCCCCATCCACCGGGCCGTGCTCGACGCGGTGCGCGCCCAGGACCCCGAAGCGGCCGAGCAGGCCGTGCAGACACTGCTCGCCCAGGCCACCGCCGACCTCCACAAGCTCATAAAGCAGACCGACCCGGGGGAGACCGGATGAAGATCACATCGCTGGAGACGTTCCTCGTCGCGCCCCGCTGGCTGTTCCTGCGCATCGCGACCGACGAGGGCGTCACAGGCTGGGGCGAACCCGTGGTCGAGGGCCGCGCCGAGACCGTCCGCGCAGCCGTCCACGAGCTGGCCGACTACCTGGTCGGCCAGGACCCGCTGCGGATCGAGCACCACTGGCAGGTGCTCACCAAGGGCGGCTTCTACCGCGGCGGTCCGGTGCTCTCCAGCGCCGTGGCCGGCATCGACCAGGCCCTGTGGGACATCGCCGGCAAGACGCACGGCGTGCCGGTCCACCAGTTGCTCGGCGGCCACGTCCGCGACCGGGTCCGGGTCTACGCCTGGATCGGCGGCGACCGCCCCGCCGAGGTCGCCGAACTGGCCCGCGAGCAGGTCGAGGCCGGCTTCACCGCCGTCAAGATGAACGGCTCGGCCCAGATGGGCCCGATCGACACCCCCGCCGCCACCCGGCAGGTCGTCGACCGGGTGGCCGCGGTGCGCGAAGTCCTGGGCGACGAACGGGACGTGGCGATCGACTTCCACGGCCGGATGTCCACCGCGATGTCCCGCCGCATCCTGCCACTGCTGGAACCGCTGCACCCGATGTTCGTCGAGGAGCCGGTGCTGCCGGAGCACGCCAGGGACCTGCGCCAGTTGGTCGACTCGACCTCGGTGCCGCTGGCCTGCGGCGAACGGCTCTACTCCCGCTGGGACTTCCGCGACGTACTGGCCACCGGCATCGCCGTCGCCCAGCCCGATGTCTCGCACGCCGGCGGCATCTCCGAACTGCGCAGGATCGCGGCGCTCGCCGAGACGCACGACGTGGCCATGGCCCCGCACTGCCCGCTGGGACCGATCGCCCTCGCAGCCAGCCTCCAACTCGCTTTCACGATACCGAACTTCCTCATCCAGGAGCAGAGCCTCGGGATCCACTACAACCAGGGAAGCAGCGACCTGCTCGACTACCTGGTCGACCCGGAACCGTTCCGGTTCACCGACGGCCACGCGGCCCGGCCCACCGGCCCCGGGCTCGGCATCGAGATCGACGAGGCCGCGGTGCGCCGCGCCGCCGAGACCGGCCACCGCTGGCGCAACCCCGTCTGGCACCACACAGACGGGTCCTTCGCGGAATGGTGACAGTCCAGCCCCTGATCGTCGACACCGACCTCGCCCACGGCGGCCGCTGGACCTCCCTGCGCACCGCCTCCCGGGAATGGCTCTGGCACCGCCCCGACCCCACCCGCGACACCGTCCGCCCCGGCGACGCCTTCGTGGACGCCGGCGGACTGGAGGAGTGCGCTCCCACCATCCGGGGCACGCCCGACCACGGCGACGCCTGGTCCCGACCCTGGCACCGGGTCGGCAATTCCGACGTGCTGCACACCCCCGACTTCACCCTGCTGCGCCGCATCCGGCAGACCCCGGCCAAGGTGCACGCCTCCTACGAGCTGGCCGCCGCACCCGGCTACCGCCTGCTCTGGGCCGCCCACGCCCTGCTCGACCTCTCGCCACGCGCCCGGCTGCACGCCCCCCTGGGAATCCCCACCCGGCTCTTCCCCGAGGCGGCCGGCCTCCTCAACCGCCGCTGGCCGGCCGACGCCCGCTACCTCACCGGCCAGTGGCCCACGCCGTGCGGCCTGCACCTCGACCGGCTCGGCCCCGACGACGGCAACGCCGTCGGCGCGATCCTCACCGGCTGCCGGCGGGTCACGGTCACCGACGGCGCCGACACCCTGACCTTCGCTCTCGGCACCGATGCCAAGGTCCCCGTCTCGGTGGCCCTGTGGCGCAACCTCCGCGGCTTCCCGACCTCCAGCCCCTACCGCAGCATCGGCGTCGAGCCCATGCTCGGCTCCGTCTTCGACCTCGCCGAAGCCGGGCCCTCCGACGCGGCGACCGTCCCCGCCAGTGGCGAACTGCGCTGGGAGCTGGAGATCACCTCGACCAGCACCCGCTCCAGCTGACAAGGCCTCACCCATGGACCTCTCCCAACTGCCCTACCGGACACTGGCCATCGTGCGCGGCACGGACCGCGACGCGGCGGTGCGAACCGTGCTCACGCTCGCCGAGGAAGGCATCACCGCCGCCGAGGTGTCCCTCACCACACCCGACGCCTTCGGGGTGATCGAGCAGGCTCGGCGCGAGCTCGGCCCCGACGCTGTCCTGGGCGCCGGCACCGTGCTGACCGACGCCGACGCGGCCCGCTCCGCCGACGCCGGGGCGAGCTTCCTGGTCACTCCGGGGCTGGTGCCGGATCTCGCTACTGAACTCCCTTGTCTGATAGGTGCTCTGACGCCCAGCGAGGTCATCGCGGCCACCCGCGCGGGTGCCCTCGCCGTCAAGCTCTTCCCGGCCTCGCACGGCGGCCTCGGCTATCTGAAGGCGCTGCGCGACCCGTTCCCGCAGGTGCCGTTCCTCCCGGTCGGCGGCGTGGACGCCGCCACCGCGCGGGCCTACCTGGCCGCCGGGGCGGTCGCGGTCGGCGTCGGCTCGCCGCTGATCGGCGACGCCGCCAGCGGCGGCGACCTGTGGGCGCTGCGCGACCGCGCCGCCCAGTGGCGCCACGAGCTCGCCGAGGCGGTGGCGGAATGAGCCTCGCACCGTCCCCCGAAGTCCTGACCGTCGGCGAGACCATGGCCGCCCTGCGCGCCACCGGCCGGGTCCGGCTCGGCGCACCGATGGAACTGTCCGTCGCCGGCGCCGAGGCCAACGTGGCCATCGGCCTGGCCCGGCTCGGCCACCGGGCCGGCTGGATCGGGCGGGTCGGCGACGACGAGTTCGGCCAACTGGTACTGCGCACCCTGCGCGCCGAACAGGTCGCCGTCGAGCACGCCCGGATCGACCCGGACGGGCGGCCCACCGGCCTGCTCACCCGCGAGGGCCGGATCGGCGACCTGGTCCGGGTGGGCTACTACCGGGCCGGCTCGGCCGGCTCCGCGCTGCGCGCCGAGGACGTGCTGCCCGCGCTCACCCCCGCGGTCCGCGTGCTGCACCTGACCGGCATCACCCCCGCGCTCAGCCCGACCGCCGCCGACGCCGTGCTGACCGCCGCCCGGCGGGCCCGGGAGCTCGGAACCACCGTCAGCCTCGACCTCAACTACCGTGCCCGGCTGTGGGATCCTGAGCAGGCTCGCGCGGTCCTGCTGCCGCTGGCCCGCTCGGCGGACGTGCTCTTCGCCTCCGCCGACGAGCTGCAGCTGGTCAGCGAGAACCCCGCGCTGCCCGAGGGCGAGGCCGTCGCGGCACTGCTCGCCCAGGGCCGGCGGGAGGTGGTGATCACCCGCGGCGGCGACGGCGCCAGCGTCAGCACCGCCGCGGGCACCCTGGCGGCGGCCGCCCGGCGGGTGCCGGTGGTCGACGTGGTCGGCGCCGGCGACGCCTTCGTGGCCGGCTACCTCTCCGCACTGCTGGACGGCCTCGACCCCGCCGCCCGGCTCGAACGCGCTGTCACCACCGGCGCGTTCGCCGTCACCACCCGCGGTGACTGGGAGGGCCTGCCCACCCGCGAGGACCTCACCCTGCTCGACCAGCCCGCCGGCACCACCCTGCGCTGAGGCCCGTCCGGCCGACCGTGCCCGAGCGCCGCGCGCTCGCCACGGTCGGCTTTCGGCGTCTTGGCGGCCGGGCCCCCGACCGATCGGAGAACCACCATGCCCGACACCAGTGCGCGCGCCGAGATCTGGGCCGCCGGCGACTACGAGCTCGGGGAGGGCGCCCGCTGGGTCGACGACCGGCTCGTCCTCACCGACATCCTCACCGGCCGGCTCCTCGAAGTCACCGGCACCGAACCGCGCACCCCGCGCGAACTGCTTTGCCTGGATGTCCCATTGGGCGCCGTCGCGCCGATCGCCGACCGGCCCGGACACTGGATCGCCGCCGCCGGCACCGGCATCGCCCTGCTCGCCCCGGACGGCTCCGCCCAGTGGCTGGCCCGCCCCGAGGACGGCGCCGCCACGCCGATGCGGATGAACGACGGCGTCTGCGACCCGCTCGGCCGGTTCTGGGCCGGCAGCATGGCCTACGACGGCACGACCGGCGCGGGCTCGCTCTACCGCACCGATCCGGACGGCGCGGTGCACCGCGTGCTCACCGGCCTGACCATCGTCAACGGCCCAGCGGTCAGCGCCGACGGCGAGTTGCTGTACGTGGCGGACAGCGCCGCCGGCACCATCCTGCGCTGCACCCTGAACGCTGCCGGAAAGCCCCTCTCCGTAAAGGAGTTCGCGCAGGTCGACGGCGGATCGCCGGACGGCATGACGCTGGACACCGAGGGCCGGCTCTGGGTGGCGGTCTGGGGCGGCTCCGCCGTCCACCGCTACGACCCGGACGGCACGCTCTCGGCCGTCCTCCCGCTGCCTGTTCCGCAGCCCACCTCGGTCTGCCTGCGCCCCGGCGGCGGGCAGTTGCTGGTCACCACCGCCCGCTACGGCCTCACCGGCGGCCCCGGTGCCTCCGGCAGCGTGCTCACCGTCCCGGTCGACGCGGCCGCTCCGGCGGCCGCCGCCTACCACCTCGCCTGACGGAACGTCATCAGGGCGGCCGCCAGCAGGCGGCCGCCCTGTCTCCTGTCCGCGGACAGCCCGACGGGCGATGCGGGAGCACCCGGAGGGCGCTCCCGCATCGCCGCGCCGGCGAGCCGACGGCTCGCTACAGTCGGCCTGCCGCAGCCGGGCTGCCGGTCAGGGACCGGGTGCTGTCGAGCTGCTGCCAGACCCAGGAGCTGCCGCTCCGGTAGGCCTGCCAGAGGGTGTTGTCGGTGCCGCGGGCGTAGACGTTGGCCCGGGAGCCGACCTCGGCAGCCGACGGGGTGCCGGTGACGGTCTGGGTGCCCACGCTGCTCCAGCTGGAGGCCCAACCGCCCGCGGCGGTCCAGCCGAGGGTGCTGACGGTGTTGTCGGACTTGGTGGCGAAGACGTCGATCTGGCCGGGGCCGCCGCTGGCCGCGACGGGGGCGGAGTTCAGGGTGCCGCCGAGGCTGGTCCAGTTGCTCCAGACACCGCTGACGTAGCTCTTCTGCCACAGGGCGTTGTCCGCACCGCGGGCGAACAGGTCGACGCGGTTGAGGGACGCGACGGCGGTCGGGGCGCCGACGATGGTGTTGGGGCTGCTGGTGGTGGCGGGGCCGAGCAGGTCGGTCCAGCTGGAGGTCCAGGAGACGCTGGGCCAGTAGGCGGGGCAGCAGCTCTGGTTGGCGTTCGGGGTTCCGGGGGCCTGCTGGTAGGTCTTCTGGAAGACGGCGCCGTCGGTGCCGCGGACGAAGACGTCGATCCGGTCCTGGCCGATGCTGGCGGCGGTGGGACTGTCGGACAGGGTGCCGCCGAGGCTGGTCCAGCTGCCCCAGGTGCCGTTGAGGTAGCTGTCGACCCACAGCGCGTTGTCCGCACCGCGCACGAAGACGTCGGTGCCGGAGGGCGAGTTGACGACGGCGGGGTTGCCCTGGATGCTGACCGGCCCGGTGCCGGTGGTGCCCAGGTTCAGGTTCTGCCAGCCGGACCAGGAGCTGCCGTTCCAGGTCTTCTGGCCCAGGCCGGAGGCGCTGGTGGCCAGGACGGTCTCGGGCTTGGCGTCCGCGCCGCCGGTGAGCTTGAGCATCACCGACTGGTGCGGGGCGAGGGTGAAGGAGAGCGAGCCGCCGGAGGCCAGGGTGCCCAGGTTCGCACCGGTGTAGAGGTTGCTGACGGTGGAGGTGCCGGTCAGGTCCAGGCCCTGGGTGGTGAAGGTGTAGGTGCTGGAGCCGCCGCTCGTGTTGAGCAGCAGGACGGCGCGGTTGCCGGAGCCGGACAGCTGCTTGGACCAGGTCTGCACAGTGCCGTTGTCGAGCACCTTCTGGCCCTGGTGGGCGGCGCTGTCCTGGTCGACGCCGATCACGGCCTGGTTGCCGATCACGCCCAGGGTGGTGGGGTCGAGGCTGGTGACGTCGGTGCCGAGCACCAGGGGCGCGCCCTGGATGGCCCACATGCCGAAGTAGGACTGCTTCTCATCGGGGGTCAGGCCCCACAGCGTGGGGTCGGTGCCGTGGGTCTGCTGCGCCCCGGTGCTGGGGTTGTCGCCGAAGCCGGGGCCGATGAGCAGGTAGTCGGGGTCGTTGTACTGGCCGGCGGCCTGGTTGCTGGGATGGTCGTTGAGCTGGAAGTTGTTCCAGACCTGGCTCCAGTTGATCCAGGTCGCACCGCCGTTGGTGGTCGTGCCGTAGCCGGCGGCGCCGCTGATGTCGCGGCCGGTGCGCGCCGTGCGGGCGGCCGCGCCGCCCCAGGCCCAGGGGCCGTCCGGGCTGCCCTCGCCCCACTCGCAGATCTCCAGGGCCATCGGGTGGGCGGTGCCGGCCGAGGTCCTGGCGTTCGCCAGCAGGCTGCCCCAGTACTTGTAGCCCTCCATGGTGTTGGTGTAGTTGGGGCTGGTCGGCACGCCGCCGCAGTGGTCCAGCTTCAGCCAGTCGAAGCCCCAGGTGGCGAAGGTCGTCACGTCGCCGGCCTCGTGGTTGCCACTGCCGTTCTGACCGCCGCAGCCGCCACCCGCGCCTGCGCCGGTGTCGCTGTAGATGCCGGCGTACAGGCCCAGCGAGTGGATGTAGCCGGTCAGGTCGCTCATGCTGTTCAGCGTCACCGAGGGCACGACGGTGCCGTTGGAGAGGGTCACGGCCTTGGTGCGGTAGCCGGTCAGGAAGCCCGCGTTCGGCACGGGGTTGCCGTTGGCGTCGCGCCCGGCGGTCCCGTTGGTCCACCAGCCGCCGTCCATGCCGACGTCCTTGTAGCCCAGATCGGCCATGCTCTCGTGATTGCCGGAGCCGTTGACCGGCAGGTTGCCGTTCTGGGCGGCGAGGCCGGCGGCGGCGTCGGCGATGTTCTGCGCCGTGTACCCGTTGTTGTAGAAGTACCAGGAGTTCCAGCCCATCGGCGCGGCCGTACTGCCGTAGACGCCGGGCGGGACCACGGCCTGGGCCGGGGCGGACGAGGTGACGGTCGCCGTCGCAACGGAACCGGTGAGGATCACGGTGGCGCTCAAGGCCGCTCTGAACAGACGCGCCCGCGACATGCGGCGGGTGGGGGACATGATCACGCTCCACTACCTGAGTCGCCGGCCCGGGGCGGCCGGCGCTTCGAGACAGTGACACGCGTGACATCCCAGCGTCAACGATTATTCCATAATTAATGCCAAGTTGTTTCAGGCGCGTGCCCGACCTGCCAGACTGTCGCCCCGCCGCCTCCCACGGCGGCCCCTCCACTGACAACTCGCGCATTCAGGAGCCCTGGTGCGTTCCCTCACTCTGCGTGCACGGCGGCTGCTGCGCCCCGCGCTCGCGCTCGCCCTCGCCTTGGCAGCGCTCCCGGCTGTCCTGTTCACCGCCGCCCCACCAGCTCGCGCCGAGGACAACGGCGCGGCGCCCACCCCGCTGATGGGCTGGAGCAGTTGGAGCTACCTGCGCTCCAATCCGACCGAGCAGAACATCGAGGCCCAGGCCAAGGCGATGTCGGACAGCGGCCTGGTCTCCCACGGCTACCGGAACATCAACATCGACGACTTCTGGTACCTGGACCCGCGCAGCACCGTCGACGCGTACGGCCGCTGGGCGACCGACCCGGCCAGGTTCCCCAACGGCATGGGCTCGGTGGGCAGTTACGTCCACTCGCTCGGGGAGAAGTTCGGGATGTACCTCACCCCCGGCATCCCGGTCGCCGCCTACAACCAGAACACCCCCATCGAGGGCACCCCGTTCCACGCCCGGGACAACGGCTCCAGCACCTCCAGCTACGAGACCAACTACAACTTCTGCAGCGGCTGGGTGGGGACGATCTTCTACCGCGGCCCGATGTACTACATCGACTACGCCAAGAACCCCGCCGCCGCCCATGCCTTCCTCAACTCCTTGGCGAAACAGCTGGCTTCGTACGGCATCGACTACCTCAAGATCGACGGCGTGGGCGACGGCGACATCGCCGACGTCCAGCACTGGTCGCAGGCGCTGCGGCAGACCGGCCGCCCGATCGCCCTGGAACTCTCCAACGCCCTTGACGTGAACAACGGTTCGACCTGGCGGAGCAACGCCAACGGCTGGCGGATCGAACGCTCGAGAACCCCGGCCACACTGATCACCGCCCTTCACCCGTCACGCTAGACCGGCGCCTGGGCGGCGGCAATCACCCGTTGGCGGGACGGATGGGCGGGTGCGGGCGTACCCCCTTGCCGCGTACGGCGCCCGGCAGCAGGGGTCCCAGAACGACCACCGCAGAGGGAGTCTCGATCACGTCAGGCGACTGCCGCCGCCACGGGCAGGCAGGCGACCACCCGGCTGCCCGCCGGGCCGAGGAAGGCCAGCCACCAGCTGCAGCAACGCCCGATCAGATCCAGCCCGGGCCCACAGCTCGCATCAGCGTCCTCCGGCACCTCACGCGGAGTGGTGCGGTCCTGCCACCGCCCGGCGTCCTTGACCTCGACCGTGACCTCGGCGCGGTCGACGACGGTGAGCAGCACCGTGACCTCGGGACTGCCGCTGTGCAGCACGACGTTGGTGACCAGCTCGGTGACGACCAGCGACAGCGCGTCGATCGTCTCCTCCGGCACCGCCCAGCACCGGGCGGTGTCACGGACGAAGTGGCGCAGGGACGGCACCGCGGCCTCGCTGACCGGCATGCTGCTCAGCGCGGAGATCTGGGGGCGGCCCGGCTGCCGGTCCTGGGGGCGCTCGGCCGGTGCGATCTGCGGACGCTCGGTGGTGATCATGCTCAGCTCCTGGGTCGTCCCGCGGGTGGTGCGTGTGGTGCGGGCTGGTCTCCACCGTGCCGACCCTGGTCACTGTGAGCAATAGGGATCCGGGAGCAGTGGGTATACGCAATACCCGGCGACTGGCGAGCGGTGCCGCCGGTGTGCCAGTTGTCCTCGACGAACCGCAGGATCGAGGACTGGTCGGTCCGCGCGCGGTCGACGAAGTTCGACCTGGCGTACGGCGAGAGCACCCGACGGAAAGGTCGCCCTGGTCACCGGCGGCGACGGTGCCGCCGACTGCCGGACCCTTCGGGAACGGACCAGCCGCGCCCGGAATCGTGAACAGCGGGAGGGACAGCTCCTTGGCAAGAGCAGCTGCGGTCATACTCTTCCCGGTGCCCGGTGGACCGGACAGCAGGACCCGGTGCACTGGGGTGAAGCCGAAGCGCTCCAGACGCGCTCGCTGGCGCTGCTCGTGCAGCACCTTGTCGAGACAGGAGCGGACGACCGGTCGCCAGTGGGTCCGGACTACGTGCCACCACAATGCGTATGCGCGTCGGGCCAAGCCGCCACCGAACTGCTACTGACGGCAGCGGAAGCGTCACGATTGGTAGTAGGCAGAACTCGACCAGCCCGCCCGAAGACCTCGCGGAGAGCGTCCGCACCGACGTCGGCGCCAGCGGATTCCTCACCTACGTCGCCGAGGTCCTTGAGCGGACCACATCACCATTGACAGGTGCTCGATGCCGTCGGCGTCGAGCCACGGCAGGACCCTCGGCGACCTAATGAAAGCGCTCGCCAGCACACCACCCCATCAGCCGTCCGTGGCCCCAGCTGATCTCAGGGTTCTTGTCGGCGGCGGCTGAACCGTGGTTGTGGATCACTTAGCGGGCCCGCCCGTCGATCCCGGGGTGTCGCCTCGGCCGGGTGCGGGCCGCGCTGCCGAGGTGGGGATCTTGGAGCGGACGGCGCACGATGGAAGTAGTGCTGACCCCGGGGTGGACAGCGATCCTGCGGGAGACCACCATGACCGAGCCGTCCTTGACCCTCTCCGAACTCAGACTGGTCGCCGCCGCCGCGGGCGCGGCGCCGTCGTTGCACAACAGCCAGCCCTGGCGCTTGCGGCCCAGCGCAGACCTCCGCACGCTGTCGGTGTTCGCGGATCGCGCGCGCGCCGTGCCGGTCGCGGATCCGGACGGCCGGGCGCTGCACATCTCGGTGGGCGCCGCGGTGTTCAACGTGCGGGCGGCGGCCCGTCACCTCGGGCGGAGCGGCTCCGTACGGCTCTGTCCGTCGTCGGCGGATCCGGACCTTCTCGCGGTGATCGACCTGACCGGGAGCGCCCCTGCGGATGAGCCGGACCTGCAACCGGCGATCGAGCAGCGCCACTCCAGCCGCCGCCCCTTCGCCAACCGCGACGTTCCAGAGGCGGTCATCGGTGAGCTGATCGCGGCCGCAGCCCAGGAGGGTGCCACGCTGGCCGTGCTGGAGGAAGCTGGTGTGCGCCGAGTGCTGGAGCTGACCACCGAGGCCGAGCGGCGCACTGCCGATGACGTGGCCCGGCTGGCCGAGACGCGCGGCTGGCTACGGCTGGAGGAGCCGGCCGCCGACGGTATCCCTGCGGCGGCGCTCGGCCCGCTGGACCATGACGCCCGGGTGCCGATGCGCAGTTTCACCGGCACGCCGCCCCGGCCGGGCTCGCACACCGAACGCTTCGAGGCGCTGCCGCAGATCGCCGTCATCACCACCCACGGGGACCACCCGGTCGACTGGCTGCGGGCCGGCCAGGCGATGGAGCGGGTTTGGTTGCTCGCGACGCTGCGCGGGGTGCGTGCGTCAGTGCTGCACCAGGCCGTCGAGTGGTCCGATACCCGGTGGCGTCTACGCGATCCTGCGGAGGGGCCCGGGCACGTCCAGATGGTGATGCGACTCGGTTACGGCCCGCCCGGCGCGCGGACGGCGCGGCGGGCGGTGGAGGAGATCCTCGACATGGGCGACTGTCAGAGGCTTCATGACGAGACGTCGGCCGGTGCCTGAGCCTGTGGTCGCGAGACGTGCCGCCTGCGCACGCTCGCAGAGGAGGAGATCGTGAGCGACAACACTGCAGGGCCGACCGATCGCGAGCTCCTTCACCGGATCGAGGTACGGATCGGGCAGCTCGGCCTGTCCGAAAGGCAGCTGGCTGGGCAGGCCGGCATGTCGACCCGCTACTTCCGGCACTTGATCGAGTCCGGACCCGACTTTGACCCCGGCGGCTTCCTGCGGCTCGCCGCCGCCCTCGGGATGACCCGCCAAGAGCTGATCGAGGGCCGGCGTGACGCACCTGCGGGCCAGCGCGGGGCGGCCCGGCACCCGGTCCTCGCGAGACTTACCGCCGAGGAGTGCTGGGAGCGGCTCGGAACCCACGGGGTCGGGCGCATCGCAGTGCCCGTCCATCCCGGGCCAGGCGTGTTCCCGGTCAACTACAGCGTCGACGGCCACACTGTCGTGTACCGAACGGCTGAGGGGGGCGCTGCGGCGGCGGAACTCGGCGGCGAGATCTCGTTCGAGGTCGATCACCTTGACGAGCACCAGTCGACAGGCTGGAGCGTCCTGCTCGTCGGCGTCGCCGAGCACGTCACGGATCCCGGTGCGGTCCGACGGTTCGAGGAGCAGCCTGGCGTCAGGCCATGGGCCGGGGGCGTCCGGGACCTGTGGATCCGTATCGTCCCGGGGCAGGTCAGCGGCCGCCTGATCCGCAGCCTCTGACCTCGGTCGGATCCCGATACGGTCAGCGCTTCCATGGCTGGCCGGTGGTCATATCTGGAGACCTCGCCCGGTGCGCGGGCAGATCGGCCAGCGCGACGCACCCCGGCGCCGAGACCTGGTGCCTGCAGAACGCGGGCATCGGGTTCCGGGCGCACGGGGTGGTGCGCATCTGTTCAGTGAACCGGGTGCAGGACTGCGGCGTCGTCCGTCCGGTAGTCCAGTCGGCTGGTCACGTCGATGACACCGTCCACACTCCGGCACAGCCGTTCCACCACCGACACCAGGGCGCGGTGCTCGACCGTGCCGCTCAGGGTGACCCGGCCCTCGTTGACTCGGGCGTCGACGCAGCCCGGGGCAAGTCCCAGGGTGCGGTCGAGGATCTCGTGGGTGATCTCCTCGTTGATGGCTCGGTCCTGGCGGAGGAAGACGCGCAGCAGGTCGCTCCGGCTGACGATGCCGACCAGGCGTCCCGCCTCGTCGACGACCGGCAGGCGCTTGAGGTGGTCGCGCTGCATCAGGCGGGCGGCCTCGACCACGGTCCACTCGGGCCGCGCGCACACCGCCGGACTGGTCATGAGGCCTTCGGCGGTGGCGGCGCGGCTGCGGGTGTGCTCGTCGGGCGACAGCTGCGGGGTGAGCAGAAGCCCGGCGGGGTCCTCCTGCGCGGCCTCGTTGAGCAGCAGGTCGGCCTCGGAGACCAGGCCGATCGGCCTTTCCTCGTGGTCCAGGACGGGCACGGAGGTGATGTCGTGTTCGGCGAGCAGGCGGGCGATCTCCTTGAAGCCGGTGTCGGGCCGTACGTGCACGACGGCCGAGGTCATCAGCTCTCCCACGATGCGGTGTCGCATGGTCGGCTCACTCCTTCTCTGCTGCCGCGCGGCCCAGGGGCCGCGCGGGTGGGTGCGGTGGGTGCGGTGTGGTGTGGTGTCCGGTTCAGGTCCTGGACGGGCGGTGTCGTGCAGTCGGGTGTTCAGTGCGTCGAGTGGCGGACCACGACGACGGGGCACGGCGCGTGCTGCACGCAGTGGCCGGCGACGGAGCCCAGCAGCGCGCCGACGAAGCCGCCGTGGCCTCGGCTGCCGACGACCAGGAGATCGGCGCCCTGGGCCGCCTCCAGCAGGCAGGACGCGGCGCCGCCCTGCACCACCCGGGGGCGGATCTCGATCGGGCCCACCGCGCCGGTCGCCTGCGCGATGGCGTCGTCGAGCACCTTGCGCATGATGGCGGCGAGATCCTCGCCGGTCTCCATCGGCAGCGTCCAGCCGGTGGCCACCGGGTACTGCCAGGCGGTGAGCGCCTCGATGACGGCGCCACGGGTGCGGGCCTGGTCGACGGCCCAGCTCAACGCGTCGATCGAGGACGGCGATCCGTCCACGCCGACGACGATCCGCCGCTGGGGTTCAGTCTGCTCGGTCACGGTTCTTCTCCCTGTCGCTGTGGTCGCCTCCACCATCGGTCGACGGGCCCGTGGTGGCGAAGGGCCGAGGGGGCCGCTGTGCCGGGACCTTCAGCCCCGGTGCGGCACGAATGCCGTTCCGGGGGCCGACGGGCCTGCCGAACAGGGCCCATGAGTCCCTGTCACCGCCCGGGTCCATGCGGTGCAGTAGGCGTGCGAGACGAAGCCTCAACAGAGGCGGCCGCGAGGCAGGGAGACGAGCATGGAGCTAGAGGGGCCGGCCATCGAGCTGGCCGGACTGAGCAAGTTCTACGGCCACAAGGCGGGTGTCGACCAGCTCGACCTCACCGTGCAGCGAGGTGAGATCTTCGGGTTCCTGGGCCCCAACGGCGCTGGGAAGACCACCACCATCCGCTGCCTGGTGGGCTTGCTGCGGCCGAGCGCCGGGCGGATCCGCCTGCTGGGCCTGGACCCGGTCGCCGATCACCGGCACGTGGCCCCGCGGCTGGGATACCTGCCGGGGGAACTCCGCCTGTATCCGGAGCTGACCGGCACTCAGACGCTGCGGCTGCTCGGGGATCTGCAGGGCGCGGCAACGCCCCGGCGCGCGGAGCTGTGCGAGCGTCTGGGGCTGAGGGGTGCCGATTTGGGCCGGCCGGTGCGGGAGTACTCGCGCGGTATGAAGCAGAAGCTGGGCCTGGTCCAGGCGCTTCAGCACGACCCTGAGCTGGTGGTGCTGGACGAGCCCACCGAGGGTCTGGATCCGCTGGTCCAGGAGGTCTTCTTCGCGCTGCTTGAGGAGGCTTCGCACGCGGGACGTACGGTGCTGTTGTCGAGCCACGTGCTGCCGGAGGTGCAGCGGGCCTGCGGGCGGGTGGCGCTGGTGCGCGCGGGGCGGTTGGTCGCGGTGCGGGCCGTGTCCACCTTGCGGCAGGAGCGCGCCAGGCGGGTGCGGCTGGTACTGGCCGATGGCCGGGGTACCCGGGGCCTGGGGCCGGCGGAGCGCTGGTCACCGCGCTGGAACGGGGACGAGGTCCAGCTGCTGGTCCCGCCGGCGGAGTTGGTCGCGGGCCTGCGGGAGCTCCTGGCCGCGCTGCCGGTGGCGGACCTGTCGGTGGAGGAGGCCAGGCTGGACGAGGCGTTCCTCGACCTGTACCGGCAGGATGTCGAAGCGGCGGAGGTGCGGTCGTGAGGGCCCGGTTCCCGTTGTTCTGGCTGGCTCTGCACCGGCGCCGCAGGATGCTGGCATTCCTGGCCGCCGGAATGGTCGTCTTCGAGGCGCTGATCGTGGCCGTCATCCGCGCGGTGCCGCCGACCCAGCTGTTCGCCGGGACAGGCCCGACCGGACCCGAGGCATTGAAGGCGTTCTCCGGATCGACCGGTGACGTGTCCATCGCCAGCTACCCCGGTCTGCTCGGGGCCGGTCTGGTGCACCCGTTCTGGATCGCCATGCAGCTGACGGCGATCGGCTCGCTCGCTGCGGCTGCTGTCGCGGCCGACGTCGAGTCGGGCACCGTGGAGCTGCTGATGGTCCGTCCGGTCTCCCGTCTGAGGCTGCTGGCCGAACGGGCGGCCGCCGTGGTCGCCGCCTCGCTGGCGCTCAACGCCGCCGCCACGTTGGCGGTCGCCGGTGGTGTGGCCCTCACTCCTGCCCTGCACCATGCGGTCCCTCTGCGCGGCGTGCTCGCGGCCGGCCTGGCGGGCTGTGCGTTCACGCTCTGTCTGTCCGGTCCGGCGTTGGCCGTCTCGGCTGCGGCTCGCCACCGGGCCCAGGTGATCGGCGCCACCATCGCGGTGGGCGCCGTTGGCTTCGCCGTCAACTTCATCGCGATGGCCTGGCATCCGGCCGGGCCGCTGCGCTACCTGAGTCCGTTCCACTACTACACGCCCGGTGACGCGCTCGCCCACGGGACGATCGCCTGGGTCCCGTTCGCCGTCCTGGTGGCCGTCGGGTGCGCCGGGATCGCGGCCGCACTCCCGTTGCTCCTGCGCCGGGACCTGGCTCCCTGAGCACCACACCGCCCGCAGCCCGCCCGAGAGCCGGCTGGCATCCACACCCTGATCGAACAACCCGATCAGCAGAGCACTGCCCGCGGCCGACAGCTGGAGGCTGGGGCCGACACCCACCGCACCCGCAGTGGCCGACCGCGGCACGATCGCGGCCGGCCACTGCGCTTTCGCGTCCACGGGTCTCGGCCGCTTTCCGGTATCCATGGCCCAGGGCCGGAGCAGCCCTGGAAGTAGGCCACGGAAATCCCTCGGCGGCTGCCGGATCACGCGCGCCAGGAGCCCGGTGCCACGCCGCCGCTGCTCCAGCGGCACGCAGCGCGAGCACGACGATGCTCCCCGGTCGGTCGAGGAGCTGTGGGCTCGACCTGCCGGGGAGCAAGTGTTGCGGGCTCGGTCAGACGGCGTGCAATCCGTGGGCGGCGAACACCGCGCGAGCCGCGGCCACCTGGTCGCGGGTGGGCGTCGGCGTGTCGGCGAGGGTGAACTCCAGACCCAGCGCACGCCATTTGGCGGCGCCGAGCTTGTGGAAGGGCAGCACGTCGACCCGGGCGACGTTGCCGAGGGAGGCTGCGAAGGAGGCAACGCCCTCGATGTTCTCGGCGAGGTCGGTGAGCCCCGGGACGAGGACGAAGCGGACCCAGACCTCCGTGCCGAGGCCGGCCAGGCGTCGGGCGAAGTCCAGGGTGGGAGCGAGCCTCTGCCTGGTCAGGTGGCGGTAGAGCGCGTGGTTCCAGGATTTGATGTCGAGCAGGACGAGGTCGGTGTCGGCGAGCAGCGTGTCGGTGGCGCGGGAGCCGAGGAAGCCGGAGGTGTCCAGGGCGGTGTGCAGGCCGAGTTCGTGCTTGAAGCGGTGCAGCAACTCGCCGGTCAGATGCGGCTGGAGCAGCGGCTCGCCGCCGCTGATCGTCGCTCCGCCGCCGGAGGCGCGGATGAACTCGGTGTACTTGGCGGCCTCCTGGACGATCTCGTCGGCGGTGGTGCGCCGGCCCTCGCGCAGGTGCCAGGTGTCGGGGTTGTGGCAGTAGAGGCAGCGCAGCGGGCAGCCGTCGAGGAAGGCGACGAAGCGCGTGCCTGGACCGTCGACGCCGGTGGACAGGTCCCAGGAGTGCAGTCGGCCGGTCACCAGGCAGGACGGAGGTGCAGAGGTGTCGGCCGGGGCGGCGGTGGTTTCGGTCATCGCGGTTCTCCTTGCACAAAGACGCGGTGCCGACACCTGTGGTCGGGGAGGGTGTCGGCACCGCGGGCTGGTGGGCGGCGGCTACAGCGCGCTGTGGAAGGTGCGGCCGATCACGTCGAGCTGCTGCTCCCGGGTGAGGCGGACGAAGTTGACCGCGTAGCCGCTGACCCGGATGGTCAACTGGGGGTAGTTCTGCGGGTGTTCCATGGCGTCCAGCAGGGTGTCGCGGTTGAGGACGTTGACGTTCATGTGGAAGCCGCCGCAGGCGGTGTAGCCGTCGAGCACGCCGACCAGGTTGGCGATCCGCTCCTCCTCGGTGCGGCCGAGTGCGTCGGGGGTGACGGTGTTGGTGAGGGAGATGCCGTCCTCGGCCTGCTCGTAGGGGAGCTTGGCCACGGACAGGGCCGCGGCGACGTAGCCGTGGCGGTCACGTCCGTTCATCGGGTTGGCGCCCGGGGAGAACGGTTCGCCGGCCTTGCGGCCGTCCGGGGTCGCGCCGGTCTTCCTGCCGTAGACGACGTTGGAGGTGATGGTCAGCACGGACTGGGTGTGCTCGGCGCCGCGGTAGGTGGGGTGCTTGCGTACCTTGTCCATGAACTCCTCGACCAGGCGCACCGCGATGGCGTCGGCCCGGTCGTCGTTGTTGCCGTAGGCCGGGTACTCGCCCTCGACCGAGTAGTCGACGGCGAGACCGGTGTCGTCGCGCACCGGGCGGACCGTCGCGTGCTTGATGGCGGAGAGCGAGTCGGCCGCCACCGCGAGGCCTGCGATGCCGCAGGCCAGGGTGCGCCGGACGTCGCGGTCGTGGAGGGCCATCTCCAGACGCTCGTAGGCGTACCTGTCGTGCATGTAGTGGATGACGTCCAGTGCGTGGACGTAGGTGGCGGCCAGCCAGTCGAGCTGCTGGTCGAACTTGGCGAGCACCTCCTCGTAGTCGAGGACGTCGGCGGTGATCGGGCCGGTGGCAGGGCCGGCCTGGGTGCCGGAGATCTCGTCCCGGCCGCCGTTGATCGCGTAGAGGAGGGTCTTGGCGAGGTTGACCCGGGCGCCGAAGAACTGCATCTGCTTGCCGACCGGCATCGCGGAGACGCAGCAGGCGATGGCGGTGTCGTCGCCGAAGCGCGGGCGCATCAGCTCGTCCGACTCGTACTGGATACTGGAGGTGTCGATTGACACCTTGGCGCAGAACTCCTTGAAACCCTCAGGGAGTTGTGGCGACCAGAACACGGTCAGGTTGGGCTCGGGAGCGGGGCCGAGGTTGTAGAGGGTCTGGAGGTAGCGGAAGGAGGTCCGCGTCACCAACGGGCGCCCGTCCTCACCCATGCCGCCGATGGACTCGGTGACCCAGGTCGGGTCGCCGGAGAACAGCTCGTCGTACTCCGGGGTACGCAGGAAGCGCACGATCCGCAACTTGATGACGAAGTCGTCGACCAGCTCCTGCGCCTGCTCCTCGGTCAACCTGCCTGCTTCGAGGTCCCGTTGCAGATAGATGTCGAGGAAGGTGGAGGTGCGGCCCAGCGACATCGCGGCGCCGTTCTGCTCCTTCACGGCGGCCAGGTAGGCGAAGTAGAGCCACTGGACCGCCTCGCGGGCCGTCGTCGCGGGGCCGGAGACGTCGTGGCCGTAGCCGGCGGCCATCTGCTTCAGTTCGCCGAGTGCCCTGATCTGCTCGGCGAGTTCCTCGCGCTCCCGGATGGTCTCCTCCAGCCGCGACGGATCGTGCGGCAAGTGGTCCAGTTCGGCCTTCTCGGCCCGCTTCCCCTCGATCAGCCGGTCCACGCCGTACAGCGGCACCCGGCGGTAGTCGCCGATGATCCGGCCGCGGCCGTAGGCGTCGGGCAGGCCGGTGATGACGCCGGCCTTGCGGGCGGCGAGGATCTCGGGGGTGTAGGCGTCGAAGACGCCGTCGTTGTGGGTCTTGCGGTACTCGGTGAACACCTTCTCCAGTCCCGGGTCGACCGGGTAGCCGTAGGTCTTCAACGCGCCGGCGACCATCCGCCAGCCGCCGTAGGGCATGATCGCGCGCTTGAGGGGGGCGTCGGTCTGCAACCCGACGATCAACTCCCGCTCCCGGTCGATGTATCCGGGCACGTGCGCGGTGATGCCGGCGGGCACGTCGTGGGCGACGTCGTACACCCCCTTCGCCCGCTCCTCGGGGAAGCGGTCGGCAATCAGCTTCCACACCGCGAGGGTCCGCTCGGTGGGCCCGGCCAGGAAGAATCCGTCGCCTTCGTAGGGGGTGTAGTTGTGCTGGATGAAGTCGCGCACGTCGATGGCCTCGCGCCACCGCTCTCCTTGGAAGCCGTCCCAGGCGGTGGCGGTCGGCTGCTGCTGGGTGGTCATGGTCGGTCCGTCCTTCTCGCTCGGGTTGGTGGTGGTCAGGACCGGTCGCCGTAGAAGGCCTGACGCATCAGCTGCTGCATGTCGGCGAGCAACGGCATCCGGGGGTTGGCCGGGGCGCACTGGTCCTCGTAGGCGTTCATCGCCTGCTGTGGCAGGGCCGCCAGGAACGCCTGCTCGTCCACTCCCGCCTCCTTGAAGGAGCGCGGGATGCCCACCCGGTCGCGCAGTTCCTCGACCGCGGCGGCCAGGGACTCGACGCCCTGCTCTGAGGTGTCGGCGGGCAGACCGAGCATCCGGGCGATGGCCTGGTACCGCTCCGGGGCCACGTAGCTGCGGTACTTGGGCCAGCTGGTGACCTTCGCCGGCGCGGTGCCGTTGTAGCGGATCACGTGCGGCAGCAGCAGCGCGTTGGTGCGGCCGTGGGCGACGTGGAAGGTGGCGCCCAGGGTGTGGGCCATGGCGTGCACCACGCCGAGGAAGGCGGAACCGAAGGCCATGCCGGCGATGGTGCCGGCGTTGTGCATCTTCTCCCGCGCGAGCGGGTTGTTCGGGCCGTCGGTGACGGCCTGCTCCAGGTGCTCGAAGACCAGCCGGATGCCCTGGAGGGCGAGTCCGTCGGTGAAGTCGTTGGCGTAGACGGAAACGTAGGTCTCGATGCAGTGGGTGAGGGCGTCGAAGCCGGTGTCTGCGGTGACCGCGGGCGGCAGGTGGGTAGTGAGCGCCGGGTCGATTATGGCCACGCTCGGGGTGAGCGCGTAGTCGGCGAGCGGGTACTTCTGTCCGGTGGCGGTGTCGGTGATCACCGCGAACGGGGTGACCTCGGCTCCGGTGCCCGACGTCGTCGGGACGCACACGAGCTTCGCCTTCTCGCCGAGGTCCGGGAAGGTGAAGGCGCGCTTGCGGATGTCGAAGAACTTCTCCTTCAGGTCGGCGAACTCGACCTCGGGGTGCTCGTACATCAGCCACATCACCTTGGCCGCGTCCATCGGCGAGCCGCCGCCGAGCGCCACGATGGTGTCGGGGTGGAACTCGCGCATCAGCTCGGCGCCCCGCCGGACGGTGTCGATGCTCGGGTTGGGCTCGACGAAGTCGACGACGCGGACCTCGACGGGTTCGCGGCGGCGGTCCAGGATGCCCCGGATCCGCTCCAGGTGCCCGATCTCCACCATGGTCGGATCGGTCACGATGACGATCCGGTGAGCGTTCGGCATGCTGGCCAGGTACTTGATCGAGTTGCGCTCGAAGTAGATCTTCGGGGGGACCTTGAACCACTGCATGTTGGTGTTGCGCCGCCCGATCCGCTTGATGTTCAGCAAGTTGAGTGCCGAGACGTTGCCGGCCACGGAGTTGTGCCCGTAGGAACCGCAGCCGAGCGTCAGCGAGGGGGTGAAGGCGTTGTAGACGTCGCCGATGCCGCCCTGTGAGCTGGGCGCGTTCCAGATGATCCGACAGGCCTTGACGGCGTGACCGAACTCCTCGACGAACGCGGCGTCCTCGGTGTGCACCGCCGCCGAGTGCCCCAAACCATTGAACTCCACCATTGCCGCCGCCAGTTCGACACCCTCGCGGCGCGAGGCGGCGGTCAGCACGGCCAGTACCGGGCACAGCTTCTCCCGGGTCAGCGGCTCGCTCGGGCCCACCCGGTCCGCATCCACCAGGATCACCGAGGTATCGGCCGGCACCTCGAACCCGGCCGCGGCGGCGATCTCGTGGGCGCTGCGGCCCACTGCCTCTGCGTTCAGACGCTCGCCCGCGCAGGAGGAGCCGCCGTCCCCGGCGGGGAACAGGTGCCGCTCCAGCAGCACCTTCTCCTCGGCGCTCGCGTGATACGCCTTCAGCGTGCGGAACTCCGCGAGCGCGGCCTCGCGGATCTCCGCGTCCAGGATGACGGCCTGTTCGGAGGCGCAGATCATGCCGTTGTCGAAGGTCTTCGACAGCACGATGTCGTTGACGGCCCGCCTCAGGTCCGCGCTCCGCTCGACGTAGGCGGGGACGTTGCCGGCGCCGACGCCGAGGGCCGGTTTGCCGCAGGAGTAGGCGGCGCGGACCATCGCGTTGCCGCCCGTCGCCAGGATGGTCGCCACGTCCGGGTGGTTCATCAGGGCGTGGGTGGCCGCCATCGACGGCTCCTCGATCCACTGGATGCAGGACTCCGGCGCTCCGGCCGCCACCGCCGCCTCCCGCACGATCCGGGCTGCCTGTGCCGAGCAGCGTTGGGCCGAGGGGTGGAAGGCGAAGACGATCGGGTTGCGGGTCTTCAGTGCCAGCAGGCACTTGAAGATCGTGGTGGAGGTGGGGTTGGTGACCGGGGTGATGCCGGCGACCACGCCGACCGCTTCGGCGATCTCCACGATCCCGTCGATCTCGTCCCGGTGCACCACGCCCACGGTCTTCGTGCGGGCCATCACGTGGGTGACGTTCTCGCAGGCGAAGACGTTCTTGACGGCCTTGTCCTCGAACACGCCGCGCCCGGTCTCCTGCACCGCCAGCGCGGCCAGGCCGGTGTGCTGGGCCAGTGCGGCCAGAGACGCCTTCTTGACGATGCGGTCGACCTGCTCCTGGGTGAAGTCGGCGTACTTCCGAAGAGCCGTCAGGGCGTCGGCGACCAAGGCGTCGACGGTGGAAACCGGGGTCTCGGCAGGAGGAGTCTGCTCCTCGGCCTGCGGGCGGCGGGGCATGGCGGGACCACCTTTCGGTTTGTCATCCGGGGATCGGGCGCCGGCGGGCATCGCCCGCGCTTCCACCGACAGCCTTCCCGGGCGGTGCTGGGCAGGGAGGTGGCCGTTGGGGTACGCCTGCGGGCCGAAGGTCCCCTCGTCCGACCGCGGCCGGGCCACACACGCCGGTGGCCGTGACAAGACCGGGTGCTGCCGGTCCTGCCACGGCCACTACGGCCTTACCTCTCAGTCGTGCGGCACCACCGCGACCGGGCTGTGCGTGTGATGCAGCACTGCGTTGGCCACGGCACCCAGCCCGGGCACGGCCGGCCGGACCCTCGGGGTCCGCCGACCCACCACCACCAACGAAGCGCCGCGGGATGCCTCCACCAGTGCCTTCCCCGCCGACCAGCCGGTCACCTCGGCCTCGACGCGCGCCTCGGGAAACTTCTCCCGCCAAGGCGCCAGCGCATCCTGGAGCCGGACCAGCGCAGCCGCCGCCAGGGCATCCGTGATCTGCGGCGGGTCTATCGGAGCAGCCGTCAGGTACCGCCCGGTGGGTATGTTCCGGCTCTCCAGCGCCCGCAGCTTCGCTCCCCGTTCGGCGGCCTGCTCGAAGGCGAAGGAGATGACCTCGGCACTGGGCCGGGCGCTGTCCACCCCCACCACCACGTCGGACTGCACACCGCCGTCGCCGTCCGCGCCGCCCCGGAGCAGGACCACCGGGCAGGCGGCGTGCGCCGCCGCGCGCAGCGCGACCGACCCGGCCAGCAAACCGGTGAGCCCGCCCTGTCCGCGTGTGCCGAGCACGAGCAGGCCCTCCCGGTCTCCGGCAGCGACAAGTGCGTAGGCCGGGTGACCGGGGACGTGCTCGCAGGAGATCTGCAGGCCCGGCAGCACGTCGGCGAGATGGTCCCGTAGTTCGAGCACCGGCCGGGGCAGCGACTGCTCCGGCTCCGCGGGCTCCACCGAGAACGGCTCCGCGGCACCGGCGTGGATCATCCGCAGCGCCCGGCCGCTCCGGTGGGCCTGGTAGGCCGCCCACTCGGCCGCGGCCGCGCTCTGCGCTGATCCGTCAACTCCCACCACCACTGTGTGAGACATGATCACGACCTCTTTCGTTCTGCGGTCGCGGACCGATGTGCGCGACCTCGTGTCTGATGGACAGGCTGGCGGCCAGCGACGGCCGGTCCCAGGGGCCGAGCAGCCCTGACCGGTCCCGAAGGTCCCGGTCAGGGCTGCGCTCATGCCTCGGGTACGACCGCCACCGGGCAGTCGGCGTGGTGCAGGACCGCATGGGCCACCGGTCCGAGCAGGCCGACCTGATCGGTCGGCCGGCGGCCGAGCACCAGCAACCGGGCCTTGGCCGACGCCTCCACCAGTGCCGGGCCCGGTGCGGCGCCCTCCGTGTCAGCGACCACCTCGACCTCGGGATAGGCCGCCTTCCAGGGCTCCAGGACCCGGGTGAGCAGCGCGGTCCCGACGCCGTGTCCCTGGTCGGCCCCCGCCGCTGCCGAACCTGCCTCGGCGTGCACGATCCGCAACGGCAGGCCGTAGCTTCGTGCGGCCAGGAACGCGAAGAGCAGCGCCGCCTCGGCAGGACGGCGGGCGTCCAATCCCACGACCACCTGCTCGCGCGGGTGCGCGCCCGGGCTGTCCACCGGCAGCAGCACCGTGGGACAGCCGGCCCGGGCCGCGACGTGCAGGGCGGTGGAGCCGACGCGCAGCTCCGGGAAACCGTCGCTACCGCGCGCCCCGAGCACCAGCAGCTCGGCGTCCTCCCCCGCGGCGACCAACGCAGCGGTGACGGCCTCGTGGACCTCGTCGGTGCGGACCGTCACCTGCGGGTGGCGCACCGCGAGGACGTGCCGGACCTCGTGGAGCAGGTCGTAGCTGGACTGGGTCGGCCGGCTCCAGCTGGGGAGCAAGTGCGGCATCAGGGGCTGGGCGTGCAGGACCCGCAACGGGCGGGCGCGCAACAGTGCCTCACGTGCGGCCCAGTCGGCGGCGGCCAGGCTGGCGTCGGAGCCGTCTACCCCGACGGCGATGGGCAGGTCCATGGTGGTGGTCTCCTTCGGGTGGAGCGCCTTCGGCCTGGGTCAGCTGCCAGGCTGCCAGTCGGTGATCTCGGGCAGGTCGTTGCCGTGTTCGCGGATCCAGTCGTGGTGGCGCAGGCGCTGGTCGGCCATCTGCTGGCGCAGGGCGGCGGCGCGGACGGCGAGTCCGGGGGTGCGGTCGATGACGTCCATGACCAGGCGGTAGCGGTCGAGGTCGTTGCGCACGACCATGTCGAAGGGCGTGGTGGTGGTGCCGGACTCCTTGTAGCCGCGCACGTGCAGGTGCGGGTGGACGGTGCGGCGGTAGGCGAGGCGGTGGATCAGCCAGGGGTAGCCGTGGTAGGCGAAGACCACCGGCTTGTCGCGGGTGAACAGGGCGTCGAATTCGGCGTCGGGCATGCCGTGCGGGTGCTCCTCGGCGGGCATCAGCCGGGCCAGGTCGACCACGTTGACCACCCGCACCGCCAGGTCGGGCAGGTGACGGCGCAGCAGCTCCGCGGCGGCGATCACCTCCTGGGTCGGGACGTCGCCCGCGCAGGCGAGCACGACGTCCGGCTCACCCGTGCCGTCGTCGGTGCCGGCCCACTCCCAGATGCCCGCCCCGCGGGCGCAGTGCGCTCGCGCCTGGTCCAGGGTGAGCCAGTCGAAGCAGGGCTGCTTGCCGGCCACCACCACGTTGACGTAGTCCCGGCTGCGCAGGACATGGTCGGCGACCGCGAGCAGGGTGTTGGCGTCCGGCGGGAAGTAGACGCGCACGGCCTCGGGGCTCTTGTTGAGGACGTGGTCGACGAAGCCGGGGTCCTGGTGGGAGAAGCCGTTGTGGTCCTGGCGCCAGACGTGCGAGGTGAGCAGGTAGTTGAGCGAGGCGACCGGCGCGCGCCAAGGGATCTGCCGGGTGGTGCGCAGCCACTTGATGTGCTGGTTGACCATCGAGTCGACGATGTGGACGAACGCCTCGTAGCAGGAGAACAGGCCGTGGCGGCCGGTCAGCAGGTAGCCCTCCAGCCATCCCTGGCAGGTGTGTTCGGAGAGGATCTCCATCACCCGGCCGTCGTGGGCGAGGTGTTCGTCGGTGTTCAGCACCTGGGCCTGCCATGCCTTGTCGGTGGCGGCGTAGACGGCCTGGAGCCGATTGGAGGCGGTCTCGTCCGGGCCGACGATCCGGAAGTCGCGGCGCTCGGCGGTGTCGGCCATCACCTGCTCGAGCAGGTCGCCGAGGATCCGGGTGGGTTCGTGCAGGGTGGCGCCGGGCTTGTCGACCGGGACGGCGAAGCGCTCCAGCGCGGGCAGGGGCAGGTCGCGCAGCAGCAGGCCGCCGTTGGCGTGCGGGTTGGCGCCGAGCCGGCGACGGCCTTCGGGAACGCAGTCGAGGACCTGCTCGGTGGGCCGTCCCCGCTCGTCGAACAGTTCCTCGGGACGGTAGGAGCGCAGCCAGGCCTCCAGCTGGGCGAGGTGCCCGGGGTTGTCGCGAACCTGGTCGAGCGGGACCTGGTGGGCGCGCCAGGTGCCCTCCACCGGCACGCCGTCCACCTCGGCCGGGCCGGTCCAGCCCTTGGGGGTGCGCAGCACGATCACGGGCCAGGCGGGCCGCTCGGTGACGCCGTCCTGGCGCGCGGCGTGCTGGAAGGCTGCGATCCGGTCGACCGCGGTGTCCATGGCGGCGGCCATCGCTCGGTGGATGGTCAACGGGTCGTCGCCGGTGACGTGGAGCGGGTCGTGTCCGTAGCCGCGCAGCAGGGCGTCCAGCTCGTCCTCGGGCACGCGGGCGAGCACGGTGGGGTTGGCGATCTTGTACCCGTTGAGGTGCAAGATCGGCAGCACGGCGCCGTCGTGGACCGGGTCGAGGAACTTGTTGCCGTGCCAGGAAGCGGCCAGCGGTCCGGTCTCCGCCTCACCGTCGCCGATCACGCAGGCGACCAGCAAACCGGGGTTGTCCAGCGCCGCGCCGTAGGCGTGCGAGAGCGCGTAGCCCAGCTCGCCGCCCTCGTGGATCGAGCCGGGCGTCTCGGGCGCCACGTGGCTGGGGACCCCGCCGGGGAAGGAGAACTGCCGGAACAGCTTCGCCATGCCCTCGGCGTCCCGGGTGATGTCCGGGTAGGTCTCGGTGTAGCTGCCCTCCAGCCAGGAGTTGGCGAGGACCGCCGGACCACCGTGGCCCGGTCCCCAGACGCAGATCGCCTCCATGCCGCGGGACCCGATCACCCGGTTGAGGTGGGTGTGCACCAGGTTGAGGCCGGGCGAGGTGCCCCAGTGGCCCAGCAAGCGGGGCTTGATGTGCTCCGGTCGCAGCGGCTCGCGCAGCAGCGGATTGGCCATCAGGTAGATCTGACCGGCCGCCAGGTAGTTGGCGGCACGCCAGTGGGCGTCGAGTGCCCCCAGCTCGCTCTCGGACAGATCTTCGGGTGTCGAAGCGGCGGTCACGGACATGACTGCGGTCTCCTCGGGGACGTCGGCTGGTCTAGCCGCTGGTGGCGGGCTGTGCCCCATCGTCACTCTGCGCAGACAACCAGGTACAGGGCCGATCGGGCCACGCCGCGCGGCACAGCACCGGGACCTGTGGCCCAGCAGAACGTTCCCGCGCTCGGCGCAGGGCCGACCGGCGGCCGCCATTGGGGACCACCGGCCCTGTAGCAGGGGTGTGCCGGCCCTGGTCGCCTGGACTGCCACGAGCGGAGGCTGACGGCGCAGCCTGCCGAACAGCGCAGGCACATCCGCCGGCGACTGGAACAGAACATGATCGACAGCGAACGCGCGACGAAGGCGTACCTGGTCGGCGGCGGGATCGCCGCCCTGGCGGCCGCGGCCTTCCTGATCCGGGACGGCGACATCCCCGGCGAGAACATCCACATCCTGGAGCAGCTCCCACTCGCGGGTGGCTCGCTCGACGGCCGGGGCTCACCGGAAGCGGCATACGTGACCCGCGGCGGGCGGATGCTGGAGGACGAGGCCTACACCTGCCTGTGGAACCTGCTGGAGACGATCCCGACCCTGCACGACCCGGAGGTCTCCGTCCGCCAAGAGATCGTCGACTTCAACCGGGCATGGCCGACCGACGCCAAGGCCCGGCTGATCGACCGCGACCACCGCATCATCGACGCCGCCCGGCTCGGCCTCGACACGCACGACCGGCTCGAGCTGACCCGGCTGCTGGTCATGCCCGAGTCGGTGATCGGCGCGCGCCGGATCGACGAACTCTTCTCCGCGCACTTCTTCACCACCAACTTCTGGGCGATGTGGCGCACCACCTTCGCCTTCCAGAACTGGCACAGCGCGATCGAACTCAAGCGCTACCTACTGCGCTTCCTCCAGGAGTTCCCGCGCATCCACACCCTCGCCGGTGTGCGCAGGACCCGCCTCAACCAGTACGACTCCATCGTCCGGCCGCTCACAGCCTGGTTGGTGGAGCACGGGGTGCGCTTCGAGCACGGTGTCACCGTCACCGACATCGACTTCACCGAGCACGACGGCATCCGCCGCGCCAGGCGCCTGCACCTCGACCGCGGGGGCCGACATGGAGAGGTCGAACTCGCCGAGCTCGACCTGGCGTTCATCACGCTCGGCTCGATGACCGCAGACGCCTCCTACGGCGACGACCGCACCGCACCCGAGGTGGTCCGCGACAAGCGCGACGGGAGCTGGACGCTCTGGGAGACCCTCGCGCGCAAGGCCCCCGACTTCGGCCGGCCCGCCGTCTTCAACGGCAGCATCCCTGAGGCCGCCTGGGAGTCGTTCACTCTGACCATGCGCAGCCCCGCCCTGTTGAAGCGGATCGAGGAGTTCAGCGGGAACGCCCCGGGGACGGGCGCGCTGATGACCTTCAAGGACTCGCCCTGGCTGATGTCGATCGTCGTTCCCCGCCCGCCGCACTTCGACGGACAGCCGGACGACGTCTTCACCCTGTGGGGATACGGCCTGTTCATCGACGCCCCCGGCGATTACACCGCCAAGCCGATGGCCGACTGCACCGGGCGGGAGGTCCTCACCGAACTCCTGGGCCAGCTCGGCTTCGAGGACCTGACCGACGACATCCTCGCCACCACGACCGTCACCACCGCGATGATGCCGTACATCACCAGCCAGTTCGCCCGCCGCGACGTGCACGACCGCCCGCGCGTGATCCCGCACGGCGCCCGCAACTTCGCCCTCCTCGGCCAGTACGTCGAGATCCCCGAGGACGTCGTCTTCACCGTCGAGTACTCCGTGCGCGGCGCCATGCACGCCGTCTACCAACTTCTCGGCCTCGACCTGCCCGTCCCGCCGGTCCACCACGCCCTGGCCGAACCCGCCACGGTCCTGCGGGCCCTGCGAACCGCCTTCGCCTGATCACCGGCGCAGAGCCGGCGCCCGGTGCGGGACCTTCGGGCCGGTCGCCGGGCGCCGGTCGGCCCTGGCCGGGAAATCCGTGCCCGCGAAGACTTGTCCGGCACGATCACCGCACCCCGGCCCATCCCGGAGAGGACATCTCATGGCCGATCACCTGCTCGCCGCCGTCGACGGCTCGGCGGAAAGCCTCGCCGCCGCCCGCTGGGCGGCCGACGAAGCCGCCCGCCACGGCGTGCCGCTGCGCCTGGTCCACGCACAGACCTGGCTCGACGACCTCCACACCGACTCCGGCCAGCCCGCCGACGTCCGTGCCCTGACCACGCGCATGCTCTCCGACGCCAAGCGAGCGGTGGAGGACACGCATCCTGGCCTGGAGATCCGCGCCGAGCTGATCGGGGGCGGCGAGCCCGTCGACGTGCTGGTCGACGCGGCCGCCGACGCCCGCATGCTGGTTCTCGGTTCCCGCGGGCTCGGCGGCTTCGGCGGGCTCATGGTCGGCTCCATCGGCCTGGCCGTCATCGCCCGCAGCGAGGTCCCGACCGTGTTGATCCGCTCTGGTGAGACCGACCGCCGCACCGGGCCCGGGGAACCCGAGGTCGTCGTCGGCGTGGACACCCGCGAGGCTGCCGCGGACGTCATCGACTTCGCGTTCCGCGAGGCCGCGCGGCGCGGGGCGGTGCTGCGCGCCGTGCACGGCTGGACGCCGCCTCCGGTCTGGGGGTACGCCGGCTGGGTGGCCCCGCAGCCCGAGGCCGAGCAGTTCCGGGCGATCGAGGACGAACTCCTCACGCTGGCGATGACCGGCTGGCAGGAGAAGTACCCCGATGTCCCGGTGGTCCAGGACAGTCGGATCGGCAGCGGCGCAGCGGCCCTGGTCGACGCCTGCGCCGATGCGGGCCTCGTCGTGGTGGGCCGCCGACGCCGCCCACAGCACCACGCCGGCCTGCGGATCGGGCCGGTCGCCCACGCCGTGCTCCACCACGCTCAGGCACCGGTCGCCGTCGTACCGCACGACTGACCCACCCCCACCGCATCGAGGGCGGTGGACCCCGGCACAGCCGGCGTCCACCGCCTTCTTCGCGTGCCCCTGCCCGCGCGCCGATCCTCTGGAGGAGTTCGCCGGACCCGGCACTCGGCGCGAGCCGCCCGGATCGGCACCGATCGTGAGCGGGTACCCGGCATCGGCGCTCACTGCCCCTGGGGGGCTCCGGACGGGTGGTCCGTTGTCCAGCGGGACCGCTGCCACGCCACCCGGTCGAACCCTCGCCTTCCGTGCTGGCATCCGGCGGATACGGGCCGAGCTGTGCCTGACCTGGTCAAGGAGCGGCGGCGCAGTTCCTCAGCGCACAGTGGCTGTGCTCCGCCGGCGCACGGTGCAAGCAGTGCACCGGGGCGACGAGGCCGGCTCCACCGCGCGAGTTCAGCTCGACCGTGCGGCGGAAGGCGGAAAGGCGAGAGCCGGGGACGGCCCCACACCGTCCCCGGCTCTCGCACTTCGTGCCCGGTCGAACCCCCACAGCCGCCGGGCCTGCCCCGCGCTCCCTACAGCGCAGGAGTGATGAGGCCGTAGTGGCCGTCGTAGCGGTGGTACAGCACGTTGCCGCGGTCGGTGGCGGCGTCGGTGAAGAAGACGAACGGCAGGCCGCTCAGGTCCAGGCGCGCGGCTGCGTCGGCGACGGTGAGCCGGGGCACGTCGAGTGTGCTCGCCGGCAGTCCCGGTAGCGGTTCGGCCTGCGGGCCGGTGGCGGCCAGCCGGTAGCCGTTGTCGGCCGGGTCGTGGTGGACCACGCTGTCGCAGCCGCTCACCGCGTCGGTGAACAGGTGGAAGTCGTAGTCCATGGCCTCCAGTTCGAGCACCGCTTCCCAGGCTGTCTGCCGCGCCAGGCTGTAGGACTTGTGCCGCACGATCCGCCGCTCCTGCGCAGGGCGGGCGTGGCGCTGCGGGCGGTGCGCGTGCCGAGCGCCGTCCGGCACGTCCAGCAGCACCGTCGTGTGGTGGCGGTGGTGGTCCCGGTGGCCGCGGACGCGGGCGATCCGGGCGTTCAGGCGGTCCTGGAGCAGGTCGACGGCCTCCTGCATGGTGGCAGCGGCCACGTGGGCCCGCACCGGTGTGCCGCCAAGGTCGACGACGGCTTGGGCGAGCGAGGGCTTCGCCATCGCGTGGTTGGCCTCCTGGGTGAGCTTCACCCGGGCGGCGAGGACCGGCTCGCCCAGCCGACCCAGTACGGCGAGCATCTTCGTCCTGGCGTAGTCCGGCGCGGCCAGGGTGACCTCTCCGCGGGTCTCCACCAGGACATCGGTGACGGGCCCGGTCTGCAGGCGGTTCATCGCAGTTCCCTTCCTCGTGAGTTCAGACTGTCGCGTGCGGTGCGGCCCGGTGGTGGGCCGAAGGTCCCGCCGGCAGGGCCGCAGGTCCCCGATCACCCGGTGCGGGCAGCGCGCGGACGGTGGTCCCGGTGCTGCCGAGCACGGTGCCGAGGGCGTCGTCCAGCGGGCCGATGGCGGCGAGGTTGCCGGTGTGCTCGGCGAAGGCGGCAGCGGCCTCGGCCTTGGGGCGCATCGAGCCGGCCGGCAGGTCGAGCTCGCGCAGTTGCTCGGGTGTGGCGGTGACCAGTGGCCCCGGGTGGCCGGCGCCGAACCGGGTAAAGACGTGGGTCACGTCGGTGAGGATCAACAGGGCGTCCGCGTCCAGGTGTTCGGCGAGCAGCGCCGCCGTGCGGTCCTTGTCCACGACGGCCTCGACCCCGCGGAGCAGGCCCGTGTCGCCGTTGCGGACGACCGGGACACCGCCGCCGCCGGCGGCGATCACCACGGCTCCGCCGGCCAGCAGCGCGCGGATGGCCGGCAGTTCGACGATCGCGCGCGGTTCGGGCGAGGGGACGACCCGGCGCAGGTGAGCACCGTCGCGGGCGCAGGTCCAGCCCCGGTCGAGTTCGGCCATCCTCGCCTGGTGGTCGGTGAGTTGTCCGCCGATGAACTTGTCCGGGTGCTCGAAGGCCGGGTCGTGCGCGTCGACTTCGGTGTGGGTGACCAGGGCGGTGACCATGCGGCCGGGCAGGCGGCCGGCGAGTTCGCGGGCGAGCAGGGTGCCGATCATGCCCTGGGTCTGGGCGCCGAGCACGTCGAGCGGATAGGGCGCGGTGAGCGCAGGGTCGCTTTCGCTCTCCTGGGCGAGCAGGCCGATCTGCGGTCCGTTGCCGTGGGTGATCACCACCTCGTGTCCGGCGAGGACGAGTTCGGCCAATGAGCGGGCGGCGTCGTGGACGTGGTGCTGCTGGACGGCGGCGTCGGGGTGTTCCCCGCGCTGGAGCAGGGCGTTGCCGCCGAGGGCTGCGACGATGCGCATGGTTAGTCCCTCCCGAGGGTGGCGACCAGGATCGCCTTGATGGTGTGCATGCGGTTCTCGGCCTGGGTGAAGACGAGGGAGGCCGGGGACTCGAAGACCTCGTCGGTGACCTCCAGGCCGGTGAGGGCGTGTTCGGCGGCGAGTTCGGCGCCGAGGTCGGTACGGGTGTCGTGCAGGGCGGGCAGGCAGTGCAGGAAGGCCGTGTCCGGATTGCCGGTGGCGGCCAGGACCTTGGCGTTGACCTGGTACGGCAGCAGCAGGTCGATCCGCTCCTTCCAGCGTCCGTGGTCCTCACCCATCGAGACCCACACGTCGGTGTAGAGGTAGTCGGCGCCCGACACCGCCTCCTCGACCTGGTCGGTGAGGGTGAACCGGGCACCGCTCTCCTGGCCGAGCAGCAGGCACTCCGAGACGAGCAGCGGGTCCGGCCACAGCTCGCGCGGGGCCGCGATCCGCACGTCCATGCCGAGCAGACTTCCCATCACCATCAGCGAGTTGGCGGTGTTGTTGCGGGCATCGCCCAGGTAGCAGAAGGAGATCCGCTCCAGCGGCTTGCGGCTGTGCTCGCGCATCGTGAACACGTCGCACAGGCTCTGGGTGGGGTGGCACTCGTCGGTCAGGCCGTTGAAGACGGGAACACCGGCGTGGCGGGCGAGTTCGGTGGCGGTCTGCTGGGCGAAGCCGCGGTACTCGATGCCGTCGTACATCCGGCCCAGCACCCGGGCGGTGTCGGCCACGGACTCCTTGTGACCGATGTGGGAGCTGTCGGGGCCCAGATAGGTGGTGGTCGCGCCCTGGTCGGCGGCGGCGACCTCGAACGCGCAGCGGGTGCGCGTGGAGTTCTTCTCGAAGATCAGTGCGATACGGCGGCCGATCAGCTGCTGCCGCTCGGTGCCGGCCGCCCTGGCGGTCTTCAGCTCGGCGGCGAGGTCGAGCAGGTGGTGGATCTCTGTGGCGGTGAAGTCGAGTTCGCGAAGGTAGTGGCGGCCGTGCAGGGTGCTGGTCATGATGTGGGCTCCTTGGGAGAGTGCGGGTCAGTTGGCGGGGTCGCGCTGGATGGGGCAGCTCATGCAGCGCGGACCGCCGCGGCCGCGGCCGAGCTCGGAGCCGGCGATGGTGACGATCTCGATGCCCTGCTTGCGCAGGTAGGTGTTGGTGGTGGTGTTGCGCTCGTAGCCGACGACGACGCCGGGCTCCAGGGCGAGGAAGTTGCTGCCGTCGTCCCACTGTTCGCGTTCGGCGGCGCGCACGTCCTGCTCGGCGGAGAGCAGGCGGACCTTGTCCAGGCCGAGTGCCTCGGCGAGTGACGCTGCGAGGTCGGTGTCGGGGGTGACGTCGAAGCCGGCCGGGCGCTCGGGCGCGGGGGTGAGGGTCCAGGAGCGCAACCGGTCGGCCAGGCCCGGGTACAGCGCGAAGGTGTCCTTGTCGATCATCGTCATGACGGTGTCGAGGTGCATGAACGCCCGGCTCTCGGGCAGCCGCACCGCGATCACCTGGTGGGCGACCCCGTGCAGGAACAGCTGTTGGGTCAGGGCTTCGACGGCCTGGGCGGTGGTGCGCTCGCCCATGCCGATCATGACCACGCCCGGGGCGAGCACGTTCACGTCGCCGCCCTCCAGGCTCAGCCCGGGAGCCGTCGTGGTGCCGTCCAGCAGTGCGGGCACGGTCTGGGCGAACAGCGGGTGGAAGCGGTAGATCGCGGCGGTGTGCAGGGTCTCGCGGCGGCGGGCCGGCTTGGCCATCGGGTTGAGGGTGTACCGGTTGCCGATCCAGCAGGAGTTGTCGCGGGGGAAGAGGTGGTTGGGCAGTGGCGGCAGGGCGAAGTCGTGCTCGCCGGCGGTGTTCCAGACCAGGCTGTGCGGGTTGCGCAGCGGCAGGTCCGTCTTGAGGACGCCGCCGATCAGGTACTCGGCCAGGGTGTGGCCGTCGAGTTGCAGGCACAGCTCGTGGACCGGTTCCATCAGCGCGGGGCCGACGGTGGCCGGGGTCACCACCTGCCCGAGCAGCCAGGCTCGGGCGGGTGCGAGGTCGAGGGTCTCGGCGAGCAGGTCGGCGTAGTGGTGCACGCGCACGCCGTGGTCGCGCAGCACCTGGGCGAAGGCGTCGTGCTCCTCGCGGGCGCGCTTGGCCCACAGGATGTCGTCGAAGAGCAGGTCGTCGACGTTGCCGGGGGTCAGCCGGGAGAGCTCCAGGCCGGGGCGGTGCAGGATGACCTGGCGCAGGCGGCCGGCCTCGGAATCGACGCGCAGGGTGGACATCGGTGGTCTCCTCGGGGTTCAGTGCTGGTGACGCGGGGTCAGCGCGCGGCGCAGGATGGTCGGCAGGCCAACCAGGCGCACGGCCCGGGCCGCGTGGGGCATCGGCGCCGCGGCGTCCGAAGTGGCGGCGCCGGTCGTGCTGTCGGGTTCCGTCACAGCCAGGGCGCCGCTTTCGGTGTGCGGGCGCTTGAGCCAGATGTAGACGGGGATGCCGAGCAGGATGGTGAACAGGCCGTAGTAGACGGTCTGGTAGCCGCTGCCTTGGATCGACCAGTAGGAGAAGGCCAGGGCGAGCAGTGCGATGGTGGCGTCCCGTGCGAAGCGGCGCCGGTCGAGTTGCTCGCGGCCGTGCCGGACCAGCCAGTACAGCTGGGCGGCCGCCGAGAGCAGGTAGGGGATCACCGCGGTGAGGACGCTCAGCAGCACGATCTCGGTGAAGACCTTGGTGAAGCGGGTGTAGCTGACCACGGTGAGTACCGAGGCGAGGACGGTGGCCGAGATGATGCCGAAGGCGGGCACTTCGCTGCGGCCCCGGGTGCCGGTGAAGGCCGCCGGGAAGAGTCCGTCGCGGGCTGCCGCCATCGGCATCTCGGCGCAGATGAGGGTCCAGCCGTTGAGCGCTCCGAGACCCGAGAGGATCGCCGCCACCGCTACCAGGTTCCCGGCCCAGTGGCCGCCCGCGATGTTGTTCATGGCGTCGGTGAACGGCGCGGTGGAAGAACCGAGTTGTGCGTGCGGGACGGTGCCGAAGACCGCCAGTGTGCCGAGCAGGTAGATCGCGGCGCAGGCCAGCGTGCCGTACACGGTGGCCCGTGGGACGTTCCGCTTCGGATCGCGGACGCGGCCGGCGGCCACCGAGGCGGTCTCCAGGCCGATGTAGCTGAACAGCGCGATGGCCCCGGCCGCTGACACCGCGCCGAGCGCGGATCCGCCGCTGGCGTTGAAGGCCCCGAAGTTCGCGGACTTCATGAAGAGCAGGCCGGCGGTGGCCATGAACGCCAGCGGCAGGAACTTCAGGACCGTGGTGACGACCTGGAAGGCGCCGATGTTGCGCACCCCGGTCAGGTTGACGATGGCCGGCACCCACAGGCCGGTCAGCGCGATCGCGATCGACCCCCAGGTGTGGTGGCCCTTGTCGACGAACACTTCCACGTAGCCGACCCAGGCCACCGCGATGGCCGCGTTGCCCGCCCATGCGGTGATCCAGTAGGACCAGGCGGTCAGGAAGCCGGCGAACTCGCCGAACGCCTCCCGGGCGTAGACGTACGGTCCGCCGCTGCCCGGCACCCGCTCGGACAACCGCCCGAACACGGCGGCCAGCGCCAGCGCGCCGATCGTCACCAGGACGAACGCCACCAGTGCGATCGGACCGAACGGGGCGAACGCCGACGGAAGCGCGAAGACTCCGGTTCCGATGATGCTGCCGACCACCAGCGCGGTCGCGGTGGGCAGCCCGAACCCGCCGGCCGATCCTGGCGGTTCGTCGGACGCCGGTCGCTGTGGACCTACACGGTCGGGTACGGACATCAGAGACTCCTTGTGCGATGCGCTCGGGGAGGTCGACCGGCACCGGTGTGCCGGTCGATCACGATGACGATCCTCGGGTCGCGGCCCCAGAGCCCCCCAGGGACCATCGGGCCCTGATCCCGGCGCCACGGGTCCCCACCCAGCGTCCTGGTGGTCCCGAAGGACCCGCCCGGGCCATCCGCCGCACCAGTGCTGACAGTGCCCTCCGGGACCAGTGGCCCCGCCCTCGGCCCGGTCGGTCCCTGTGCCCGCCCACGCCGCCAGGGACAGAGTTCTTCCGGGCGCCGGGCCTTCAGCGGTCCTGGCCACACGCACCCGACCGACACCTTCGGAGGAGGGCACCGATGACGCATTACGTCTTGACCGGAATCGATGGATCCCCGCGCAGCGAGGCCACGGCCCGCTGGGCCGCCGGGGAGGCGGTGCGCCGCGGCGTCCCGCTGCGGCTGCTGCACGCCTGGCCCTGGCTCAGTCCTCAGGACGGCGAGGACACCGGCGGCTTCCGGCCCGGCGACCTGCGCCCGGCCGCACTGCGGGCGCTCGCCGACATCGCCGACCGCATCCGCCAGGAGCACCCGGCGCTCGTCGTCGAGACCGCCGTGGTCGGCGACGACCGGGTCGACGCGCTGGTCAGGGCCGCCGAGCGGCAGGACCTCCTCGTCCTCGGCTCACGCGGCCTCGGCGGCTTCGCGGGGCTTCTGGCCGGCTCGGTCGCGCTCGCGATGGCGGCGCGCGTCACCACCCCGCTGGTGCTCGTCCGGGCCGAGGGGTCGGCTTCCCCCAAGGACGGAACGGCGGAGCGGGGCGAGGTCGTCGTCGGGGTGGACGCCCTTCAACCGCCGGACACCGTCATCGACTTCGCATTCGCCGAGGCCGCCCGGCGCGGCGCTCACCTGCGGGCCGTCCATGGCTGGGACCCGGTACCGCTGTGGGCCGCCACGAGCTGGGTGCCGCCGCGCTCGGAGATCGCAGCACGCGAGGCTGCGCTGCGGCGACTGCTCTGCGAGGCGCTCGCCGCGGCGGGAGCCGCGTACCCGGACGTCCCGGTGGTCACCGAGATCCGGCACGGCAGCGCGGCACACGCCCTGGTCACCGCCGGCGATGCAGCCGACGTGGTCGTCGTCGGCCGCCGCGACCGCCGCCACCCCCTGGGTATGCGGCTCGGCCCGGTCGCGCACGCCGTGCTCCACCACTGTGCCGTCCCGGTAGCGGTGGTCCCGCACGCCTGAGCCCGCCCCTCCTCGACCGCACACCGACCTCCGAAGGACCTTTTGACCATGACCAGCAATCCCCGCACCCGTCCCACCCGCCCATGGCGCCGCAGCCTGCTCCGAGCCCTCGGCACCGAACGCAACGAGCTGGCCCGCCCCGAGGACCGAGGTCGCAGCCGCGCATGGCTCCTCACCGCCGTCGCGACGGGCCTGGCTCTCCTGCTCGGCGGCACCGCCGCCTGGAGCGACTTCGACTCCGCCGAACACCGCGCCGCCGCCGCGGCATCGCGCCTGCACCACCTCGAAGCCGTTCTGCTCACCCCGGCCCGTCCCACCACCGATGACACCACCACACTGGCCGCCAAGTACCGGGCAACAGCCACCTGGACCTACCCCGTCGAGCAGTCGCACACCGGCACCGTGGAGATCAACCACCGCGCCAACGCGAACTCCACCATCGGACTGTGGGTCGGTGACACCGGCCAACTCGCCACGGCCCCGCCCAGCACCGCCGACCTGGTCTCCGACGCCGTATCTCTCGGCCTCTCCCTCCTCGGCTGCCTGCTCGTCCTCATCGCCGGCGGCCTGGGCCTGCGACTGAGCTCCCTGAACCGCCGCACCGGCGCCGCATGGCAGCACGCCTGGGCCGAGACCGAACCCCTGTGGAGCGGACGTGCCACCCAACGGCCCGGCACCGGCGACCCCCGGCTCGGCTGAACCCTCCACAGCTACGACCGCCTACCCGCCCGAACGGACGGCACTGCCTTGACACCCGCCACCCTCGACGACGACCTCGCCCACGCGCTCACCACCGCCGCGACCGAGGCACCCTCCTTCGGAAGCTCCCCGTCCTGGCGCTTACACCTCGACCAGACCGCAGAAACCCTCCACCTGCACGCCCAACCGCGGCGCACCCCGGCGCCAAGCGGGGCGGACATCCGCGCCCTGCACCTGTCGGCCGGCACTGCGCTCGGCAACCTCCAGGCCACCGCGGTCCGATACGACCGCGAGCCCGTCGTGCGCCTCCTGCCCCACTCGGGTCGGCCCGATCTGCTGGCCACCGTGCGCCTGGCCGGACGACCACGCGCTGCCCGGCTACGCCGCCCCGACCTTCACCGAGCGCTCCGCCACGGGCCCCCCGGCCCGTCGACGGCCTCTCCCTCAGCCCCGGTCGAGCCGGTGCCTGCGGCGGTGATCGCCGAACTCGCCGCGGCCGCGCGGCTCGACGGCGCCGAACTGCACCACCTGAGCCCCGGTCGGCGCCGTACCCTGCGCGACGGCCCCGACCACGAACGCTCCGCTTCGCCGGCCACCACCGATGTGCTGCTCACCACCGCGAACGATCGTCCGGCCGACTGGCTACGAGCCGGCCGGGCGCTGCAGCACGTCATGCTCTTGCTCACCCTGCACGGCCTCGGCACAGAACTGTCACTCCAGCCAATGGAACACCGCGACCTCAACGCCCGGCTGGCCGACACCCTCCCGGGTCGCCGCACGCCCCAGATCCTGCTGCGCATCGCCGACACCCAAGCCCACCGGCTCCCTCCCGTCCGCGGCGGCCACCCGCTGCCGGAGGAGCCCAACGCAGTCGGCGCGGTCCTGCCGGTCGCCACCTGAACGAACCACCCACGCCGTCCGACGATGCCCCTCGGCCCGCCGAACAGGGACCTACGGTCCTCGGCCCCGCACTCACTCCTCCGCTTTCCTGATGATGCGAAGACACCCCACGCACGGAAGGAACCGGAGATGACACACGCTCAACAGGTGACCTGCACGAGATCCGGTCCCACTGGGCTCCACCGGCAACCACAGGCGCCGGCTGCGGCCGCTGCCGAGTGATACCACCCACGTTGGCGGCGGCTGACCGCAGAGGCGGTGGGCACGTTCCTCCTGGTGCTGGTCGCCGCCGGCGGCGGTGTGGCCATGACGCTCTCCCACGGCGCCGTCGGACACGCGGCCGCCGCCATAGCGCCGGGGGCCATGGTGCTGGCCCTGGTCTACAGCCTTGGCGAGACCTCCGGCGCGCACCTCAATCCCGCCGTCACGCTGGCCTTCGCGGCCCGAGGCGACTTCCCCTGGCGGCGCGTGCCCGGGTACCTGCTCGCCCAGCTCGCCGGTGCGACGGCTGCCTCCGGGCTGCTCCGGGCCTTGTTCGGCACTGCCGGCCGCCTCGGCGCCAGCGCCCCGGAACCCGGGGTGGGTGACGGTGCGGTCTTCGTACTGGAACTGGTCCTCACGCTGGGGCTGGTCACCGTCGTCCTCGGCACCGCCTCCGGGGCTCGCAACATCGGCCACAACGCGGCCATCGCGGTCGGCAGCTACGTCGCGCTGGCCGGCCTGTGGGCCGGCCCGCTCAGTGGTGCCTCGATGAACCCCGCCCGCAGCCTCGCGCCGGCGCTCGTCGCTGGGCACCTCGACGGCCTGTGGATCTACCTCGCGGGCCCGCTGCTCGGTGCACTGCTCGCTGTCCCGCTGGCCTGGTTGTTGCGTGGCGCACCGTCACCCGCCGCCGCCCTCGCGGCCCAGGGCGTCCCCGCCTTGATGCTGATCGCTCTGGCCTGCGCCGGGGCGGGCGGCACCTGGGGTCTCGGCCGCCGCTGGGCCGCCCTGCCGGTGGTCCGCGACCACGCCTGGCTCCGCTGACTCCCATCGGCTCCACCGGCCGGCCGCGAGCACCATCGTCGCGGCCGGCCGTTCCGTCGTTGCGGGCGGTCGTCCGGGAGCGACCCCCATGGTCGACACACCAGGGATGACTCACTCGTGGCGGTCAGGCCGAGCCCCCAGCACGACAATCCGGTCCGGGGGACGGCAAAGGGCCGTTCGGCCCTATGCCGCCCCCCGGACACCCGGCAAACTACGCTCAGGTTCGACCCGACCGCCGCAGGGCGGGTCCTTGGATATGGAGCGGTGATGGCGGACAGCTCGGTGGCCGGTGTGAGCAACCCGGTGAAGGTGTTCCTCCTTGACGACCACGAGGTGGTCCGCCGGGGCGTGCACGACCTCCTGGACGCCGAGCCCGACCTGACCGTGGTCGGCGAGGCCGCGACCGCCGAGCAGGCGATCGCCCGCGTTCCGGCGCTTCGTCCGGACGTCGCGATCCTGGACATGCGGCTGCCCGACGGCGACGGCGTGAGCGTCTGCCGGGAACTGCGCTCGCGGATGCCCGGCCTGGCCTGCCTGATGCTCACCTCCTTCGACGACGAGGAAGCCCTGCTCGACTCCATCATGGCCGGTGCCGCCGGGTACGTACTCAAGCAGATCAGCGGCACCGACCTGGTCTCCGCCGTGCGCACGGTCGCCTCCGGGCAGTCCATGCTGGACCCGGGCGCCACCACCCGGCTGATGGCCCGGCTGCGCGGCGACGCGAGTCCGCAAGCTCCGGCCTTTCCCGAACTCACCGATCGTGAAAGGGAGATCCTCGCCCTGATCGGCGAAGGTCTGACCAACCGCCAGATCGGCGAACGGCTCTATCTCGCGGAGAAGACCGTGAAGAACCACATCTCCCGACTGCTGGCCAAGCTCGGTGTCGAGCGGCGCGTGCAGGCGGCCGTCATCGCCACCCAGGCCCTGGCCGCCCACGACCACGCACCCGGCCGTCCCGGGCGGTGAACCCCAGGGCTCGCGGCGGGCGCGATGACCGCCCCGCCCCGGGACCACCTGACGGCCTTCAGGGACGTTCGACCTCTCACCCGGGCACGGATCCAAGGCGACCATCAATCCCATGAAGCCAGATCAGATCCCACCGACCGATCACACGCCACTGGACGAGCAGCAGTGCATGAAGCTGTTGGCCACCGTGCCGGTCGGCCGCATCGTCTACACCGTGCACGCGCTGCCCGCCGTGCTGCCGGCCCGCTACCACCTCGGCGAGGACGGAAGCGTGCTGCTGCGCGCCGCCGCGGAGTCCGAGCTGGTGCGCGCCGTGTCCGGCGCTCTGGTGGCCTTCGAGGCGGGCGAGGTCAGCGGGTCGGACGGCACTGGTTGGAGTGTCACCGTGCTGGGCCAGGCCGAGGTCGCAGCAGTTCCGCAGCAGCACGACACCTGGCCCAGGGGGCCCGGCCAGGTGTCCATCCGGATCCGCCCGGAGCTCGTCACCGGCCGCCTGCTTCCGGCCGCCCCGACCGGCCGGATCTGACCACCGGCGCCACGCCGACACGATCGGCGCCGACGGGCGATCGTCCTCAGGAGCCGAGCGGCGCCGACCACACCAGCCGCGTCCCGCCGTCCGGCGGGCTCGCCAGCTCCAGCTCGCCACCCACGCCCTCGGCGCGCTCCGCTAGGTTGCGCAGGCCACTGCGCCGGCCCTGCTCCGGGATGCCCACGCCGTTGTCCTGCACCGTCAGAACGACCTTGGCCCCCGTCGCCTGCAGCAGCACCTCGACCCGTCCCGCCTGCGCGTGCCGGGCCGCGTTGCTCAACGCCTCGCCCAGCACCGCGACCACGTGGTCGGCCACCAGGGTCGGGACATCGGTGTCCAACAGGCCCTCCATGCTCAGCCTCGGCGCGAAGCCCAGCGCCGCCTGCGCCTCCTCGACCACCTTCACCGCCCGGGCCCGCAGGCCGTTGCCCGACGCCTCGTCCCGGGCCCGCAGCCCGAAGATCGTCGAACGGATGATCTTGATGGTCTCATCCAGGTCCCCCACTGCGCGCAACACCCGCTCCGAGGCCCCGGGGTGCTCGATGAAGCGGGCCGCGCTCTGCAGAGTCATCCCGGTGGCGAACAGCCGCTGGATCGCCAGGTCGTGCAGGTCCCGGGCGATCCGGTCCCGGTCCTCCAGCATCGCCAGCTGCTCGGCGTCACGGCGCCGGTTCGCCAGCTCCAGCCCCAGCGCGGCCTGGTCGGCGAACCCGAGCAGCGGAGCGATCTCCCGCTCGGTGAACAACGCCTCCCCGACCCCACGAGCCAGCAGCAGGACCGCGTCGATGTGGCCCTCGGCCCGCCCCAGCGGCACCGCCACCGCCGACCCCAGCCGCTCCAGCCGCCGCGGATCACCGGTCAGACGCGGATCGGTCGCCAGATCCGCGGTGCTGACCTGGGCGCCCTGCGTCCAGGCCGCCCCCGAAAGTGTGCCCTCCCGCGGCACCACCAGGCCCGACCGCTTGGGCGCGTTGCCCCCGAGCGCGAACTCCACCCTCAGCGTCTCACCGTCGGCCTGCGGCACGACGATGTCCGCCAGCTCGGCGCCGGTGATCTCCCGTGCCCGCTGCGCGATCAGCTCCACTACCTGGGAGTGCGAACTGCCCGACAGCAGACTGCGGGTGATCTCCGCACTCGCCCTCAACCACCGCTGCTGACGCTGCGCCTCCTCGTACAACCGCGCATTGTCGATCGCGACCCCGGCTGCCACCGCCAGCGTCGCGATCACCGACTCGTCGTCGGCATTGAAGTCCTCACCACCGTGCTTGTCGGTCAGGTACAGATTGCCGAACACTTCCTCACGCACCCGCACCGGCACCCCGAGGAAGGTCCGCATCGGCGGATGGTTGGCCGGGAAACCGTACGACGCCCCGTGCTGCGAGAGGTCGCCGAGCCGCAGCGCCTCGGGGTGGCTGATCAACTCGCCCAGCAGGCCCTTGCCGGTCGGATAGGGACCGATCCCGGCGATCTCCCCCTCCGACATCCCGACCGTCAGGAACTGCGACAGCGACTCACCATCCGGACCGATCACGCCCAACGCCGCGTAACGGGCGTCCACCAGCACGGCGGCGGCCTCCACGATCCGCCGCAGCACCTGCGTCAGATCCAGTTCCCGCCCGACCGACAACACGGCTTCCAGGAGGCTGTGCACCCGGTCCCGCGTCCCACGGGCCGCATCGATCCGCGCCTGCAGCTCCTCCAGCAGTTCATCGAGCCGCAGCTGCGGAATCCGCGAGCGCGCCACTTCGTCCCCGCCCACGCTGGCCTCCTCCGGTCCCGGCACCCGCACGGCAGCGGTACCCGCGAGCGATTCTCGCAGATGTAAGGGAGAGCGGTGAGACCCATGAACGGCTCGCACGGGACCGCATTCCTCGGCCTCACCGGTGCCGGCGCCACCCCGCGCGACGACTTGGGGACGACACCGACGCGGACGCCGAGGACTGGACCGACGAACAGGCCGAACAGCACCAGTAGCGCACCCGCGAAGACTCCGCCCGGCTGGTCCGCGCAACCACCGCCCGCCACCGCGACCGGCTCATCTGACCCCTCTCCCCCGGACACGGCAGCAACCCGGCGCCCCGCCACCCGCTCTGTTCTCCCCCACTCGCTGATCAAGGGAGATCAGCAGGTCAGCGGCGCTTTTATGAGCTTGTGATCGCACAGTGGTCGCCTCGCGAGCGCAGACTTGGGAGTGGAAGATCCCGCACGCTCGACCCTTCGAGGCGATCACCATGCGCCGCTCACCCACCCGCGCCGGCAACCAAGACCGCGGGCGCGTCTACCGGCGCTGCGGCTGCCGCGACGACCACCACCGCCAGCTCGGCACCCGCTGCCCGCACCTCGCCGCTGACCCTCGCCACGGCAGCGGGGATTCGCTGTCGACGCTCCCTCTGCAGACGGCCGCCGCCGCACCATCCGCCGCTCCGGCTTCCCGGACGAACTCGACGCTCGCATCGCGCTGAGGCGCTTCAACGAGTCCCTGCCCCTCGGCGTCGTCACAGACCCAAGGCAGAGCACAGCCGACTACCTCACCAGCTGGCTCGCCGAGAAGGAGCTCCACCGCAAGCCCACCACGATCGCCCGCTACCGCGACTACATCACCCAGGACCTCATCCCCGCCCTCGGCGCCATCCCTCTCGACGACCTCACCCGCCAGCACCTGGCCGCATTCGTCACCGACCAGCTGCGCCGACACCGGGGCAGGGTCACCGTCCACCGGATCATGTCCACCCTCTCCAGCGCCCTCAGCGACGCCGTCACCGGCGAACGCCTCCCTCGCAACCTCGCGAAGCCCCCCGCTCATCTCGCGCCCCGCCGCAGCCGAACGGCACCTGTGGACCGAGGAGCAGGCGGCTCGTTTCCTGCGCTTCACCCATCTCGTCGACCCGCTTTATGCCGACCTCGCTGAGCTGATGATCGGCACCGGCATGCGCAAGGGCGAGGTCCTGGCCCTGCGCTGGGACGACGTCCACCTGCCCGAGCGCACCCTGTTCATCGGCGCGACGCTCTCCGCGATCGACAACAACCAGCTCCTGCTCACCGCTCCGAAGACCAAGGGCAGTCGCGCCTGGGCCGCACTCTCCGACCGTGTCGTCGATGCCCTCGACGAGCGAACAGGGTCACGCGCCTTCGGCCAGATCACCCCCGCCGGCGGCTACGTCTTCCACCGCCACGGCCGTCCGCTCCATCCCAAGACCGTCCTCGACCGTTTCCACCTGCTCTGCGACAAGGCCGGCGTCCCCCGCATCGCCCTGCACGACCTGCGCCACCTCCCCGCCGGCTTCGCCCTAGCCGCAGGCGTCCCGCTCCCAGTCGTCTCCAAGACCCTGCGCCACCGCACCCTGTCCACCACCGCGAACATCTACGCCGAACTCACCCGCCTCGCGGAACGGGCGGCCGTCGACGCCATCGCCTGGACCCTCACCACCGCCGACCGCACCGTCCTCGGCGAGCCCGCCTGCCGCACCCGGCGCCCCTGGCACCAGAACCCGCGCCCCCACCACCGCCTGGCCGCCCATCAGACGCCACAGGAAAACGAACCGAATGCCGCCTGGCCGATGTGGCCCGGCGACCACACTGCGACCACCAGCCGACGGAACATCAAAAAGGCCGTTCCCGCCAGAGGCGGAAACGGCCTACGACCTGCAGTGATGCAAGTCGGGACGACAGGATTTGAACCTGCGACCCCTTGACCCCCAGCCCCGATGGTGTAGTCGTCGGGCAGAAGCTCGTCACCGAGGATCTCCAGCGCCGTGCGCTTCAGTTCAGCCGCCCCGGGGCGGAGTTCGAGTGAGCGAAGGTGCTGCTCGATCAGCCAGCTGACCCCCTCGGCCAGCGAGGCGTCCTCGTGGAAGAGGCTGGTGAGCCGGGCCACGGCGCCCGTCCCTGCCATGCGTCGTTGGACCTCGCCCGATCTGCCCGCGAGCCGGCGGAACGGTCCGTAGCCGGCACTGAACCATCCCACCGGGTTGTCCGCCCACGGCCCGCGCTGGGCAGCGGTCGGCGCGGTCTTGTAGGCCACGGCCCGAGGCCGACCGATGCAGACCACCTTGCCTGGGCGGGCGACCGGCGCGCCGATCCCCATCCCGGCCCGGTCGAGCTCGGCCAGCGCCTCCCGGACCCGCTCCGTCCCGCCGGAGGCGAGGAAGGCCCCGGCGATGTCGCCGGTCAGCTCGGAGAGGCGAAGACGCGTCCGTCCTCGCCGAGGACCGCCGGGATCTCTTCGCCCGGTGTCCCGATCCGAAGCGGTTTCTTGGGGACTGCCGTCGATGGAATAGGGTGACGTGTCAGGCGGTCGGAGAGGCCGTGCGCGGTACCTCCGGTCGGATCAGGCCCTCGGTGCGCAGCTGGTCCCAGAGGCCGGCCGGGATGGTCCGCCGGTGCAGTTCCGCGTTCTGCTCGACCTGTTGCGGGGTTCGCATGCCCAGGGTGACGTTGACGACGGCGGGATGCGTGTACGGGAAGGCTATGGCGGCGGCGGGCAGGGTGGTGCCATACGCCTCGCACACCTCCGCGATGGCCAGCGCCCGCTGGACCAGGTCAGCCGGGGCGTCCTGGTAGTCGTACTTCATCCCCTTGGTGGGCCGGTCGCGCGAGAGCAGACCGGAGTTGAACACGCCGACCGCGACGACGCTCTTGCCGTGCTCCTGCGCGGCCGGCAGGACGTCGTCCAGCGCGGACTGGTCGAGCAGGGTGTAGCGTCCCGCGAGCATCACCACGTCGGCGGCGGTCTCGCGCAGGAAGCGGGCGAGCATGGCGGACTGGTTCATGCCCGCGCCGATGGCGCCGATCACGCCCTGGTCGCGCAGTTCGGCGAGGACGGGCATGCCTTCGTCGGCGGCCTGGCGCCAGTGGTCGTCGGGGTCGTGCAGGAAGACGATGTCGAGCCGGTCCAGCCCGGTGCGGGTGAGGGTCTCCTCGATCGAGCGCAGCACGCCGTTGCGGCTGAAGTCCCACTGGCGGCGCAGGTCGTCGGGGACGGCGAAGCCGTCGGTGTCGGTGCCGCGGGGTTCTTCGTTGGGCACGAGCAGCCGGCCCACCTTGGAGGAGACGACGTACTCCTCGCGCGGCCGGTCGCGCAGGGCGGCGCCAAGGCGCCGCTCGGACAGGCCGAGGCCGTAGTGCGGCGCGGTGTCGAAGCACCGGATGCCCGCGTCCCAGGCGGCGTCGACTGCGGCCGACGCCTCCTGGTCGGAGGTCTCGCGGTAGAGGTTGCCGATCACCGCGGCTCCGAAGCCGAGCTCGGTGACCGCGACCGACGTGTTCTGGATCTTCCGGTGGTGCACGGGGAACTCCTGGGGATGCGGACGAGGGGTGCGGTTCAGCGTCTGACGTGGGCCGAGCCGCCCGCGATCAGCGCCTCCACCTCGGCGAGTGAGGCCATGGAGACGTCTCCGGGGGTGGTCATGACGAGGGCGCCGTGGGCCGTGCCATAGGCGAGGGCGTGCTCCAGGGAGGCACCGGTGAGCAGGCCGTGGATCAGTCCGGCGGCGAAGCCGTCGCCGGAGCCGATGCGGTCCAGGACGTGCAGTCCGGGCATGCGGGGGCCGGTGACGTACCCGGTCTGCGGTGACCAGGCCGCCGAGGTCCAGTCGTTCACCCCGGCCGAGGGCACCTCGCGCAGAGTGGTCGCGAGCACCTTCACCTCGGGCAGCAGCTCGGCCACCGTGGCGAGCGCGTCCGCCACCTCGTCGGCGCCGAACCGGGTGTCGCCGGGATGCCCGCCCGCCAGGCCCAGCGCTCCCACCACCACGTCGGCGTGCCGGGCGAGGCGCAGGTCGACCTCGCGGGCCCGCACCGGTCCGCCGCGGTCGGCCCACAGGCTCGCGCGGTAGTTGGGATCGTAGGAGACCGTGACGCCGTGCCGGCGGGCCGCGGTCATCGCCTCGTCGGCGACCTCGGCGGTGGTGTCGGACAGGCCGGCGAAGATGCCTCCGGTGTGGAACCAGCGCACGCCGCCCGCGAAGACGGCGTCCCAGTCGACGTCCCCCTCGCGCAGTTGGGAGACGGCGGTGTGGGCGCGGTCGCTGACGCCCAGTGCGCCGCGGATGCCGTAGCCGCGCTCGACGAAGTTGAGGCCGTTGCGTGCGGTGCGGCCGATGCCGTCGTCGGGCACCCAGCGGATCCACGAGGTGTCGACACCGCCCTGCAGGACCAGGTCCTCGACCAGCCGGCCCACCGCGTTGTCGGCGAGGGCGGTCACCACGGCCGTGCGCCGGCCGAAGCAACGGCGCAGCCCGCGGGCGACGTTGTACTCGCCGCCGCCTTCCCACACGTGGAAGGTGCGGGAGGTGCTGATCCGCCCCTCCCCCGGGTCGAGCCGCAGCATGACCTCGCCGAGGGCCACCACCTCGATCACGGCGCGCTCCTCGCGGCAACCGAAGCCGCGGCCACCGCCACCGCCTCGGCCGTCAGCCGACGGATCTGCGCGTAGTCGCCGCTCTCCAGGAGGGCGGTGGTCGCCATCCAACTGCCGCCGACGGCGAGCACCGCGGGCACGGCGAGGTAGCCGGCCAGCTCGGCGGCGCCGATCCCGCCGGTCGGCACGAACCGCACGCGCGGGAAGGGCGCCGCGAGCGCGCGCAGCGTGCCCAGACCGCCGATGGACTCGGCGGGGAAGAGCTTGACGGTTTCGAGGCCGTCCCGCAGGGCGCGCATCAGCTCGGTGGCGCTGGCGATGCCGGGCACCACGGGAACGCCCAGTTCGCGGCACTTCGCGACGACGTCCTCGTCGTAGCCGGGCGAGACCACGAAGCGGGCCCCGGCCGCCACGGCCCGCTCCGCCTGCTCGGGGGTGACCACGGTGCCGGCGCCCACGGCCAGGCCCCCGTGCGCCGCCATCACCCGCAGCGCCTGCTCGGCGTCCGGGGTCCGGAAGGTGACCTCGGCGCACCGGGCGCCGCCCGCCGCGAGCGCGTCGGCCAGCGATGCGGCTGCGGCCGGCTGACGCACCGTCAGGACCGGCAGGATGTGCGCGCCGTCCAGCACGGCGTCCAGGTCCGCGCTCATCGGCCCAGCCATCCGCCGTCGACGGGAAGGATCGTGCCGTGGATGTAGGCGGCGGCGTCCGAGGCGAGGAAGACGGTGGCGCCGCCCAGGTCCTCGGCCCGACCCCAGCGGCCGGCCGGGATGCGGTCCAGGATGGCCTGGCTGCGCACCGGGTCGTCCTGCAGGGCCTGGGTGTTGTCGGTGGCGATGTAGCCGGGCGCGATGGCGTTGACGTTGACGCCGTGCTGGGCCCACTCGTTGGCGAGCGCCTTGGTGAGGCCGGCGACGCCGTGCTTGGCGGCGGTGTAGCCCGGGACGGTGATGCCGCCCTGGAAGCTGAGCAGCGACGCCGTGAAGATGATCTTTCCCTGGCCGCGGGCCACCATGGCCGCGCCCACCGCCCGGGTCAGCGCGAACTGTGCGGTGAGGTTGACCTGGATCACCGACTCCCAGTCGGCGTCGGAGTGTTCGGCCGCCGGTGCCCGGCGGATGGTGCCCGCGTTGTTGACCAGGATGTCCACCGGCCGCTCCCGGCCCGCGAGGTCGGCGCCCAGGGCCCGGACGGCGCTCGGGTCGGCGAAGTCGGTCCGGATCGCCTCGAAGGTGCGGCCCGCGGCCAGGACGTCCTTCTCCACTGCGCTGCCGGACTCCTCCAGCGAGGCGCTGACGCCGATCACGTCCGCGCCGGCCTCGGCGAGCGCGCGTGCCATGGCCCGGCCGATGCCGCGGCGGGCACCGGTGACGACGGCGAGCCTGCCGGTCAGGTCGAAGGCGGTCATGCGACGGCTCCCTCGGTGTGGGTGCGGCAGTCCACCAGGATCTTCATCACGTCGCCGCCGCCCTCCAGGGCCTCGAACGCGGCAGGCGCCTCGGTGAGCGGGACGACCTTGCTGATCAGGCGCTCGGCCGGGATCGAGCCGTCGGCGACCAGCTCGACCGCCTTCTCGAAGTCCGAGCGGTCGTACAACCGGGCGCCCACCAGAGTGAGTTCGCGCCAGAAGAAGCGGTGCAGGTTGATCTCGCGGGGCCGCGGGTGGATCGCCACCAGGCACAGCCGGCCGCGCACGCCCAGCACCTCGACCGCGGTGTCGACCCCCGCCGCCGCGCCGGACACCTCGAAGGCGACCTCCGCGCCCGCGCCGCCGGTCCACTGCCGCACCGCCTCCACGACGTCCTCGGCCGCCGGGTCCCAGGTGGCCAGGCCCGACTCCTCGGCCAGCTTGCGCCGGTGGGCGCTCAGCTCCACCACCCGCACCTCGGCGCCGGCCGCCTGCGCCACCAGGGCGATCAGGATCCCGACCGGTCCGCCGCCCACCACGACGACCCGCTCGCCGGGCTGCACGCCGGCCCGACCCACGTCGTGGACGGCCACCGCGGTGGGTTCGACCAGGGCGGCCTGCTCCAGGGGCACGCTCTCGGGCAGTCGGACCAGGGTGTCGGCGGGCACGATCCAGCGCTGCTGCATGGCCCCCGGGGAGTCAATGCCGATGAAGTCCAGGTGCTGGCAGATGTGCTGATGACCCTTCAGGCACGCCGGGCAGCTGCCGTCCCAGCGCAGCGGCATCACCGTGACCGGGTCCCCCGCCTGCCAGTCGGCCACACCCGGGCCGACCCGGACGATCCGGCCGGACATCTCGTGGCCCAGGACGGCGGGCGTCTTGACCCTGGCATCCATGTCACCGTGGAAGATGTGCAGGTCGGTGCCGCAGATGCCGACGTAGGCGGGGGCCAGTTCCACCTGGCCGGGGCCGGGTTCGGGGCTCTCGGCGGGCGCCGTGTCCAGCGTGCGGGCGGCCAGGTAGCGGACTGCGAGTGTCATGGTGCTTCCAGGGTGTCGTCAGCGGAGGGGAGGCCGTAGAAGGCGGTCGCGGTGCCGGCGAGGATCGCCTGGATCTCGCTCTCGGCGAGGCCGCCCAGCAGTTCGTCCACGGTGGCGGCCCAGCGGTTCCAGCCTCCCGCAAGGTTCGCGACCGGCCAGTCCGACCCGAACATCAGCCGCTCGGGTCCGAAGGCGGCGAGCAGCACGTCCCACGCGGGGCGGATGTCGGCGGTGGTCCAGCTGGTGTGGTCGGCCTCGGTGATCAGTCCCGACACCTTGCAGACGACCTGCGGGTGGTCGGCCAGCTGGCGCAACTCCCGCTCCCAGTCGGACAGTTCGCCTCGGACGAGGTCCGGCTTGCCCGCGTGGTCCAGCACCAGCGGCAGGTCCGGCAGGCGTTCGGCGAGCCGGACCGCCTGGTCGAGCTGGTGGCTGCGGACCAGGACGTCGTACCGGAGCCCGCGGTCCCGCGCCGCCGCGAGGCCGCGTTCGACCTCGGGGCGCTGCAGCCAGGCCGGGTCCGTCTCGCCCTGCACCAGGTGGCGCAGGGACCGCAGGTACGCACCGCCCTCCCCGGCGAGCAGGCCGTCGAGCACCTCGCCGATCGCCGGGGAGGTCAGGTCCGCCCAGCCGACCACGGCCTCGATCAGCGGCTCCCGCGCCGCGAGCGCGAGCAGCAGCTCGGTCTCGGGCACCTCCGGCACGCACTGCACGGCCACCGTGCCGCCCAGCTGACGGCCCGCCACCTCCTGGGTGGCAGTGGCTCGCAGGTCGTCAGGGGTGAAGGTGCGGCGGACCGCTTCCAGGCCCGGCGCATCGAGCCAGGACTGAGGGTACTCGGCGAGGTTCCACAGGTGGTGGTGGGCGTCGACGAGCGAAGCGGTGTCGGTGGTCACGGGCGGTCCGCCTCGGCCGGCGGACCCAGGTGCCAGATCTCGGTGAGTTCGGTCCACTGGCGGGAGTCACCGCGGTCGGGCCACGGCTCCTGGCAGGGGTCGGTGAGCTTCCACCACTCCTGCGTCTCGGGGTCGGCTTCGAGGATCGCGATGTCGGCCTCGAAGTCCTCGCCGGTGTACTCCAGGTAGCCGAAGAGCACGTCGCCGTGGAGGAAGATGCTGAAGTTGTGGATGTTCGCCCGGTGCAGGGCGGCCTCGACCCCGGGCCAGACGGCGGAGTGGAGCCGGAGGTACTCCTCGCGGTGTTCGGGCCGCAGCCTGATGGTCTGGGCGAGGCGCTTCACGCGGACTCCTCCTGGTCGAACGGCGTGCGGTAGGTCGGGGTGTTGGCGCGCAGCGCAAGCCCGAGGGTGAGGCGTATCCGGGTGGAGGCGGGCAGCCGGACCGTCAGGAACGCGCCGTCGGCGGCCGCCTGCGCCTCGCTGACCACCGGCTCGGTGTGGCCGTAGTCGTACATGTCGCCGATCCAGGCGTCGTCCGCGCAGGTCGTGTACCGCACCGAGGTGATGGTGTGCTCGGCCATGGCGCCGGCCTGGACGATCACCGTGCGGTCCGCCTCGGGCGAGAGGTTGACCAGCTCGACGGTGGTGGCCTCGGGGTCGATGGAGCTGACCAGGGCGGCCACGTCCTGCGGGAGGCCAGCGCGACGGTCCTGGGCGTCGTAGTAGCGCACCCGGGCCTGCTGCAGGCCGCCCTGGTACAGCACCTGCGGACCGCCCCAGGTCAGCTGCACGAGGGCCTCGGTGGCGACCGGGTTGCACTGCTGCCAGACGTGGATGTCGGCCTCGGGCACGTCCAGGTCCTTGTACCGCTCGACGCGCCGCAGGCGGTGGCGGATCTGGGCCTGCGCGGTGGCCAGGATCCGCTCGGGGTAGCCGGGGTCGTCGCCGGCCAGGAAGGCGAACCAGGCCTTCTCGTGCGCGGACTCCTCCTTGGCGCGGAACGGCCGGACGGTGCGCCAGTCGATGCCGTCGGCCTCGCGCAGCTTCTCCAGGCGGTCGCGGTCGGCGGCGGAGGCCGTGTGGTGCCACAGCGCCACCGGGACGGGCGGGGTGGCGGGGTTGTAGTCGAACCAGCCCGAGTCCTTGTAGCGGAAGGGGAGGTGGAGGGTCGGGGTGTGCTTGTCCTCGGCCAGCTCGACCGCCCATTTGGTGGGCAGGCTGGAGTCGGCCTCGGTGTGCGGCATCACCTTGCCCTGGTCGATCATGGCGTCCAGCGTGCTGGAGACCATCGAGAGGTAGTCGTCGTCGCCGGTGACGGTGGCCGCCGCGAGCGCCGCTACGGTCGCCGCGTGGCCCACGCTGTGCCAGCCGTGCGGCCAGGACCAGCCGTAGTGGCCGCCGTACCAGCGGCCCTCGTGCAGACCGCCGACCACCCCGTCCGGGCTGACGTTGTCCGGGATCACGCCGCCGTTCGCCTCGGTGCGCTCCCGCCAGGCGCCGACGTAGTCCACGATCCAGTCGCGGTAGCGCTCCTCGTGGGTCAGGATCCAGGCGTTCAGGACCAGCCCGGCCGCGGCGAGGTTGACCGCGGTGTCGCCGACGCCCATCCGCTCGCGCATCTGCGCGCCCAGCCGCGGGTCCGAGTCGAGCGGGAACGGGCCGCCCTCGGCCTCCGGAAGCCACTCCAGCGGGTAGCCGTAGGTGTCCGCCTCCTTCTGCAGCCAGGGGTAGACGTCGCCGTCGGACAGGCCCGTGCGGTCCGGGTCGCTGCCATTGTGCGGCCGGGTGATGATCCGGTGCTGCGGGTCGTAGTTGCCGTGGGCCGGATCGACGTACAGCTCGGCGAAGCGCAGGGCGCGCTCGGACCAGCGGTCGGGGGCGGCCATGCACAGGAAGTAGAGCAGCAGCAGGCTCTCGCCCTGGTGGAACCAGTCGTAGCCGCGCTCGTACTCGTCCTTGAGCATGCCCAGCTCGGTGAGCTGGCGGGTCACGCCCTCCCAGTGCTTCTCACTGGCGGCAAGCACCTCCTCGGAGCCGCCGAGGAGGTACAGCTGCGGCCAGTTGAAGAACACCTCGTAGAAGTCGTCCACGCCGTCACGGGTGGTCAATTCGCCGTTGTAGTTCAGCCGGCCGTCCGGACCGGTGAACACCTCGGCGAAGCGCCGCCAAGCCTGGTCGAGCAGGTCGAACAGGGCCCGCTGGGCCACGGCCCAGCCGGGTGCTTCGAGCAGCGGCACGGCGGCCAGGATCTCCGGCGGCGCGCCCGGCGCATCCTCCGGTTTGCCGGGCTGTGTACCGGAGAGTGCGCCGGACGGTGCGGGGTCCTCGGTGGGGAGGAGGTCAGCGGAGCTGAAGGACATGGGAGGAATCTCCGATCGGTACGGCGGGATGGCGGATCTTGGGTGCGGCGGCCGGGAGCGGTGTCACTCCTTGGTGGCGCCGGCGAGCATCCCGCTGACAAGGAAGCGCTGGGCGAACAGAAAGATGATCAGGACCGGTGAGATGGCCACCAGGGTCGCGAGGGCCAGTTCTGGGCGTTCGATAGCGAGGGAACCTGCGGTCGGGTTGAACTGCGGCACGTTGCTGAGCAGGCTGCCCACACCGACCTGGATCGGCATCTGGCTGCTGTCGGGGAGCATGACGTAGGGCAGGAAGTAGTTGGTCCAGTTGGCGACGAAGCTGAAGAAGCCCACCAGCGCGACGACCGGGGTCGCCAGCGGCAGCGCGATGTGCCGGAAGACGCCGAACTCGGAGCAGCCGTCCATCCGCGCGGCCGCCAGCAGGTCCCTGGGGATCGCGGTGGAGAAGTAGATGTACGTGAGGTACACCCCGAACGGGTAGAACGAGTACGGCAGGACGATCGACCACATGGTGCCGATCAGGTGCGCCGCGTTGACCTCGAGGAAGAGCGGGACCACCAGGGTGGCGCTGGGCATGAGCATCACGACCAGGGTCGAGATCAGCAGGGTGCGCCGGCCGGGGAACTCGGTCATCGCCAGGGCGTAGCCCGCCGGGATGGACACGCAGAGCGTGATGACCAGTGAGACCACCGCGTACAGGGCGGAGTTGCCCAGCCACTGCAGGATCGCGTCGTCCTGGAATCCGGTGAGTGCGTCCCAGTTGGCCTTGAGCGCGCCCAGGGAGCCGAAGGAGAGCGGGTTGTCGTTGACCAACTGCTGGTCGGTCTTGGTTGCCGCGAGGAGCAGCCACAGCACGGGCAGCGCGAAGAAGAGCACGAACAGCGCCAGTACGGAGCCGGCCGCCAGCCGGGACGGTGCCTGCCGCAGGAATCGCTGCCGCCGCGAGTTGCGGTGTGGGGCTCGGGTCATGACGCTTGCTTCCCGTTCGGTGCGTGGTGCGGCGGCGGCCGGACTCGCGGAGGTGTCAGTCGGCATCGAAGAATCCTGACCGTGCGACGAAGATGCCGGCCGCCGCCACACTGACGACCAGGAGTTCCACCGACACCGCTGCGGCGCCGTTGATGTTGTTCATCTGGAAGGCGAAGTCGTAGGTCAGCTGGTTGAGCGAGTAGTCGGTCCCCGCCACGCCCACGCTCGCCAGGGAGAGCAGCTGCGGCTCGACGAAGAGCTGGGCGCCGCCCGCGAACGCGAGGATCACCATGTAGACGATCCACTTGCGGAGCATCGGGATCTGCACGTGCCAGGCGGTCTGCCAGGCGCTCGCGCCGTCGATCCGGGCGGCTTCCATGACGTCCGTGGGGATGTTGTTGAGCGCGCCGTACATGACCACGATCCAGCCGCCCGCGCCGGTCCAGAACGCGACCATCGCGAACAGCAGCGGCAGGTTGCCCGGCGCGATGACCTGGCCGAAGGTGTGGAACCCGAACGCGCCGAGCAGCGAACTGACCGGGCTCACGGTCGGGTCGAGCATGAACAGCCACACCAGCACACTCGCGGCTCCAGCGAGCGCCCCGGGGATGTAGTAGAGGAAGCGCAGCGCCTTGCTGATCCGGCCGGAGGCCAGGCGGTGCAGCACCAGCGCCAGACCCACCACGAAGACCACCAGCGACAGCAGCCAGAACACCAGGTAGATCGCGACGTGGCCGATGGCGTCCACGAAGCGGAAGTCCTGCGCCGTGGAGACGAAGTTGGAGAAGCCGGTGAAGCCGCCCCCGGCGTCGGTGACGGCGAAGTAGATCGCGTAACCCGTCGGCAGGACACCGAAGGCGATCAGCAGGAGCACGTAGCCGGCGACGAAAGCCATGCCGGCCCGGCTCTGCCCGCCGCCACTGCGGCGACGGCGGGCAGAGCCGACCGAGGAGGGGACGACGGTCACTGCGAGACCTTGTATCCGTTGGACTCGGCGTGCTTCACGATCGAGTCCTGCCAGGCGGGGAGCAGGGAGACGATGGTCTGGCCCTGGGTCAGGCCGGGCTTGACCGTGGCGGCCCAGATCGCCTCCTGGCTGAACTGGCCCGAACCCCACTCCGGCCACACCTGGGAGGACGCGGCCTTCAGCGGGCTGAGGTCGGTGGCGAAGTAGCCGGAGGCGTCCTGGGCCTTCAGCCAGTTGTCGGCGGCCGGGGCGTAGGCCGGGAACCCGGGGGCCTTCTCGCCCTGGTAGGCGTTGTCGGTGGTGACCCACGTCAGAAAGTCGGTGGCCGCCTTCAGGTTGGCGGAGTGCTGGGACAGCAGCCAGGTGCCACCACCGACGTTGCCCGTGGCCGGCGAGCTGTCGCCCTGCCACTGCGGCATCGGGGCCACACCGATCGTCTTCTCCGGGGTCTTCAGGGTCCCCTTGAACACCGCACCGCCGTACCACGCCGGGCCGGGCATGAGCAGGACCTTGTCCTTCTCGTTCTTGGCGAAGTCGGTGCTGAAGACACCGCTGATGGACATCGACTTGTTCTTGACCAGCACGTCCAGCAGCTTGGCCATCTTGGTGCAACCGTCACCGGAGGTGTTCACCGAGACGGCCTTGGGACCGGTGATGTGGTTGGCCCCGCACTTGCTCGCCCACAGGTAGATCTCCGGGGTGAACGAGTCGCCCGCGTCACCCACCAGGTAGCCCGGGTGCTCGGCAGCCACCTTCTCCCCCAGCGCCTGGTACTCCTCCCAGGTCGTGGGGACCTGGTAGCCGAACTGCTTCATCAGCGGGGCGTTGTACCAGAGCACCGTCTGCGAGAGGTCGTTGCGCAGGCAGTAGACGCTGCCGTTGACCGTACAGACGTCGTTGGCGCCCTTCGCGAACTGCCCCAGGGTGTCCGCCGGGATCAGGCCCTTGTCGAGCGGCGCCGCGAAGCCCGCGTCGACCGCCCAGCTCGTCTCGTTGTTCTGCGAGCTGAAGACGACGTCCGGCCAGCCCTTGCCCGTCCGGTTGAACAACTGCACCTTCGTCTGCAGGTAGTTCGACCCGTTCGCGTCACCGTCGTAGGAGACGATGTCCAGCTTCACCTCCGGGTGCAGCTGCTGGTACAGCTTCGCCGCATCCATCCGGGTGGCGTCCACCCAGACGGTCAGGGTGCTGCCGTCCTTCTGGGGCACCTGAGCGAAGCCGTCCTTGGTGGTCTTCTGCGAGGAGGAGCCACCGCAGGCGGCCACGGTCAGCGCCATGGCGGCCGCGCAGGCGGCCATAAGGGCCGTTCTTCTGGCAGGCACCGAGGGCTTGTTGACGAACATGAGCGACTCCACTGGGTTTGCAAGCGCCCGAACGGATCGGGGGGTGGGGGAGGATGACGACGCCGGGCCGTCCCGGTCGGGCGTCGGGTACCGAGGGCGGCCGCTGCGGGCCACCGTTGGAGAAGGGGTTGTCACCGAGCCACCAGTGAGGCCCCCGAGCTGGGCTCCCACGATGCGTTCGACGATCGGAGGGCCTACCCTGGCCGACCAAGCAGGACTTGGTTGGTCGGGAAATTCTTAAGTCGTCATACGAATGCTGTCAAGACGTACGGGGCGGTAGACTCGGCGATCGTCCACATCGGTGAGGGGGGAACCAGATGGCCAAGAGCGGTCGCAGCGGCGCCGAGGAACCGGCGGTCCTGAAGCCCTGGCCGAGGCGTCCGGCTCGACTGGCCCATGCGGTGGTGGAGTCCCTCACCGACACCATCGTCTCGGGTGCGATCCCACCGGGCTCCGCCTTGCCTGTCGAACCCGAACTGTGCGAGACGTTTGGTGTCAGCCGCATCACGATCCGCGAGGCGGTCAAGTCGCTGGAGGCCAAGGGGCTGGTTCGGGCCCGGCAGGGTTCCGGCACGACGGTCACCCAGTCCGAGGAGTGGAACCTTCTGGACCCGGTCGTGCTGGCGGCCACCGTCCAGCACGACGACGAGCTCGTCGTGCTGGACCAGCTCATCGGCGTGCGTTCGGCCCTCGAGGCGCAGATGGCGGCCCAGGCCGCCGAGCTCGCCACCGATGACGATCTCCGGGACGTGGAGCGGCTGCTCGCCCGCCTCGACGAGGAGACCGCCACCCCCGAGCGGTTCAACGAGACCGATGTGCTCTTCCACGACCGGATCATGCAGGCCTCCCGGAACAGGCTGGGTCGTTCCATCATCCGGATCGTCCACACCCAGGCCCGCAGCACGTTCCTGTACACCGGCACTCCCGACGGCCACGCGTGCGAACAGGCCAACGCCGAGCACCGCCGGATCACCGAGCGGCTCCTGTCCCGCGACCCCCAGGGCGCGGCGCAGGCCATGACGGACCACATCGAAGCGGCCTGGGGCCGCCGCCGTCACCCGCGCCCCGATCCCACCGTCTGAGCGCATCGCGCCCTCGGGTGCACCGGAACCGCCCCCGAGCCGTCAGGCCGGGGGCGGATTTCTTCGGCGGATCAGTTCTGCAGCACGTCTTGACGGCATAGGTATGACGACTTACGTTACATCGCCGTATCACCTCCGCAATCACCGCAGGGCGGCGGTACTCCCGTGAGTGACTGGGAGGACGCTCCGCTCCTGCCCTCTCGCATGATCGGAAGGTGTCAGATGCGCCCAACTCGCTTCCGCCCCGCGGTGCGTGACCGGATCAGACCAGGTCTGGCCGCACTTGCGCTCCTCACCGCCGCTGCCGGGGCTGTCGTCGTACCGGCCGTGCCCGCGTCCGCGGCCACCACCGCGACGCTCCATGTGTCCCCCAGCGGCACCGGTACCGCCTGCTCGACCAGCCAGCCGTGCTCGCTCACCCAGGCCAGGACCAACGTCCGGGCCATGAACGGCTCCATGACCGGGGACATCGTCGTGGAGGTCGCCGACGGCACGTACCGGCTGACGGCTCCGCTCACCTTCAGCGCGGCGGACTCGGGCACCGGCGGTTTCTCGGTGATCTGGAAGGCGGCGTTGGGCGCCCGACCGGTCATCACGGGTGCGCAGCGGGCCACGGGTTGGACCCTGCACGACTCGGCGAAGAACATCTGGCAGGCGAGCGTCGGGACCGGGTTCGACACCCGGCAGCTGTACGTCGACGGCGTCCTGGCGACCAGGGCCCGCTCCTCGGTCAACCGTGCCGACCTGACCGCGACCACCAGCGGCTACACGTTCACCAACACCGCGCTGAACTACCTCAACAGCCTTGCGAACCCCGGCCGGGCCGAGATCCACGGCGTCGGGTCGTTCACCGACCGCTACGCCCCGGTGTCCGGTATCAGCAACGGCACCATCACCATGGCGCAGCCGTCCTGGGACGACAACACCTTCGGCTACGACACCCTGACCAAACCGTTCCGGTCGGGGCCGCTCTACATCGAGAACGCCTACGAGTTCCTCGACACCGCCGGCGAGTGGTACCTCGACACCACCACCGGCACCCTGTACTACAAGCCGCTCCCGGGACAGAACATGAGCACGGCGGACGTCGAGGTGCCCAAGCTGCAGTCGCTGATCGACGTCGGCGGAAGCTACTCCTCCCCCGCCACCCACCTCACCTTCGCCGGGCTGCAGTTCTCGGGCACCAGCTGGCTGGGCCCCAGCACCACCGGCTACGCCAGCCAGCAGACCGGCGCCTACCTCACCGGCACCTGGGCCCGTCCCGCCGACGCGCTGACCTCCTGCCAGGGCGGCTGCCCGCTGTTCGAGGCGACGCGTCCGCACTGGAACCAGATGCCGGCCGCCGTCCAGGTCTCGGCCGCCGACCACATCACCTTCACCGGCGACCGGTTCACCCAGCTCGGGCAGGTGGGCCTCGGCATCGGCCAGGACGCCAACGCCCACACCACCGGCGTCGGCCTCGGTGCCGACACCATCACCGCGACCGGCAACGTCTTCACCCAGGACGCCGGCGGCGGCATCGTCGTCGGCGGGGTCCAGGCGGACGCCCACCACCCCGCCGACAGCCGGATGACCAACCAGAACATCACCCTGAACGACAACCTCATCCACGACGTGGCGATCGACTACCGCGACATGTCGGCCATCCTGGCTACCTACGTCACCGGCGCCACGGTGTCGCACAACGAGGTGTACAACCTGCCCTACTCAGGGCTGACCATCGGTTACGGTTGGGGCGTCAACGACCCGGGCGGCAGCCAGGACTACGTGAACCGCGGTCTGTACAACTACCAGCCCGTCTACACGACCCCCACCACCGCCGCGAACAACCACATCACCGACAACTACATTCACGACATCATGCAGCAGATGAACGACGGCGGCTGCCTGTACACCCTGTCGGCGTCGCCCGGCAGCACCCTCGAACGCAACTACTGCCACACCAACAACAACTACTACGGCTTCTACCACGACGAGGGATCCAGGAACTTCACGGACACCAACAACGTGTTCCGCGACGTCGGCCGGTGGTCCCACCAGAACGGCACCTCCACCAACAACACCGGCGCCCTCACCCTCCAGGACAACTGGTCGACCACACCCTCGACCGACGTCTTCAACGGCGGCCGCGGTGACGTGGTGAGCGGCACTGTGGTCGTCTCCGACGGCAACTGGCCCTCCGGCGCCCGCACGGTCATGGACAACGCGGGCATCCAGCCCCTCTACCGGCCCCTGACCACGGACCCCGTCACGGCCCCCTACCGCGGCTACTCCTCCACTCCCGCCCTGACAGGCCAGAGCGGCAGTCGCTTCACCGTCACCGACGCCGGAGCCGACATCTGGGGCGCCGGCGGACAGCACGACGACGCCTACGGCACCGCCTACCTGGCGAACTCCGCCGTTGACGGCACCTCGGTGACCGCGCGGGTCGACAACATCGACAACACCAACGCCTGGGCCAAGGCCGGTGTCGTGCTGCGCAACAGCCTCACCGGCAGCAGCTCCTCACCCGGCTACGCGGTCGCCGTGGCGACCCCGGGCAACGGCGTGTGCTTCCAGTGGGACTCCACCGCGGACGGCTACCTGGACCAGATGTCGTGCACGTCCTCGACGGTCACGGCGCCCGTGTGGGTACGGCTCACCCGCACCACCACCCAGGTGTCCGCCTCCTACTCCACCGACGGAGCCGGCTTCACCCAGATCGGCTCGGCGGTCACCCTGCCGTCCATGGCCGCCACCCAGGACGCCGGTGTCATCCACACCGCCCACAGCACCACCGCCGGCAGCGCGACCTTCAGCAACCTGCGGATCGTCACCTCCCCCTTCAAGGCCTACGCCTCCGTCCCCGCCGCGGTGGTCCAGAACCAGGGAGTGACCTCCCTGACCAACGCCGGCATCGACACCTGGGCCACGGGCACGCAACACGACGACGAGTACTCCGCCGCCTACCAGCCGGGAGCTGCGGGAACCTCGTCGACCGTCACCGTCCACGTCGACAGCCAGGACAACACCAACGCCTGGGGCAAGGCCGGCCTGATGCTGCGCAACGACATCACCGGCGCCGGCTCCGCCACCGGATACCTCGTCCTCGTCGCCACGCCCGGGCAGGGCGTCACGATGTCGTGGGACTCCAACGGCGACGGATACCTCGACTCCAACGCCACCCGGACCGGCAGCACCGCCATCTCCCCGGTCTGGCTTCGGCTGGTCAGGAGCGGCACATCGGTCACCGGCTCCTACTCGCCGGACGGGACCACCTGGACCACGGTCGGCACGGCGACGCTGACCGGCGCCAACAGCATCGAGGACGCGGGCGTGTTCTTCACCGCTCACGCCGGAGCGCCCGGCACCGCGAAGTTCAGCCAGTTCTCCGTGAGCTGACGAAGTAGTTCCGACCACGGTCTCCGGGTGATGTGTGGCTTCCGCACAGCCATCCGGAGATCCGTGATGTCCGTGCCGAACCTCGCGCGGCGCAACCTCCACGCCCGCGGCAACGGTGGCGCCCTGCCCATCTGTGAGCGCGGACCTGCCCGCCGCCGACTGAACGGCGTGGCAGTGTTCGGCGTGCCGATCTCCGCGGCTCATCAGGCGATCACAACTCGAAGTTCACTGCGAACTTCGACGGTGACGTCACGGCTGCGGGATCGGTCGGCGGCTCGCCCACGCCCGCGCGATGTGCTCGCGCATCGCGCGGGCCGCTCCCGCGGCGTCTCGATTTCGGAGCAGTTCGAGTATTGCCACGTGCTCGCCCAGTGACACGGTCAAGCCCTCGCGGGTCGAGTGACCAAAGTAGAGGCGTGACTGGCGGGCCTTGCCGTGAACGCTGCGCATGATCGCTTGACCCAGGAGGTTCCCGGAAGCGCCCATGATGATCTCGTGGAAGGCGGTGTCCCCCTCCTCGTAGCGCACCGGGTCGTCCAGTGCCTCCCGCAGCGCAGTGATCTGCTCCTCGAGTCCGGCGAGTTCGAGGTCGGTGATCCGGTCGGCCGCTTCGGCGGCCATCTCAGCCTCCAGGGCGATCCGCACGGTGACCAGCTGGTCGAGGATCGTCAGCGTCCGGTCGTGGCGGAGCTGGGCCTCCAGGACGACCGGGTCCAGAAGATTCCACTCCCGCGGCTCGTGCACCCAGGTACCGCGCCCTTGCGCCGCCCTGACCAGTCCCTTTTCTTCGAGCACCTTCACGGACTCGCGTACGACGGTCCGACTGACGCCGAACTCCTCGCACAGCACCGGCTCGATGGGCAGCGCGGAAGCCGGCGGGTAAGCCCCGCCCACGATCCGGTCGACGAGATAGGTCACCACGGTGTCGCTGAGCCGGCCGGCCTGGCGTCGGGGAACGGCTCCCAGCGACCCCTCCGACGGCGCAGGGGCCAGTCGTTGACGACCGGCCGGGGTACGGGGCACGGGCGCTCCTTGTGGTCGGTGAACAATTCAGCATACACCTTGCGAATTACGTCATTCGTATGATGAAGTAAAATTCCGGTGAAACACGGCCGCATGCCCGCCGGGTACGACCGGATGGGACCGGGCACGGTGCGCATCACCGAAGGAGCCCACGTTTACTCCGCAGAACGACCCCGTCACGCGGCCCCCGGCTGCGGATACGCGCCGTGGCTGCGGCGACAGCGCTCCTCGGAGCCCTGCTCTCAGCTGTCGCGTCCACCGGAACGGCGCAGGCGGCGACCGTGGCGATGCTCTACGCGTCCCCCACGGGTATCGGCACCTCCGGTACGCCCAGTTCCTGTGCCAAAATCTGGCCGACTCGACCGGCGTCTCGATCTACCGCAGCAACTGCCCGTAAGTGCGCGGGGCGGGAACCCGCTGCCCACGGCGAGCAGCAGCTTGGCGACGTCGCCGCTGCCCAGCCGGCGAAGATCGCGAACGGCACCAGCGGACGGGTGCTCGACAGCGGCGCCAACAGCATGGTCGTGGTGGAGGAGAAGAAGTGAAGTCCCCCTCCGGTGACTGAAGTCGTTGATGTCGAGAGCCTTTCTGCTGTTCCAGCCCAGGCTCTTGTAGAGCTGCCCGCTGGCCGGGGCGGTGCCAATTCCGGCCAGTGAGACGGCTCCGTTCCATCCCCGGCGTGGCGCAGGACCGCCAGGCGACGCTGGGCCTGGCGGTCCTGCCGTGGTCCGCTGAGGGGGCCTGTCGGATCGGTGACGGGCCCCCTTCCGTGTGGTCAGCTGATGGAGAACCGGCTGAAGCTCGCGGTGCCGGGTGTCGGGCTGTGGGCCGTGAGGAAGGTGCCCGCGTCCTCGCTGCCGTTCGCTCCGGTCAGCGTGGCGGTGCCGACGGTGGTCCAGGTGGTGGCGTCGGTGGAGTAGGAGCCGGTGACCGAACTGCCGTTCCTGACGAGCCGGAGCCAGAGTGGGGCGGAGTTGCCGGTCCTGGTGGTGATCTTGTCGACGTAGCCGTCGCCGTCGGAGTCCCACTCCAGGCTGACGCCGTTGCCGGGAGTGACGGCGATGGAGGCGTATCCGGTGGACGAGCCGGCTGCGGCGATGCTGTTGCGCAGCATCAGGCCGGCCTTGCCCCAGGCGTTGGTGTTGTCCTGGCTGTCGACGTGGACGGTGACGGTCGACGAGGTTCCCGCAGCTCCCGGCTGGTAGGCGGCGGAGTACTCGTCGTCGTACTGCACGCCCGTGGCCCAGGTGTCGATGCCGGCGTTGGTCAGGGAGATCACCCCCTGGTGTTGGTCCACCGCGGCGGGGACGGAGGCGTAGGCCTTGAAGGGCGAGGTGAGGATCTGCAGGTTGCTGAAGGTCGCGCTGCCGGCGGTGGTGCTGTGGGCGGTGTGGATGACACCGGCGTCTTGGGTGGCGGCCATGGACGGCAGGGTGACTGCGGAGCCGATCTGGGTGAAGGTGGATCCGTCGGTGGAGTAGGAGGCGGACACCTGGGAGGCGGTGCGGGTGAGCCGTACCCAGACCGGTGCCTTGACCGAGGTGGCCGCGGAGGTCAACTGGTCGAGGTAGCCGTCGCCGTTGGAGTCCCACTGGAAGCTGACGCCGTTGCCCGGGGTCACCACGACGGTGGCGTAGCCGGGCGAGGAGCTGCTGCCGGTGAGGCTGTTGCGCAGCACGACACCGGCCTTGGCCCAGGCGTTGGTGTTGTCGATGTTGTCGACCCGGGCGGTGACCGAGGTGCCGTCGACGGCGGCGCCGGCCTGGTAGACGGTGCCGTAGGTGTCGTCGTGCTGCCCGCCGGCGCCCCAGATGTCCGTGCCCGCGTCGGTGACGGTGAAGTAGCCACCGGTCTGCCCGGTGGCGGCGGGGGTGGAGGAGTAGGCGCTGTAGGGGCTGGCGACGGCGCCGGTGGTCAGCGGCCGGTACTGCGGCTCGATGCCGGCGTTGTTCATGACCGTCGACGCGCCGGACGGCCAGTTGCCGCCGGTGACGACGACGTTGCCGCTGACGGTGTCACCGTGGCCGTCGGTGCTACTGATGTTGGCGACGTCGTTGGTCGACCAGTTGCCGGTGGCGGTCAGGGCCCCGGTGTTGTGGGTTGAGCTGATGTGCGCGAAGAGCCACTCGCCGGTGTTGCGCACGACGTTGTTGGTGTCGGTGAAGTTCCGGGAGCCCTCGTCGTGGTAGAGGCCGTAGTAGTTGTTGGTGTTGTGGCAGTAGTTCCCCGTGACCGTGCTGCCGGGCGAGGCCGACAGGGTGTACACGCAGCCGCCGTCGGCCATCTGCTGCATGATGTCGTGGATGTGGTTGCCTGTGACGGCGTTGTTCTGGGCCGTGGTGGGCGTCGAGTAGACGGGCTGGTAGTCGTACAGGCCGCGGTTCGCGTAGTCCGGGCTGCCGCCCGGGTCGTTGACGCCCCAGCCGTAGCCGATGGCGAGGCCGGAGTACGGCAGGTTGTACACCTCGTTGTGCGAGACGCTCGCGCCGTTGACGTAGGTGACCAGGAGGCCCGTCATGTCGCGGTAGTCGATCGCCACGTCGTGGATGACGTTGTCGTTCAGGGTGATGTTCTTGTTGGTCATCCGGCTGTCACTGGGGTGGTGCGCGTCCGCTTGGAGCCCGCCCACGACGATGCCGCCGCCCGCGTCCTGGGTGAAGACGTTCCCGGTCGCGGTGATGGTGTCGGCACCGAGTCCGACACCGGTGGCGTGTGCGTTGGCGTCCTCGCCGATGCCGAGGGCGAGCTGCCCGAGGTCGGTGAACCGGTTGCCGGTGAAGGTGATGTGGTCGGCGGCCGAGACCTGGACGGCGGCCGGCATCTGGTTCCAGTGCGGGCGGGTCGCCTCGAACAACTTGCAGCCGTTGCCATTGCAGGAGGTGAGCCAGTCCGACGGGACGGTCCAGGTGCCGGCCAGGTAGGTCCCGGTCTGCTGGGCGGCGTAGCCGTTGCTGCCGCTCGGCCCCGTCCAGCTGGTGCCCGAGAACTGCAGCCCGGCGAAAGTGAGGTGGGTGGCGGGGGAGGAGTAGCTTCCGCCGACGTCGATCAGCGACTGCAGCTTGGGCACCTCGACGTCCGCGGTGCTCATGTCCTGCCCCGGGAGCGGCTTGTAGTACAGGGTGCCGGTGTTGGTGTCGAGGTACCACTCGCCGGCGGTGTCGAGGAACTCGTAGGCGTTCTCGATGTAGAGCGGGCCGACCCGGAGCGGGTGGGACAGGGTGTCCCAGCCGAACGTGTTGTTGGTCCATGAGGGCTCGGTCATGGTGATGGTGCCGTTGCTGATGCCGGATACCGGGGCGTAGCGGTCGGTCCAGGACCCTATGCCGTGGATCTCGGTCCGGCCGGGGTTCGCAAGGCTGTTGAGGTAGCTCAGCGAGCTGTTGGTGAACGTGTAGCCGCTCGTGGTCACGGTCAGGTCCGAGCGGTTGACCGTGGAGCGGGCCCGCTGCGCCAGGACGCCGTCGACGTACAGCTGCCGGGTGTCGAACCCGGTCCCGACGCTGGCCTGCCAGATGTTCTTCGCCGAGTCGTGCAGGGTCCAGCCGGTGGCCTTCTGCGCGCCGGTGATGACGGGGTGCGCGCCCAGCGCGGCTTGCCAGTTCACCGTGTGGCCGCCGGTGCCGGAGTCGGCGGCAGTGAAGGTGAGCGGAGCCGTCAGCCGGTAGGTGCCGTCGGCGAGCACGACGGTGATGTCGCCCGTCATGGAGCCGTTGACGGCCTGCACATTCGTTTTGGCCTGGGTGAGGGAGCACGGCTGGCTCGCGGAGCAGGTCGTGCCCGTGCCGTTCGGCGCGGCGTAGAACGTCGTGGTGGCTGCGAACGCGGGGCCGGCCTGGACGAGGACTGCGGCGGCCGAAGCGGTGAGGAGGGCGGCTGTGGCCAGCCACGATCTGAGTCGGTCGGAGACGGGGTGGCTGCGGGGTGGTCGCACGTGACACCTGCCGGGGGATTGGTTCGGAAGGCCTCGCGATGTCGCCGGAGTGGCGGGCCGGGCAGCGCGGGCACGAGGGGAAACAGCGATGCAACATTAGACGTCATATGAATTTCGTCAAGAGGTTCGCTGTGACGACTCAGCCGTTGCGCCCCCCGACATACGCGAACGCTCCTTTGATCACCGGCAGAGTCCCGTCTTGCGTGTGGGGCAGCCTTGGGTGCGACCGGTCCAGGCCCCCGCTCTCGCAGTGCCGTACTGGATCCGACAGGCCGAGGCTGACGCCGGAGAGCGCGACGACCGGCTGACCAGCGACAACCTCGAAGACCTCATGCAACTCCGCAGGGAGAGTGCGGAGTTGTGGCGAGTGTTCAGCAGAATTCGCTGCTCACACAGTCGCTGGTCCAAGTCGGTACGGCCCGCGATCGACATCAGGGGATTGGCCATTGACATCGACACGTCGCCGTACCTACTTTCTGACGAACCGGTTCGACAGTGAACCGCCGGAGATTCACACGCAACCTGAGTCCATCCCCGCAGACCTGTGTCCATCCCCAGCAGCTCTGCCGCCGCACTCGGATCCGAGACGGCCTGACGAACAACGTGCCCCCCTTCCCGCACACCGCCGACGCGCCGTGCGGCGACCCGGCACGCCCTGAAGCAACGACCGTGCCGAACCCATCCCCGTGTTCCGTCACTCTGAAGGCTGAAGGAAGCGACATGGCACAAGCCACGATCAAGAGATGGCTGGCGATCAGCGCGACCGCCGCCCTGGCCCTGCTGGCCGTCCCACCCGCCGCCAACGCCACGACCGAGACGCTCACCGTGGACCTGTCCACCACAGCCGGACCGATGACCGGCGTCGGCGAAGGGTTCCTGTACGGCCTCAGCCAGGACGGCAGCTCCCCCGGCAACAACTACCTGCAGCCGCTGAACCCCACCCTGATGCGCGGCGGCGGTGCGCGCATCGCCGGTGACGGCTGGATCGGCGACGGCTACCAGCCCGGGCCGGGTTATCAGGCGCGCATCAACGCGAGCATCGCCCAGGCCAAGCGCGTGACCCAGGCCCCCTACCACGCCGAGTACGTCCTGATGCTCAGCGACCTGTGGGGCGCCGACCTCACGCAGAACTCTCACGCGGTCTACCCGTGCAACAACGGCGACTGCTCGAACTGGATCACCTTCATCGACGACACCGTCGCCGCCATGCAGAACGCCGGGGTCACCGTCACCTACGAGCCCTACAACGAGCCCAACGGGGCCTCCGCGTTCTTCCCGCCGAGCATCGGCACGCAGTACTGGCAGATGTGGAACAGCGCCGTCAAGGAGATCCGGCGTGTGGCCCCCGGCGCGAACATCGACGGCCCGGCCTACGCCGGCGCCCCGGGGCCCGACTTCCAGACGTGGATCAAGACCGCGCAGGTGGCCGGTACCCTGCCCAATGTCCTCAGTTACCACATTGGTAACGCCTCCCAGGACCCGGTCGCCATTGTCAGCGAGGTGAACGGCTGGCTGGCCGCCGACGGGATCAGCGCGATACCACAGTCCACCAACGAATTCATCGGCTACCCAGAGCAGAACTCCGCTTTCACGGCGTGGTCGTTGGACCGGCTTGCGCAGTCGGGGATGGCCAGTGCCGCGCGGACAGAGTGGGTGAACTGCTGTATGTCGGGCGACTTCGGGGGCATCCTCACCCGCACCGGCGGGAACCTCGTTCCGTCGGGCCAGTACTGGACCTTCCGGGCCTACGCCGACCTGACCGGGACCAGGGTGGCCACCACCGGCAACGGCACGACCGCCATCACCGCCGCTGTCGACGGCACGAAGAAGCAGGTCGCCGCGCTCATCGGCGACTCCAGCGGCTTCGTCGGACAGGCGAACGTGTCCATCAGCGGATTCAGCGCCTACCCGTGGCTGACCTCCGGCGGCACCACCCACGTCGAGGTCGACCGCATTTCCGACGTCGCCTCGTTGAACAGCCCACAAACCGTCTACAGCGGCAATGTCACCGTCTCCAACAACGCCGTCACCGTGCCGGTCGCGTTGGGCGACAGCCACGGCGCCTACGTCATGTTCCTGACGCCGCCCGACAACGTCACCACCGACACCACCACCGATGACACCGCCACCTCCGGCACCGACCACTTCGGCTACAGCGCGAACTGGGGCACCGCCACCGGCGTCTCGGACCTGCATCAGGGCACCGCACACTGGAGCAACACCACCGGCGGCACCGCCACCTACACCTTCACCGGCAGCGGCGCGACCATCTGGGGTGTCAAGGACCACGACCAGGGCATCGCCGCCTTTTCCCTCGACGGAGGCCCGGTCACCTACGCCGACGACTACGCCACCACCCGCACCGCCCAAGCACCCCTGTTCTCCACCACAGGCCTGACGTCGGGAACGCACACCATCACGATCGCCAACACCGGAACGAAGAACTCCTCCAGCGCCAACGACACCGTCGCCATCGACTACGCCACCGTCACACCGAACATCACCACCATCGACGACGCGACGACCTCCGGCACCAACGCGTTCGCCTACGGCAGCAACTGGAGCCCCGGCGGCGCCGGCGACCTCTACGAGAAAACCACCCACTGGACCGCCACCGCCGGAGCCACCGCGACGCTGAACTTCACCGGCACCGGAGCCGTCATCTACGGCGTCAAGGACGTCGACCAGGGCATCGCCACCTACTCCGTCGACGGCGGCACCGCCCACAACGTCGATGATTACAGCGCCACTCGTGTGCCGATAGCCAGCCTGTTCACAATCTCCGGCCTGACCCTGGGAACACACACCATCACCATCACCGCCACCGGCACCAAGAACGGCGCGAGCTCCAAGGTCAATATCGCCGTGGACTCCGCCACCACCTTCTAGGCAGCTCCCACAGGCCCAGACGCACAACGCCACAACACGCTGCCCCTCGGCCCCGGACGAGACCACTCGTCCGGGGCCTTCGTCTTTCCCGACCCGGGCGGGCCCGACCGCGAGGACGCCCGGCATGACCGCAGCGATACCCGAAAAGCCGCCGTCCCCCACGTCCACGAGGACTGGAGACGCACCAAGGAACCCTTCCACGCTTCCCGAAAGGCCTGGCTCCACCGGGAAGGTGATCATCGCAGCCGCCGCCATCACGGGGCCGGCGCGCGATTTGCGACCAGGGCGGACAGCACCCGCTCAGTCGTGGTCATGTCCCGGCGCTGGCCCCGCTTCGGCTGCCCGACCCGGCCGACGACAAGCCTTCGACCGCGGCGTGGCACACAGCCCGGAACAGCTGCTCGGCAGCGGGCAGCTTCGGGCGACTGAGGAGCGAGGGAGGTGCAGCTCGCGGAAGCCTGGTGCACCGAGGGCTGCTGCGGCGCGCTCTACGTCACCATCGTCCGCGACCATGACACCGTGCTGTGGCACAACTGGCGCCGACCACCGGCCCCGAAGTCCGAACCACCGCTGCCTGAACTGCTCGACCTCCGCTTCAACGCCGCCCACTACGAGGCGGAGATCACCCGCGCCGAGAACGACCACAGCTGGGAATGGCCGGCCCGCACGCTCGCCCGACTGATCAGCGAACAACTGCGCGAGCAACCTGGACCTGTTGGCCCAGTGGAGCTGCCAACAGGGCTGGATCGGCACGCACTACGCGCAACGCAACCAGGTCGAACTGGGCTTCATCTATCCGGAGCGACCAAGCTTCGGCTCCGGCAGCAGCCCCTGGGTGCAGTTCATCTGGAGCATCCCGGACAACGGGACCCCACCGGAGGAACAAGCGAACGCGGTCCTCAGACAGCTCGCTGCGGCACGCCCCACCACCTACGCGTGCCTCGCCGGCGGCAGCCGCGAGGCCGCAGAGGCTCTCGGCTTCACCTGGCCACCCGGACCCGAGTGAACCCAACCTCCCGCCACCGTCGGCTCCCAGCCCAGCATGCGGAGCTGGGGCCGACGGTGGGCGTGGAATGTCTCGTGGCGCACTGCTACGGCCCGAACATCTCCCGGTCGAGTACCCGTTCGGCATAGTTGATCGTGCACTCTTGATCGTGCCACCACAGGCACCTGACGCCACGCCAGGAGCACTGCCCCTCAACGAAGGCAGCACGACTGCCTCATCGTTGCCCAGCCTGCCCCTTGGGGCTACTGGAACCTGCGGGCGCGCACTTGATCGATGGCAGATGCGTCAAGTGCGAACCCTCTTGCCAGAATCGCCGATCACGGCAAGCAACCATCCAACCCGTTGCAGTGATCGGCAAATCTGACATACAGGAGATAGTGCGCAGATAATCACCGAATCACGGTGCCAAGCAGTCCCCAGCCCGCAGCCGAACCATGGAGACCGTGAGACAAATGTGAGAGGCAGGCCCCGGAGCACGCCGAAGGCCGCTTCCTCGCGAACGAGAAAACGGCCTCTGACCTGCGACAATGGAGCGAACTCCAGTCGGGACGACAGGATTTGAACCTGCGACCCCTTGACCCCCAGTCAAGGGGTTCAACTATTGTCGGCAGCCGAGACCTTGAGGTCTCGGCTTGGGTCCGCTGGTGACGTTCGACCTGTCGAAATTCAAGCTGATGGACAGCATGGACGTGGTCGCCGGCCTCGACAGCCGCCCGGTTCTCATCGACCTCTCGCCCCTGGAGTTCGAGCACCTGGTCCGCCAGCTCTTCGAGGCCATCGGCATGGAAGGGTGGAACACCCAGCCGTCCAAGGACGAGGGGGTGGACGCCATCGTGATGAACACCGACCCGGCCATGAAGGGCCTGTGCGTCATCCAGGCCAAGCGCAGCCGCAACGTGGTGCCCTTCGAGACCGTCTCGGCCCTAGCCGGCGTTGTCGAACACAAGCGGGCGGCGAAGGGCATCCTGGTCACCACCTCCTGGTTCGGCCGGGCCAGCCAAGCGTTCGCCAATGACCACGGCCGACTCGAACTCCTCGACGGCGCCAACCTGGTCCACCTCTTCAAGGAGCACCTGAACCTCGACGTCATCCCCGGCCCGGTTCCCCCCAAGCGTCGCACCTAGCAACATCGTTGCAGCAGCTCGCCGGGGGCGGCTTGCGGCTGCCGTCGCCTTCCCGCGACTCGCGGGCGGCCGCGGCGGCAACGCCCTTGAAAGTGGCCACATCCAGCGTGGCGGCACGCGTCCGCTGCACAGCTCGGTTCACATGCGGCCTGGGACGGAACCGTGAGCCTAGGATGCCGACGCGGTCAGCTCCCGGTGCAGTCGATACCCAGGACGTCGTACAGGTGGTGGCCGGCGCTCCAACGGGCAAGGCGTTCGCGGTCGACCAGGTGGAGCCGGTGCTTCTGCGCGAAGTCGATGGCCGGTGCGGTGAAGCCGTTCAGTCGGACCATGACCGGGACGGCGGCCCTGTGCTCCGGCCGGGCAGTGCCGTTGAAGGTCTGCATCTCGCGGGAGCCGATCGGCTTCGCGTACCTCTTGCACTGCACCACGACCCGTCGCCCGAGCGTGTCGCGGGCCAGCACATCCGCCCCGAGGTCGCCGGCACCGCCTACGCGCACCGCGTCGGTGAACCCGTCCCGCTCGAGAAGCTCGCGGCACATGTCCTCGAACCGCTCAGGTGACGATCCGTCGAACGCCTCGAGGGTGTGACCGGCGGGCCGAAACGCGTACGACGCGGCCGGCTCGCGCTGCGGCGCAGGATGCAGCGGTCGGTTCGCCCACTGGGAGAGCCGTTCGGTGGCCGCGTCGGTGGCGGAGGTACTGGCGAGCGCGACACGACCAGTGATGCCGGTGCGAACCAGGGCCCACAGCGGGGAGAGGAAGCGGCGCAGCGGTCGGTCGAGGCCCGTGCGGACGAGGACCCAGCGCACGGCGACGATCAGCACAGCGGCGCTGGCCAAGACGACTGCGGCAGCAAGCGGGTTCGCCCAGGCCCAGACCGCCCCCCTGCCACACGGCTGCGGCCGCGGCGAGTACGGCGACGGGCAGTGCGACTCCGATCCGGTCGCTGTCCGCATCCGTGGTGCCGTCGCCCGGTGGCGGCATTGTGCTCTCCGGTTCCTGAGGGCTGCGTCCTGAACGCGGCTCCGCAGTCGTGTTGCTCTCGCTCGCGTCGCAGGGGGCGTCGTCTTCCTCGGCACTCCCCTGTGCTGCGGCCCTCAGGTCCCTCTGAGCGCGGCCTCGATGAGGTCGCGCGCGGCCTCGTCGTAGACCGCGGACAACTGGAGCCGGTCGAAGGCCTTGCGGAAGAGCGCGAGGCGGTCGGGATCGGTGATGGTCTCGCCGCCCCGGAAGCCCTCCACCTCCACCCTGCGGTCGTCGAAGATGGCGAACCCGTCACCCGGGTAGACCTGCAGCCGGGCCCTGGCCGGAATGATCCCGAGTCGGAGACCGGGCAGGGAGAGCGCCTCGGCCAGCCTGCGCAGCTGAGCGCGCATCACCTCGGGGCCGCCGATGTTCGTCAGCAGGGCCTGGTGCCCGAGCAGGACGTGGTAGGTGCGGCCCTCCTGCCCGATGAACTGAGCGCGGGCGGTCCGGGCCGCAACGCCGGCCTGGACGTCGTCAGGGATGTCGTGGAAGTCGACGACCAGGCGCAGCATGGCTTCGGCGTACTGGGGTGTCTGGAGATTGCCCCAGACGATGTCCGGCGAGTAGCCCGCGTAGTGCCGGGTCGCTCTGACAAGGTCCAGGAAGGACTGCTGTACGGGGCCGGTTCCCTGCTGGAGCAGGCCGTCCCAGTTGCTTTCGGCCTCGCCCGGTGCTGTCGCCATTGGCGAGATTCTTCCAGTAGCCGGCGCTGCCTGTCCCGGAGTTGGTCGCCCCCGCAACCGGTGCGGCCTCTTCGGAGTCGCCCACCGGCGTGACGCGCTGTCAGTGACACTTCATCCCAGTCGGAGCCACCCCTACAGATCGCGTCAGCTTGACGCGTACGGGTCGCGCAGCGGTCGCGGTTCGCGGACTCCGCGGGTGATCCCCTCGGGCAGGTCGGGGCCGGCGGTGTAGTAGCGGCCCTGAGCCTCGCCCTTGGCTGTGAGCCAGCCGGCGCGGACGAGTTCGCGGATGTCGCGCTGGGCCTGCTGCTCGCTCAACTCGGCGTCGGCCTGGTAGGTGGCGCGGCGGACCCGGTTGCCCATGGCGGCCGGATAGAGGGCGTAGAGCATGCGATCGGGCCAGCTGCGCTGCTCGACGGCTTCGTCGAGGGCGCTCCAGACCTCGCGGGTGGTGTTCACCTGACGCTCGACGGTCTGGGCCTGCTGGTGGTGCGCGCGCAGGCAGAACCGCACCCACGGCAGCGTGTCACGTTCCGGAGTCCAGACCGGGCCGCCGACCTCGGCCAGGACGTCGTAGTAGCGGTAGGTGTTGCGGGCCCGGCCCAGCCACTCCTCGATGCTGGAGAACTCCGGCGCCACGATGCCTTCACGGGCCAGCACCAAGGTGTGCAGAGCACGGGACATCCGGCCGTTCCCGTCCGACCATGGGTGGATCGCCACCAGGTTCAGGTGCGCCATCGAGGCCCGCACCAGGCCGGGCGCCTCCAGGTCGCCCGCGTTCAGCCACTCCACCAGCTCACCGGTCAGCCCCGGAACCTGCTCCACGTCCGGCGCTGTGTAGGCGGCGATCGTCGGATCCTCGGCGGAGGTCACGTACACCGGCCCCGAGCGCCACCAGCCGGGCCGCTTGAGCAGGTGGTGCCCCTGCATCATGAAGTGCAATGAGTTGAGCAGGCCCTTGCTGTAGGCGAAGTCGTCGCCGGCCTCGGCGAGGCGCTGGATGTACGTCATCGCCTGCCGGTAGCCCTCGATCTCGGACGTGACGGTCTCGGACGCTTCGATCGGCGCCTCGCCGACCATGATGTCCTCGACGTCCGACACGCTCGCCGCATAGCCCTCGATCGTGTTCGACCCGGCGATAGCCCGCGCCGTCAGATTCCGGCGCAGCTGTCCCTCCCACCGCCGAGGAGTACGCAGGTGCAGTCGCAGCCGCTCCCGCATCCCCTCGATCTCGGCGAGAACGGCCTGGTCGATGTCGTGCAGCGTCGGCACATCGTAAAGCATGATGCGATGACACCATGACGGTGTCATTCAGTCAAGCTGGGCGGCGTAATCCTGGGATATGGCTACTCATTCACCTCTACGGCGGTCCGCCTCGCTGGAATTCCTCGTGGAGCAGAACACAGCTGCTGGGTCGGCGGCAGCGCCGACCGTCCACAGCCTGAGTGGATCGCGCCCCGCCGCGGCCACGCACTCCCAACCGTCGGCCGCAGGAGTCGCAACTGCCCAGACACAGGCCTGGGCCGCGTTCCTCGCCGACGCCGTCCGCAACGGGCTAGACCCGACACTCGTAACCCAGTGGCTGACCATCGTGGCCGATGCGACCGGCAGCCCCGTGCTTCCATCCCTGGGATCGATGCCGCTGACCGAGTACGTCGAGCGGCGCCTGCCCGCCATCCTGACCGGGCTTGAGAGCACCACGTACGCCCCGTACCTGGCCGGCTGGCGACTGCGCCTGGAACCGGGCCTCGGCCACTTGCCCATCACCCTGATCACCGCAGGCGTTATCCTCGACGCCGTCTTCGGCTGGATCGCCGAGGGCTGCAGCCGATCCACCATCAAGAACACCCTCGCGATGCTCACCCGCATCCTCCAACAGGCCGTCGCCGACGGCCTCATAGACCGCCCCCCCGGCCCGCATCACCGGCTGGCAGCACGAATTCCAGCAAGCCGAAGACGAACTGCTGGACCCCCGTGCCCTGGCCCTGCGCGACTGGGACGCACTCGTCGAACTCGCCGATGCCCTCGTCGAAGCCTCCTACAACCACTACCGAGGCTGGGGCGACGTCGTCATCCACTGCGCCTGCACTGCCACCCGCATCGGCGAAGTCTCCGGAGTGCGGGCCCGCGACGTCAACGCTGCCAACTGGATCCTGACCTGCCGCCGGCAGACCACCCCAGCCCCGGGCGGCCTCGTCGACAAGCACACCAAAGGCGGCACGGCACGATTCATCCCCATCATCGAACCGCTACGCCCGCTGATCACCCGTCGGCTCCAGGCCGCCCGCGGCGACCCCGATGCCCGCCTCTACACCGGCCCCCGCGGCGGCCGCATCAGCACCGCCGTCCTGCGCGACGCCACCCACTGGAACGACGTCACCCGCACCCTCGGCTACGAGCACCTGCGGCGGCACGACCTGCGCCACACGGGCTTGACCTGGATGGCGGACGCAGGCTTCGCCCCGCACGTCCTCCAGGAGATCGCCGGCCACAAAGAATTCGCCACCACTCAGCGTTACCTCCACCCGGACCTGCGCGCCATCATCGGAGCGGGCGAGACCCTCACCCGCTACCTCCTCGAACAGCTCCGCGGCACGGGCCAGATCCCTAGGCGCTGGCAGCAGAGAGCAACCAGATTGCGATGGGAAAACCGGACCACCGTTGCCTTCTGGGACCAGAAACCATCTGACGATCCGCCAGCCCTTAGCTTTCTAGGGCAAGTTGCGCACTTGACCCCGGTGAAACCTGGTCAAGTGCGCTACGGGCCCCCCAAGTCTGCGATTCCATCGATACCCCCGCCGCCTGCCTTTAAATCGAAGGATAGCGGCGAGATAACTGCCCGAATCGGGGGTTGCACTTCATCAAGCGTGGGGCGAATGTCCCGTTATGCGATGTCCGAAAACTGCCAGAGGCGGCCTGCTCCTATGCGAGCAAACCGCCTCTGACCTGCGACTTTACAGTCGGGACGACAGGATTTGAACCTGCGACCCCTTGACCCCCAGTCAAGTGCGCTACCAAGCTGCGCCACGTCCCGTGGTCTCACTGCCCGCCCTGTCGGACCGGCCCTGCGACCTGTTGCCGATCTCTCGGCGACGTGGAAAACAATACAGCACGCCGGGGGGTGCTCGCTGCAAGGTATGCGGGCTGGTCAGGGGGTGGGGTGGCGGGAGTCGTAGCGGAGGAAGGCGGGGCGGCGGGCGGCGAGGAGGAGGATGCAGGCGACGCAGGCGAGGCCGCCGGTGATCACCGAGAGGGTGGGGTTGGTGAGGGCGGCCACGGTGCCGGACTCGAAGTCGCCGAGGCGGGGGCCGCCCGCGACCACCACGATGAAGATGCCCTGGAGGCGGCCGCGCATCTCGTCCGGGGCGGCGACCTGGAGCATGGTGTTGCGGAAGACCATGCTGACGGTGTCCGAGCAGCCGGCCACGGCGAGCAGGAGCAGGCCGAGCCAGAGGTGGCCGAGGGTGAGGCCGAAGGCGGCGATGGAGAGGCCCCAGGAGGCGACGGAGGCGAGGATCGCCAGGCCGTGGCGGTGGATCCGGCCGGCCCAGCCGGAGAAGAGGGCGCCGGCCAGCGCGCCGATGGCGGGGGCGGCGACCAGCAGGCCGACGGTGCCGGCGTGGCCGCCGTACTTGGTAGCCGCCAGGGCGGGGAAGAGCGAGCGGGGCAGGCCGAAGATCATCGCGGCCAGGTCGGCCAGGAAGCTGGTGCGCAGGTTGGGTTGCTCGCGCAGGAAGCGGAGCCCGTCGAGCACCGTGGCCCGGGTGCCGGGGGTGCCCAGCGGGCGCATCGAGGGCAGGCGCCACATCGCGTAGAGCACGGCGGCGAAGGCGGCGGTGTCGATCAGGTAGGCGGACTGCGCGCCGTAGGCGCCGATCAGCAGGCCGCCGAGCATCGGGCCGACGGTCATGCCGAGGTTGAGGCTCATGGTGTTGAGCGCGTTGGCGGCGGGCAGCTGATCGGGCGGGAGCAGGCGCGGGATCATCGAGGACCGGGCGGGGCTGGAGAGGGCGAAGAAGCCGCCCTGCAGCGCCACCGCGGCGTAGAGGATGCCGACCTGGTGCAGGCCGAGCAGGGCCTGGAGGGCCAGCAGCGCGGAGGCGGCGGCCAGGCCGGCCGAGCCGATCAGGCCCAGCCGGCGCCGGTCGACCCGGTCGGCGACGGCTCCGCCGTAGAGGCCGAAGCCGACCAGCGGGAAGAGCGAGAAGAGGCCGACCAGGCCGGTGGCGAAGGCGGACTTCGTCAGGGCGTAGACCTGGACGGCCACCGCGACGGCCGTCATCTGCTGGCCGATCGAGGAGACGGACTGGCCGAACCAGATCCGCCGGTAGTCGGCGCTGCTCCGCAGCGGGGTCAGGTCGGCGAGGACCCGGCGCCGCGGCGGATCAACGGGGGGCGGAGGTGCGGGGGCGGCGGTATTCGTTGGGTGATTGGTCGACACAGCGACCTATCGTCACCCGGATGGGTTAACAGCGCTCCCCCGGGGTGCCGGCTGCAGCCGGTTGCAGCCGCTTGCAGCCGGTTCCGGTCACCCGGCGGCCTCAGAGCACCGACTTCTCGCCGGCCCGGACCGGGATCGGCAGCCGGTTGCCGGGCGGCGGGAACGGGCAGATGAAGTGGTCGGCGAAGGCGCAGGGCGGCAGGTAGGCGCGGTTGAGGTCGAGCACGGTGCGGCCCTGCTCGTCCGGCGCGGGCAGCGTGATGAAGCGGAACCGGTAGGTGTCCGTCCCACTGCTCGCGTCGGCGAAGACGCCGCTCAGCCGGTCGCCGGACCGGCCGACGGTGAGGGTGTAGGGCTCGCCGGCCAGTTCGAAGGCGATCCGGCCGGAGAGGGTGAGCGGGCGGTCGCGGCCGTCGGCGTTGGGGACCTCCACGGCGGTGTCCCCGTCCTCGTACGGGGTGTAGACGGCGGGGACGGACCACTCCGGCGCGTACGGGTAGGCCGCGATGCCGGAGAACCGGGTGCGGGCCTCGGCCGCCGGGTCGAAGACCCGCAGCGCCAGTTCGCCCTCCCGCTCGATCGGGACCAGCAGCAGGTCGCCGTGGCGCAGCGTGTCCGCCTCGGGGTGGGTGTCGGGGTGGACCAGCGCCTCGCCGTCCACCACCCCACCACTCCCGTCCCCGCCGCCCCCGCTCCCGTCCACCCGCAGGCCGTCCGCGGCGGCCGCCGCCACTCGCACCCGGTCGGCCACCGCCGACCAGACGCCCGGCACGCCCGGGAGCGCGACCGGCTCGGAGCCCAGCCAGTGGGTCCCGATCAGCGCGAGCACCCCGTGCGGGGCGCTCGCCGCAGCGGTGCGGCCTTCGGTCCAACGCTGCCATTCATCGGCGTCGGTGGTCATCGATCGACTCCTTGGACGAGACGGGACGGGACGGGAGGGGACGGGAAGGAGCAGGGAGGGAACGGGACAGGGCGGGATAGGGCGGGACCGGGCTCAGAGGTCGGCGAGCGGGCGGAACAGGCCCTCCTGCACCACCGAGACCACCAACTGCCCGCTGCGGTCGAAGATCTCGCCGCGGGCCAGGCCGCGGGCGCCGTGCGCGATCGGCGACTCCTGCTGGTAGAGCAGCCAGTCGTCGGCGCGGAACGGGCGGTGGAACCACATCGCGTGGTCCAGTGAGGCCATGTCGAAGTTGCGCTGGCCCCAGAGCGGCTCCACGGGGGCGCGGACCGAGTCCAGCAGGGTCATGTCGCTGGCGTAGGTGAGGGCGCAGACGTGGATCAGCGGGTCGTCCGGCAGCGGGCCGTTGGTGCGCAGCCAGACGCCGCTGCGGGCCTGGACGCCGGCCAGCTCCTCCTTGGTCCAGCGCAGCCGCTCGACGTAGCGGATGTCGAACGGCTGGCGGCGGCTGATGAACGGCGGCAGCTCGCCGAGGCGGTTGCCCACCTCGTCCAGCGCGCTGGGCAGGTCCTCGGGCGGGGCGACCTGGGGCATCGGGTCCTGGTGCTCGATCCCGCCGGGCTCGGGGCGGTGGAAGTCGGCCGTCAGGGAGAAGATGCTGCGGCCCTGCTGGATGGCGAGCACCCGGCGGGTGGTGAAGGAGCGGCCGTCCCGGATCCGGTCGACCTGATAGACGATCGGCACGCCGGGGACGCCCGGGCGCAGGAAGTAGGCGTGCAGCGAGTGCACCGGGCGCTGGTCGGCGACGGTGCGGCCGGCGGCCACCAGGGCCTGGCCGGCGACCTGGCCGCCGAAGGTCCGCTGCAGCGACTCCTCGGGACTGCGCCCGCGGAAGATGTTCAGCTCGATCTGCTCCAGATCCAGCAGGTCAACCAACTGGTCGACGGGCGTTCCCATGGCCTCTCCCTCTCCGCGCGTGCACATCGGCAGGCCCGGCCGGCGCACCGACGCGGACACCGCTGCTGTCAGTCCAGAAGTCCGGCGACGGCCGGGGAATTCCCGGCCTCCCCTACACGGACGTCCATGGACATCCGTACCACCCGGCGCTCGCGTCACTGCGGACGCCGACGAGTCGGCCGGGCAGTCACCCCGGGCAGTCAACCCCGGGCAGTCAGCCCGGCAGGCCGGTGCGGCGGACCGTGATGTTGAGCCGGCCGGTCAGGCCGAGGGCGGGGTCGGCGGTGCCGGGGTGGGTGCGCGGCACGCCGTGGAAGGCGCGGCGGGCGGGGCCGCCGAAGACCAGCAGATCGCCGCTGCGCAGTTCGAGGTCGGTGTAGGGACGGTTGCGGGTCTGCGGGTTGCCGAGGCGGAAGAGGCAGGAGTCGCCGAGCGAGAGCGAGACGACGGGGGCGTCGGCCACCTCGTCGATGTCCTGGTGCATGCCCATCCGGGAGCCTTCGCCGTAGTGGTTGACCAAGGCGACGTCCGGTGCGTAGTCGGCCGCGCCGGGGATCCCGGGGGCCCGGGCGCCGTAGGCCTCGGCCACGGCGCGCCGGGCGAGAGTGCCGAGCAGGGCGGGGAACGGCTTCACCGGTGCGCCGTCGCCGTCCGCGACGGTGCGCAGGTAGGCGTAGGGGAAGGAGTGGCGGGGACAGTCGGCGGCCGCCTTGCGCGCGGCGCCGCAGGTGGGGCAGCGGGGGACGACGGCCCAGTGCCAGCCGAGGCAGACCGTGCGGACCGACATCTCGGCGCCGCCCGGCAGTCGCACCCGGCGCAGTCCGGCGGGCGGCCGGGCCCAGGCGCGGCAGGCCTCGACCAGCTCCCGCTGCTGCGCGGGGGAGAGCCAGTCGGGGACCAGCACGGCGCCGGGCGCCACCTCGCGGCGCTCGCGCGCGAAGAGCTCGGGGAACAGCTCACCGGTCATCCGCCAGCGCTCCCCTCACCCGCGCGCCGGGTCCCGCACTCCGATGCATCCGCCACGCGCCCATTCTCACCCCGGCGGCTCCCCGCCCCGCTCCCCCGCCCGTCAGTCCAGCAGCCCGAGGTCACGGGCGCAGCCGCCCCAGGCCTCCCAGCCCTGCTGCCGCAGGATCTCCCGGGCGACGGTGATCTGCTGCCGGCGCGTCGCCTTGTCGGGACGGGTGGCGTAGCCGAGTCCGCCCGCCTCACGCCAGGTCGGCGGCCAGATCTGCAGCCCGCCGTAGTAGCCGTTGCCGGTGTTGGCGGTCCAGTCGCCGTCGCTCTCGCAGTCGGCGACCTGGTCCCAGACGCTGTCCGGCACCGGCGAGGGGGAAGCGGTGGGGCGGGGAGAAGGGGCGGCGGAGGGAGAAGGAGAGGGCGACGAGGCCGCGAACGCCACCCCCGCACCGCCCAGGCAGAAGCCGCAGAGGCAGAGCACCGCACCTATTCGAGATCGCATCCTCCGACTGTGGCGGCGCCCGCACCGCCCGGCGAGCCGGGACGGCCGCTCCTGCGCCATCAGGGTCAGCGCCGACGGCGCACGCACCGGGGCGCGCGGACGCAGACCGCCGACCCCGAACGCCACGAACCGCCGCCCCACCCCCCAACGCGACGAACTGCCGCCCAACGCGACGAACCGCCGCCCCCGGCAAGGGGAGCGGCGGTTCGTCAGGTCCGACCGGACAGCACCGACCGGACCGCAGGCCTCAGCGGGCTCAGAAGGAGAGCACCTGGCCCGGCATGATCAGGTTCGGGTTGCCGCCGATGACGGAGGCGTTCTTCTGGTACAGGTCCTGCCAGTTGGTGCCGTGAGCGGCGGCGATGGCGCTCAGGGTGTCACCGCCCTTGACGGTGTAGCTGCCACCGTTGGTGTTGCTCTTGCCCTTGTGGCCGCCGTTGTGGTGGCCGTTGTCGGACTTCGGCGCGGCCGGGGCGGCCGGCTTCTGCACCGGGGCGGCCGGCTGGGCCGGGGCCTGCTGCTGCACGGGGGCGGCCGGCTTCTGGACCGGGGCGGCCGGCGCCGGGGCGCTGTTGTTCGAGCTGGAGGTGGTGTCGACCTGGGCCACGGCACCGCCGGCGCTCAGGCCCGCCTTGACGGAGCAGACCGGCCAGGCGCCGGGGCCCTGGTCGGCGAGCACCTTCTCGGCGACGGCGATCTGCTGCGCCTGGGTGGCCTGGTTGGCCTGCGCGGCGTACTGGGTGCCGCCGTAGGCCGCCCAGGTGGACGGGGTGAACTGCAGGCCGCCGTAGAAGCCGTTGCCGGTGTTGATCGACCAGTTGCCGGTGCTCTCGCACTGGGCGACGGCGTTCCAGGTGGAGACGGACGCGGCGGAGGCCGTGGTGGCCGTGACGAGGCCCGCCACCGGGAGGGCGGCGACAGCGCCACCCAGGACAGCCAGGCGCGCCCAGTTGCGCTTCTTCGGGGCGTCGGCGGTGGTGGCAGCGGCGTTCTCGTTACGGAAAGACATGGATTCCCTCTCGACAGCCCCGGGCGGGCGTGCGGAACCAGGCCCTGATGGGCCCCGTCACGCTGCCGCGTCCTGTGGACGGCCGAGTACGTGTCCGACGTACCGTGCCGCCCCGGCCACTCCGCCACGCACCGGACGGCCTGTTCGAGCGGCCGTGCGGCGGGCGCCCCGGTGAGGGCGCTCTGGGGGTGAACCCGGGTGGTGCTCGTTGCACCGGGGATGAAGGTAGGTGGCGGTCCGGTGCAGAATCAACAAATTCATGATCCGTTAAGGATCTGTCCAGGTCAGCCCATTGTTACCCAAGGTAACGATCACGCCTTTCCAAGGTCCAATGTCCGTTTTGATGTCATTTGCTCCAGTCAAACCTCTTTCCGGCGTGGCATCGGTCACGGCCGAAAAGCTGTGAGCCCGAGCACATCGTCCACATTCAGCGATCAGGCCTTCACCATCCGCAGTCGGACCGGCGGCAAAATCCGACACCGCCCGACCCAACCCGTGACCCCGGCCACACCCCGCCGTTGGTAATGGTTGGCCGGGCCCGCCCGCGCCGCCCCGGGCGTCCGTGCCGCCCAGCCAACACACCAAGGAGTCCTGTTGCCGCGCTTGCTCGATGTCAGCGACGAGGTCCGCGCCGAGATCGGCGACGACGAGGCCGACCGTCTGCTGGGCGGGGTCCACACCCCCGATACCTATGACTGCACCTCTTGCCGCACACCCGGCGACAGCCTCGCCGAGCCCACCAGCACGGTGCTGTTCGTGGGCGAGGAGACGGCCGTACTGGCCTTCGCCCACGCCCGGTGCATCCCGTCCCAGGTGGTCCCGGTCTCCGAGGAACAGCTGATCGGCGCGGTCCGCAGCATCAGCCAGACCCAGGGCACAAGCGCGGCGCCGGCCGCCTCCGCGCTCCCGGCGGCCGATCCGTACGGCAACCCGCTCGCCGGTCCGTACGGCAGCGCGCCGGCGCCGCACCCGCACGCCGCCGCGCCCGCGCACGACCCGCTGCGCGACCCGCTGCGCACCGACCCGTACGCGCCGCACCTCGCCGCGGCCCACACGGCCCCCCACACCGCCCCCCTAGGCAGCCCCCTCGGGAGCCCCCTCGCCGACCCCCTGACCGCCCCGCTCAGCGCCCCCGGCCTCACCGGCGGCCTCCCGGCCGGCTACCCGGCGCCGCAGGCCCCGGCTCCCGCGCCGGCCCTGCCCACCCCGCCGGCCCGGGTCCCGGCGCCGGGCGAGCCCGCCGTGCTCGGCGTCACCTGCGGGCTGGTGCTCTGCGGCGACACGGGGCACGCGGCCGTGGTGGTGGAGCCGACCGGCCCGGTCGGGCGGCCGGGCAGCACCAGCGGCACGGACGAGTTCCTGCCGCTGCTCGCCGACCACGGCTTCCTGCCGGTGAGCGACGTCAACCAGGTGCCCGGCCGGCTGCCGGGGTGGTCGGTGCTCTTCGCGATGGGCCTGCTGCACTCGATCCTGCAGCCCTCCTCGGCCGGCACCAGCGCCTGGTGGCAGGCGCACTCCCCGCTGGTGGTCACCGAGGCGTGGCGGAACGCGGCGAACAGCCAGTCCACCGTGATCATGTACGCCGCGCCGGCCGGCACCATCGGCCGCCAGCCCCGCGAGGACATGCTCCGCACCGCGCTGGACCGGGCCGCCGCCCGGGGCCTGCTGGTCGCCGCCACCCTCCCGCTGGCCGGCACCTGATCCCGCCTCACCACCCCGGCTGACCAACCCGCGTCACCACCCCGGGTCGCCGACCCGGCCCGCCCCGGGCCGTCGGCCGACGAAGCGTCAAGCCCCGCCGCGCGCCGGTTCCGCACCGGCGCGCGGCGGGGCACTGGCGCCGCCACCCGCCGACGCCCGACCCGCCACCCGCATCCCACCCCCCGTTGGCTCGTTGGGCCCTACGTGTACAGCTACGACGTGACCTCAGCCTTCCGCCAGACCAGCGCCACCCGGAGCATCCCGGCGATGAGGCCGTCGTACGACGGGGAGCATCAAGTCGCGCCCGACCCGACCCCGATCTACGACGAGCTGTACTCGGAGTACCGCCGGCTCTTCCGCGCCCTGCCCGGCGACCGCTCCGGCGAGGAGGAGCTGCGGTTCACGGGCTTCGCGGTCCGCCCGTACGACACCTACTCCCCCTATCCCGCCCCCGTGCAGCCGCCCGCCACCGGCCCCACGGGCGGCCCGGCGGAGCCGTACCCGGCGCCGGCGCAGCACCAGTCCTTCCCCGCCTACGCGGGCCAGCTCGCCGGCCCCCCGCAGTTCGTCCCCACCCAGCAGTCCACCCAGCAGGCCGCCCAGCACCCCCAGGGCTACCCGGCCCCGCACCACCACGCACCCCCGCAACACACCCATGCCCACACCCACCCGCAGTCCGCGCAGCAGCCCGCCACCGGCCAGGGCTGGGTCGCCTCCGGCTACCTCGCCCCGGTCACCGTCCCCGCCCCGGGCCGGCACCGCGGCACCCTGCTCTCGCTCCCCCCGGGCCGTCCCTGATCCCGCGGCAGCGCCCCCGCACAGCAGAACGGGCCCGGCAGCCGCCGGGCCCGTTCTCCTTATTACTTGCACTCACTATTACTTGCACTCACTTGCGCTTGCGCTTCTCCCGCACCCGCACCGAGATCGAGATCGGCGTCCCGGCGAAGCCGAACTCCTCGCGCAGCCGCCGCTCCACGAAGCGCCGGTAGCCGGCCTCCAGGAACCCGGAGGCGAAGAGCACGAACCGCGGCGGCCGGGTGCCCGCCTGGGTGCCGAAGAGGATGCGGGGCTGCTTGCCGCCGCGGATCGGGTGCGGGTGGGCTGCCACCAGCTCGCCGAGGAAGGCGTTGAGCTTGGCGGTCGGCACCCGGGTCTCCCAGCCGGCCAGCGCGGTCTCGATCGCGGGGACCAGCTTCTCCATGTGGCGGCCGGTCTTCGCGGAGACGTTGACCCGGGGGGCCCACTGGACCTGGACCAGGTCCTGCTCGATCTCCCGCTCCAGGTAGTAGCGGCGCTCCTCGTCGAGCTGATCCCACTTGTTGTAGGCGATCACCACGGCGCGGCCGGCGTCGACGGCCATCGAGATGATCCGGGTGTCCTGCTCGGCCAGCGGCTCGCTGCAGTCGATCAGCACCACCGCCACCTCGGCCTTCTCCAGCGCGGCGGAGGTGCGCAGCGAGGCGTAGAAGTCGGCGCCGGCGGTCAGGTGCACCCGGCGGCGGATGCCGGCGGTGTCGACGAACTTCCAGGTCTTGCCGCCCAGCTCGATCATCTCGTCGACCGGGTCGCGGGTGGTGCCGGCCAGCTCGTTGACCACCACCCGCTCCTCGCCGGCCACCTTGTTGAGCAGGCTGGACTTGCCGACGTTGGGCCGGCCGATCAGCGCGACCCGGCGCGGGCCGCCGAGGCCGGGGGTGCCGAAGGTCTGCGGCGGGGCCTCGGGCAGGGCGGCGAGCACGGCGTCCAGCAGGTCGCCGGAGCCGCGGCCGTGCAGCGCGGAGACGGGGTGGGGCTCGCCGAGGCCGAGCGACCAGAGGTAGGCGGCCTCGGCCTCGGTGGACGGGCCGTCCACCTTGTTGGCGCAGAGCACCACCGGCTTGCCGGAGCGGCGGATCAGCTTGACCAGCGCCTCGTCGGTGTCGGTGGCGCCGACGGTGGCGTCCACCACGAAGAGCACCGCGTCGGCGGTCTCGATGCCCAGCTCGGCCTGGGCGGCGACCATCGCGTCGATGCCCAGGACGTCGATCTCCCAGCCGCCGGTGTCCAGCACCTTGAAGCGGCGGCCGTTCCAGGTGGCCTCGTACTGCACCCGGTCACGGGTGACGCCGGGGCGGTCCTCGACCACGGCCTCGCGGCGACCGATGATCCGGTTGACCAGGGTCGACTTGCCGACGTTGGGCCGGCCGACCACGGCCAGCACCGGTAGCGGCAGGTGCGCGCCGTCCTCCAGGTCGAGGTCGCCGTCCTCGAAGCCCTCGCCCTCGGCGAGGGCCATCAACTCGGCGTACTCGGAGTCGTCCAGCTCGCCGTGACCGGCGAGGTGCTCGTTGCTCATTGTTCTCTGTGTCCATTTCCCGGACCGCCCCGCCGAGCGGGCGCGGGCCGTGCGTACCTGCCCGGACGGAGCGGCCGGGCAGCGCGGAACTGCTGGGTGTGTGGAAGAAAAAAGGTGTACGGCAGGCTAAACGGCCGTCAGATGGCCGGCCCGTTCGGCGACCAGCGCCACGATGGTGTCGATCACCTGGGGCAGCGTCAGCTCGCTGGTGTCCACCAGCACCGCGTCCTCGGCCTGGGTGAGCGGGGCGGTGGCCCGCGAGGAGTCGGCGGCGTCGCGCCGGCCCAGGTCGGCGGCCATCGCGGCGATGGTCGCCTCGTCCACGCCCCTGGCCCGCAGCTCGGCGGCGCGCCGCTCGGCCCGGGCCGCGACGGAGGCGGTGAGGAAGACCTTGGCGGTGGCGGCCGGGAAGACCACGGTGCCCATGTCCCGGCCCTCGGCGACGATGCCGCGCGGGGCGACCCCGGCGCAGCCGCGCTGCAGCTCGACCAGCCGGGCGCGCACGGCCGGCACCGCCGAGACGGCGCTGACCTTGGCGGTCACCTCCGGGCCGCGGATCGGGCCGGAGACGTCCACGCCATCCACCGTGATCGTCGGGCCGTCGGCGTCGGTGCCGGAGACGATCACCGGCTTGGCGCAGGCGATCGCGACCGCCTCCGCGTCCTCCACGTCGATCTCGTTGGCCAGCATCCACCAGGTCATCGCCCGGTACATGGCGCCGGTGTCCAGAAAGCTGAGGCCGAGCCGGGCGGCGACCGCACGCGAGACGGTCGACTTGCCGGAGCCGGAGGGTCCGTCGATGGCGACGACGACCGGGGCGTTCGCTCGGTCGGCTGTGTCCACAGGGGAACCTCTCTTCTCGACTGCCCGGGGGAGATACCTCAAGGTTAGACGACCCGGCGCACTCCCCCGCCCGCGCCGGCGGGCGGCCCCGGCCGCCGGGCCTGGCCTCAGTCCCGGACGTCCCAGCCGCGCTCCACCAGCGCGGCCTCCAGCTGGTGCACCGCCGAGGGCTCCACCGAGAGCTGCACCAGGCCGACCCGGCGGCCCGCGGAGTGGTCGATGGCGACGTCCTCGACGTTGACCCCGGCCCGGGCGGCCTCCCGGAAGAGCCGGCCCAGCTCGCCGGGCTGGTCGCCGATCGCCACCACCACGGTCTCGTAGCGGGTGGGCGGGGCACCGTGCTTGCCGGGGATCCGGGCCTGGCCCTGGTTGCCGCGGCGCATCACGGCCTCGATCCCGGCCGCGCCCTGCTCCGCGCCCTCGGCGCCGCCGGCGGCCAGCGCCCGCAGCGAGCCGACGGCGGTGTTGAGGTCGACGGCCAGCTCCTCCAGCACGTCGGCGACCACGGCGGCGTTGGCGGACAGGATGTCCAGCCACATCCGCGGGTCGGAGGCGGCGATCCGGGTCACGTCGCGCACGCCCTGGCCGGCCAGCCGCACCGCGGTCTCGTCGGCGTGCTCCAGCCGGGCGGCGACCAGGGAGGAGACCAGCTGCGGGGCGTGCGAGACCAGGGCGACGGCGCGGTCGTGCGCGGCGGCGTCCATCACCACCGGCATGCCGCCGCAGAGCGCGACCAGCTCCAGCGCGGCGTTCAGCACCTCGGTGGCGGTCTCGGCGGTGGGGGTGAGCACCCAGGGGCGGCCCTCGAAGAGGTCGGCCCGGGCGGCCAGCGGTCCGGAGGTCTCCCGCCCGGCCATCGGGTGGCCGCCGATGTAGCTGCCGGCGTCGCAGCCCAGCTTGGCCATCGCCTCGCGCGGCCCGGCCTTCACGCTGGCCACGTCGGTGTAGCAGCGGGCCAGCGAGCGGCGCTGGGCCTCGGCCAGCACCCGGCCGACCAGGGCCGGCGGGACGGCGATGATCGCCAGGTCCACCGGCTCGGTGCTCTCCTCGGTGGTGCCGGCGCCGAGCGAGGCGGCGGTGCGGGCGGCGTCCGGGTCGGCGTCCTCCAGGTGCACGGTGATGCCCCGGGCGGTCAGCGCGAGCGCGGCGGAGGTGCCGATCAGGCCGGTGCCGATGACGGCTGCTGTGCGCACGGTGGGACTCCCCTGACGGACCTCGCGGACGGACGGTGGCGCCCTCATCCTCCCGCACCGCCGGTGCCCGTGCTCCCCCGGCCCCCGGTCCGCGGGACAGCTGTCGGCACCACGGGGCAGACTGGCCCCGCACAGCCAGATCGCCTCCGCCCTCCCTTCACCCGGATCAGGAGTACCGCTCCGTGCCAGAGACCCCGGACACCCCGGCCGACGCCCCGTCAGCTGTCCCCCCGTCAGCGGCCGGCTGGCCGACCGTGCTCGACGCGGTGGTGGTGTACGCCGCCGGGGCGCTCTGCACCCGGCTGGCCACCGGTGTGCTCCCGGCCGCCGCCGACCCGGCCACCGGGGCGGTGCGGCTGCGGCTGACCGGCCTGCCGGCGGGCCTGGACGCGGGCGCCGTGCGCGCCCGGCTGGCGGCGGGCCCGGCGGGCTGGCGGATCACCGCGGTCCGGCCGGACCCGAAGGCCGCGCCGCGCCCGGCGGAGGACGCCGCGGCCCCCGCCGGCCTGCTCGGCCGCCACCGGGCCGCCGCCGCGCGGGTGGCCGCGCTGGAGCTGCGCGAGCGGCTGCTGGCCGAGCGGGCCGAGCGGATCGCGGGGCTGCGCGCCGTGCCGCCCAAGCCGCCGCGCGACGCACCCGCCGGGCTGCGCCGGGCCCCGGCCGCGGCGCTGCTGGCGCTGGCGGACTTCGTGGAGGAGCGGCTGGCCGGCCTGGAGCAGGAGGCCGAGCGGCTGCGCGGGGAGCTGGCCGAGGGCCGGCGCGAGCTGGAGCGGCTGGCGGAGGAGCTGGCCCGGGCCTCCGACGCGGAGCCGGCCGGGCCGGTCACCCCGGACCTCGCCGTGCTGGTGGTGCTGACGCCGGACGAGCCGGGCCTGGAGCGGCCCGCCGAGCCGGTGACGGTGGAGCTGGAGTACCGCATGGCGGGCGCCCGCTGGGTGCCGAGCTACCAGCTGAGCCACCGTCAGGGCGCGCCGAGCGGCACCCTGGCGCTGCGGGCGGCGGTCGCCCAGCGCACCGGCGAGGACTGGACGGGCGTCCGGCTGGCGCTCTCCACCGCCGACCTGCACCGCCCGTCCGAGCTGCCCCGGCTGCGCTCGCTGCGGATCGGGCGCCGCCAGCCCGCCCCGGCGCCGTCCGGCTGGCGGGAGCCCCCGGGCGGGCTGCCCGAGCTGTTCACCGACTACGACGGCGCGCCGGCCCGGCCCTTCCACGGGCAGCCGCTCGCGGTCGGCGGCCCGGCGCTGCGGGCCCGCCGCGCCCAGTCGGCCCCGCAGGCCGAGCCGCTGCCCTCCCCGCCGCCGCCCGCGCCGAGCGCCCCGGCCGCCTACGGCCTGCCGCGGAGCGCCCCGCTCGCCGCCCCCGTCCCGCCCGGCGGCCCGGCCTTCGGCTCCGCGGGCCCCGGCGGGCCGGCCCTGGACAGCGCGGCCCCGGACGTGCGCCGCAAGACCGCGGCGCCCGCCCAGCCCTGGCTGCCCCCGGAGCCGGCCGGGCCGCCCGCCCCGGCCGCCGACCAGCTGGACTACGGCGCGCTGGTGCTGGCCGGCCCGGAGGAGCCGCCCAGCCGGCGCGGCCGCCTGCACCCGCCGGCCCCGGACGCCGTCCCGGCACCGGCCGCCACCGCCCCGCTGCCCCGGCACGCCGTGCCGCCGCGGCAGTCGGCGGGCTCCTTCGACCAGCGCTACGAGGCGGCGGCCCGGGTCGACCTGCCCTCCGACGGCGCCTGGCACACCGTCACGCTGACCGAGCTGACGGTCCGGCTGGCGCCCGAGTACCTCTGCGTGCCCTCGCTGGACGACTCGGTCTTCGCCACCCTGCTGCTCACCAACGACACCCCGCACGCCCTGCTGGCCGGCCCGCTGGAGGTCACGGTGGACGGCACCCACCTGCTGAGCACGGCACTGCCGACGCTGGCCCCCGGCGGGGTGCGCCGGGTCGGCCTCGGCGTGGCCCAGGGCATCCGGGCGACCCGGCGGACCGAGACCCAGGAGTCGGCAGCGGGCCTGCGCGGCGGCACCACGGTGGTCGCCGAGCGGATCCACGTGGAGCTGGCGAACCACCTGCCGCGGCCGGTGCTGGTCGAGGTCCGGGAGCGCGTCCCGGTCGCCCAGGACCGGGACGTCCGGGTGGACGAGCAGCCGTCCTCCCCCGCCTGGGAGACCCCCGAGTCGCCGTACCACGCGCGCGGCACCCGCTGCTGGCGGGTCGAGCTGGCGCCGGGGGCCACGGCCGCGCTCAGCGGCGGCTGGGAGATCCGCTTCCCGGCCGGCAAGGGCCTGGTCGGCGGCAACCGCCGCAGCTGAACCCCGTCCACCCGCCGTCCCGCCCCGCCGCACGCCGAGGAGCAGCCCCGCCATGCCCCACCCCGCCGATCCCACCGATCCCGCCGTCATCCCGCTGCCGGTCACCGCGGTCACCTGCCTGGAGGACCGGGCCCAGCTGGAGCGCACCGCCCGCCTGGAGCTGGCCGCGGGCGTCCAGCGGCTGCGGCTGGGCCCGCTCACCCCGCTGGCGGTCGACCACACCCTGCGCGCCGAGCTGTCCGGCCCGGCGGGCGCCCGGGTGCTGGACGCCCGGCTGGTCCGCTCCTGGGAGCCGCGCCCGGCCGGCCCGCAGCAGGACGACTCACCGCTGCGCGCCCGGCTGCACGAGCTGCGGGCGGCCCGGCGGGCCGCCGAGGCCGAGCGGCAGCGGGCGGCGGCCCGGCTGGCGCTGGCCGAGCAGCTGACCGGCGAGCTGTTGCGCGAGGTGGCCGAGGGCGCGGGCCTGGGCGAGGCGGAGCCGGAGCGCTGGGCGGCCGAGCTGGACCGGGCGGGCGCGGAGCAGGAGCGGCAGGCGGAGCGCGAGCGGGCGCTGCGGGGTCGGGTGGCCGAGCTGGCGGAGCAGGAGCGCCGGATCGACGAGGCGCTGGACCTGGCCGAGCCGCAGCCGCCGCAGCTGCGCTGCTTCCTGGAGCTGGCGGTGGCGGCCGAGCGGGCCGGCACGGCGGAGCTGACGGTCGGCCACCTGACGGCCTGTGCACTCTGGCGGCCGGCCTACCGGGCGGTGCTGGCCGGCGCCACGGTGCGGCTCGCGCTGGACGCGGTGGTCTGGCAGGCCACCGGCGAGGACTGGTCGGGGGTGCGGCTGACCCTCTCCACCGCCCGCTCGGCCCTGGCCGCGGAGCCGCCGGCGCTGACCGAGGACCGGCTGGTGCTCCGCGAGCTCTCGGCCGGCGAGAAGCGCACGGTCGAGGTGGAGCTGCGCGAGGAGGAGATCAGCACGCTGGGCCCGGCGGGCCCGGTGACCGGCGAGGAGCTGCCGGGCGTGGACGACGGCGGCGAGGTCCGGGTGCTGACCGCCCCCGACCCGGCGGCGGTGCCCGGCGACGGCCGGGCGCACCGGGTGCCGCTGGGCGCCTTCGAGGCGGCGGCCGAGGTCGAGCTGGTCGCGGCGCCGGAGCTCTCCCCGCTGGTGAGCGAGGTGGTGTCGGTGCGCAACGAGTGGCAGCTGCCGCTGCTCGCGGGGCCGGTGGAGCTGGTCCGCGGCAGCGGCTTCGTGGGGCGCGGCGAGCTGCGCTACACGGCGCCGGGCGCGGTGGCGGAGCTGGGCTTCCCGGGCTCGGACGAGTTCCGGCTGCTGCGCGGGACCGAGGTGGTGGAGGAGACCCAGGGGATGGCCCGCCGCTCGGTGCGCACGACCACGGTGCGGGTGCACGTCACCCGGCTCTGCCCGCCGGGCACCACCGGGGAACGCACGGTGGTGCTGCGCGAGCGGATCCCGGTCTCCGAGGTGGCCGCGGTGGAGGTGCGGCTGGACGAGCAGGCCTGCGACCCGCGCCCGGCCGGCGTGGACGCGGAGGGCGTGGTCCGCTGGGAGCTGCCGCTGGCGCCGAACAGCCGACGCACCGTCACCCTGGTCCACCGGCTGTCGGCCTCGGCCAAGGTGGCGGGCCTGTGAAGCGGACCGCCGGGTACGGGACGCGGCGCGGCGGCGGAGGTACAACAGACACATGATCCTGCACCTCGCGCCCTTGGACGACTGGCTCCGTGATCCCGGCCGTCCGTACAGCACGGCCTCGCTGCTGACGGACGGCTTCATCCACTGCTCGCCGGACGAGCCGACCACACTGGCGGTGGCGAACCTGTTCTTCGTCAGGACGCCGGATCCGCTGATGGCCCTGCTGATCGAGGAGGACCGGGTGGATCCGATGGTCCGCTGGGAGGCGCCCTCCGGCGACCGCCCGCCGGGCACCGCCCCGGACGTGCTCTTCCCGCACATCTACGGCCGGCTGAACCGCAGCGCCGTGGTGGGCCTGGAGAAGGTGGAGCGCGGCCCGGACGGCCGCTGGTCCCGCCTGGTGCCCTGGAGCTAGCCGGCTCCTACAGCCAGCCGCGCTCGCGGGCGGCCAGCCCGGCCTGGAACCGGGTGGTCGCGCCCAGCTCGCGCATCAGCGCCTGCAGCCGGCGCTGGGTGGTGCGGGCGCTCCAGCCGAGCGAGCGGGCGATCGACTCGTCGGTCAGGCCGGCCGCCAGCAGGCCCAGCAGCTTGCGGTGGTCGGCATCCGGCGCGGCCGGGCCCTCGCCCTCCAGCGCGGCCTGCAGCGGCACGGCCCGCTCCCACTCGGCCTCGAAGAGCCGGTCCAGCGCCTGCAGCAGTGCGGACGGGTGGATCACGTAGGCGGCGTCCAGCACGCTGTCGCCGACGCTGATCGGCACGATCGCCATCCGGTCGTCCGACATGATCAGCTTCATCGGCAGGGTGGTGCGGACCCGCGCCTCCTCGCCGTCCTGGACGCCGATCAGGATCTCGTTCTCCAGCCGGCCCGGCCAGGCCACCGCCTCGCGGTCGTAGATGGTGCGGTAGCGCACGCCCTCGGTCAGCTTGCGGCGCTGCTGGCTGAGGTTGGCGGCCGGGTCCTGCACGTAGGGCGGGCAGTCGAACCCGCGGACCTGCTGCACGCTGGTGTCCTGCAGGTGCTCGATCCGCTGGGCGATCGCCTCGCCGCCGGTCAGCACCTCGACGGAGCGGGCCGGGTCGGTGAACCGGGAGGCCTCCCGGAAGGCGTCCATCAGCCGGTGCATCTCGGCGCGGGCGCTGCGCAGCTCGGCCTCGCGGTGGCCGATCAGGGTGCCGATCGCCACGTCGGGGGCGACGGCCAGGTAGTGGTCGCGCTCCACCGGGGCCCGGGTGGCCATGCCCTGCTGGGCGAGCCGGCTGAGCGACTTGCCGCTCTGCTGCACCGTCAGCCCGCAGCGCTCCGCCAGGTCGGCGGCCGTGGACCTGGGGGCGGCCACCAGCGCGGCGTAGACCTGGCCGTCCGGATCGGAGAGCCCGAGCGCGCTGAAGGCGTCCGACATGACGCTCCTCCCCCGGGTTTGGCGGTTTCACGCCAATTGATCGGTCCAACTTGCATGGCCATCCTCTGCCACCGAGTGGTGCCTTGACAACCCGGCCCCCTCAAGACCGCGTCCGGGCAGCGCGAAGGGCCGGGCACCGCGCTCGGTGTCCGGCCCTTCACCAGGGGTGCTGTCAGCCCGCCGCGGCCGTCACAGGCCGACCGCGCGCATCAGCTGGCCGACCTCGGGGTTGGTCAGCCGGCGCAGCCAGCCCGACTTCTGGTCGCCCAGCGCGATCGGGCCGAAGTGGGTGCGGACCAGCTTCTCCACCGGGAAGCCGGCCTCGGCCAGCATCCGGCGCACGATGTGCTTGCGGCCCTCGTGCAGGGTCACCTCGACCAGGTAGTTCTTGCCCACGTTGGAGACCACCCGGAAGCCGTCGGCACGGGCGTAGCCGTCCTCCAGCTCGATGCCCTTGGCCAGCTGCTTGCCAAGGTCGCGCGGGATCGGGCCCTGGATCGCGGCCAGGTAGGTCTTGGTCACGCCGTAGCGCGGGTGGGTCAGCCGGTGGGCCAGCTCGCCGTGGTTGGTGAGCAGGATGATGCCCTCGGTCTCGGTGTCCAGCCGGCCGACGTGGAACAGCCGGGTCTCCCGGTTGGTCACGTAGTCGCCCAGGCACTGGCGGCCGTCCGGGTCCTCCATGCTGGAGACCACGCCGACCGGCTTGTTGAGGGCGAAGAACAGGTAGGACTGGGTGGCGACGGTGAGGCCGTCCACCTTGATCTCGTCGTGCTGCGCGTCGACCCGCTTGCCCTGCTCGGTGACCAGCCGGCCGTTGACCTCGACCCGGCCCTGGTCGATCAGCTCCTCGCAGGCGCGCCGGCTGCCGACGCCGGCCCGGGCCAGCACCTTCTGCAGCCGCTCGCCCTGCTCATCGCCGCCGCCCTTGCCGGCGGGCTCGCCGGCCGGCCGCTCGTGGCGGCGCAGCACGGCGTCCTCGATCCGGGCCTGCAGCTCGCGGGAGCGCTGCGGGGCCGGGCGGCGCGGGCCGCCCTGGGCCGGACGGCGGGCGCCGGGGCGCGGGGCGGCGTTGGGGCCGCCGCTGTACTCCGGGCGGTCGTAGCGGCGCTCCTCGGGGCGCAGCGGGCGGTCGGGGTAGCGGCGGTCGTCGCGCCGGTCGTCCCGGCGGTCGCCGCCCTGGCGGCCGCGGTCGTCCCGGCCGCCGCCGTACGAGGAGCCGCCGCGCGAGCCGCCGGAGGACGAGCCGCCGCGCGAGCCGCCGCCGTAGGAGCCGCCGCCGCTGCCGCCGCGCGAGCCGCCGGAGGACGAGCCGCCGCCAGTGCCGCGCGAGCCCGCGGACGAGCCGCCGCGACCGCCCGCGGGGGACCCGCCGCGCCCGCCGGAGGACGAGCCGCCGCCGTACGAGCCGCCCCCGCGACCGCTGCCGCCACGACCGCCGCCGCCGGTGTTCCTGCCGTTACCGCTACTACGCATCAAATGTCCGTACGTCGTTGTTCCATCGGGAAGTGCTAGTCGTGCCGGCCGACCTCACTCCACTTCCCGTGCGCTCGCGGCGGCCACCGCGTCCGCGATCGCCGTGCCTTCGAGGGACTCCGCTTCCACGTCGTCGACCTCGGGCAGGAAGGGCGCCAGCTCCGGCAGTTCGTCCAGGCCGCGCAGCCCCATCCGTTCCAGGAAGTAGCTCGTCGTCCGATACAGGATCGCACCTGTTTCGGGCTCGGTCCCGGTCTCTTCCACCAGGCCTCGCTGTACCAGGGTACGCATCACACCGTCACAGTTCACACCGCGTACCGCGGAGACCCTGGATCTGGACACCGGCTGGCGGTAGGCGACCACCGCCAGGGTCTCCAGCGCGGCCTGGGTCAGCCGGGCCTGCTGGCCGTCCAGGACGAACCGCTCGACCACGGCGGAGCAGTCGGCCCGGCTGTAGTAGCGCCAGCCGCCGGCCACCAGCCGCAGCTCGAAGCCGCGGCCCTGGGCGGTGTACTCGGCGGCCAGCTCGCGCAGCGCGGCGGCCGCCTCGGCCCGGCCGCAGCCCAGCACCTCGGCCAGCCGGCCCTCGCCGATCGGTTCGTCGGCGACCATCAGCACGGCCTCCAGGCCGGGCTTCAGGGCGACCTCGGGAACCTCCCCCGGCTCCCCGGGCTCCTCGGCCGCGGCGGGCAGCGCCTCCGGGGAGACGGCCGGCTCGGGCACCACGGCCACCGGCTCCGGCACCGCCCCGGGCTCCTCCTCCGGCGGGTAGACGGGCTCCAGCCACTCGTCCTCCCGGACCTGCCCCGGCAGCCCCAGGCTGCGCCGCACCGGCGGCACCGGTCGCTCTGCGCTCACCGCTCCTCCTTCCCGCCCGGTCCGGCGTCCTCGCCCGGCGGCCGGTCGAACTCGTCCGTCACCTCGATCGCCGCCCGGTCCGCCTCGGCCACCCAGCGCACCTGCAGCGACCCCAGCGGCTCCGGCTGCTCGAAGGCCAGCGCCCGCTCCCGGTAGAGCTCCAGCAGCGCCAGGAACCGGGCCACCACGACCAGCTGGCCGTCGGCGTCGGCGACCAGCTCGGCGAAGCTGGCCGCGCCGCCGTGCCCGGCCAGGAAGTCGGCGACCAGCTGGGCCTGCTCCCGGACGCTGACCGGCGGGGTGTGGATGTGGTCCACGTAGACCACCGGCTTGGGCTTGGGCGTCATCGCCCTGGCCGCCAGCTGCGCGAACCGCTCCAGCCCGACGTGGATCACCACCTCGGGCAGCAGTGCGGCGTGCTGCGGCTCCAGGCCGACGGTGCGCGGGCGGCGGCGGGCCTCCTCGGCCCAGCGCTGCTCGAAGACCGCGGCGACCCGCTTGTAGGCCCGGTACTGCAGCAGCCGGGCGAAGAGCAGGTCGCGGGCCTCCAGCAGGGCCAGGTCCTCCTCGTCCTCCACCTCGGCGGCGGGCAGCAGCCGGGCGGCCTTGAGGTCCAGCAGGGTGGCCGCGACCACCAGGAACTCGGTGGTCTGGTCGAGGTCCCAGTCCGGTCCCATGGCCCGGATGTGGGCCAGGAACTCGTCGGTGACGGTGGAGATCGCCACCTCGGTGACGTCCAGCTTGTGCTTGGCGATCAGGCCCAGCAGCAGGTCGAACGGACCCTCGAAGTTGGCCAGCCGGACGGTGAAGCCGCCGCGCGGCTGCTCAGGGGTCCCGGGGGCCTCGGGGGTGGCGTCGGTGGGGGCGGTACTGGGCATGGCGGTCCATCTTCACACGGCCGCCGCCGGATCCCGGCGGTACGCGCTCAGCGTCCCCGCAACCGCCGCACCAGGATGCTGGCCTCGCCGCGCTGCTCCAGGTCGGCCAGCACGACGGCGATCGCCTCGCGCACCACCCGGCCGCGGTCCACCGCCAGCCCGTGTTCGCCGCGGAGCACCAGGCGGGCGTGCTCCAGGTCCATCAGCTCCTCGGCGGAGACGTACACGGTGATCTTCTCGTCGTGCCGTTCCCGGCCGCTGGGGCGGCGCGGCGCACGGCCACGAGGGCGGCGCCGCAGACCGCCGTCGCCCTGCTGGTCCTCCGCGGCCGCCGGGGCGGCCTGGGGGCCGGTCTGGGCCGCGCGCGGGGTGGCGGCGGGGCCCTCCGGGGTCCGGCCGGCCGGCACCCGCCCCCGACCGTCGGCCGGGGGGAGCCCCGCTCCGGTCCTGGCGGGCCCGGCGGGGGCGCCCGCCGAGGGAGCGTCAGCCGAGGCGGCGTCAGGCTGCTGGGCACCGCTGCCGTCCGCCGGCTCGGCGGCGTTCTGACGGCTGGCCAGGGAGGGCGAGAGCGCCATCCCCCCGGTGGTGCGGAACAGCTCGTCGGCCCCCGGGAGGCTCACTCGACGGGGCGGCACCGGTCGAGCACCTCCCTGGCGAGCTGGCGGTAGGCGGCGGCGCCCACCGAGTTGGTGGCATAGGTGGTGATCGGCTCGCCGGCCACGGTGGTCTCCGGGAACCTGACGGTGCGCCCGATGACGGTGTGGAAGACGTGCTCGCCGAAGGCCTCGACCACCCGGGCCAGCACCTCGCGGCTGTGCACGGTCCGCGAGTCGTACATGGTGGCCAGGATGCCGTCCAGCCGCAGGTCGGGGTTGAGCCGCTCGCAGACCTTCTCGATCGTCTCGGTCAGCAGCGCCACCCCGCGCAGCGCGAAGAACTCGCACTCCAGCGGGACGATGACGCTGTGCGCGGCGGTCAGCGCGTTGACCGTGAGCAGGCCCAGCGAGGGCTGGCAGTCGATGATGACGAAGTCGTAGTCCGGCAGCAGCGGCTTGAGCGCGCGGGCCAGCGCGGACTCCCGGGCCACCTCGCTGACCAGCTGCACCTCGGCGGCCGACAGGTCGATGTTCGACGGCAGCAGGTCCATGCCGGGCACGGCGGTCTTCAGCAGCACCTCGTCGGCCGTCAGGCCCCGCTCCATGAGCAGGTTGTAGACGGTGACGTCGAGCTCCATCGGGTTGACGCCCAGGCCCACCGAGAGGGCGCCCTGCGGGTCGAAGTCGACCAGCAGCACCCGGCGGCCGTACTCGGCCAGCGCGGCGCCCAGGTTGATGGTGGAGGTGGTCTTGCCGACTCCGCCCTTCTGGTTGCACATCGCGATGATCTGCGCGGGGCCGTGCTCGGCCAGCGGCGCGGGGATCGGGAAGTACGGCTGCGGGCGGCCGGTGGGGCCGATCCGCTCGCGGCGCTGCCGGGCCGCGTCGGGGGCGAGGGTGGCGGCGTACTCCGGATCGGGCTCGTACTCCGCGTCCGGGTCGTCGTAGGAGCCGTAGGCGAACTCGCTGTAGCCCAGCTGCTGCGCCGACAGGTCGGCTTCGTAGACCTGGGTGTGGGCGGCGGCGGCCTGGCGGGCTTCGAAGGTGCGCACGGCGACCGTGCCGATCTCCTCGGCGCCTACGGTGGTGTGAGCGGCCCCGGTGTCGTCGGTCGGCTGTCCGGAGCCGTGCTCCGCCAGGCCAGGCTGACCACCCCCGGGAGCAAATGTCGACTCATTCACAAGTCGTCTTACCTCCTTGGGCATCCAGGGCATTATGTCGATTCGTCAGCCTGACACCATGCCGACGGTTTGCGACTCTAGGCCGTTCCGGGCGTTCGCAGCAACACAATCCACGGTAGTGGGACGGATGTGTCGGCCATCCGACCGGGTTCTGTCAAGAGGCGGGTGACCCTCCCCACACGTGATTGACGCATGCCGAGGCCCCCGGGCGGCGGCTGCCGGCCGGGGGCCTGCGACGGATGGTGCGGGGAGTTGACCGAGGGTCAGGCGAGCACGCTCTCCAGCGCGACGGACGGCAGGCCGAAGGCCTCGGCGACCGCCGGGAAGGTGATCTGGCCCTCGTGCACGTTGAGGCCCTTGGCGAGCGCGTCGTCGCGGCGCAGCGCCTCCTTCCACCCGCGGTTCGCCAGCTCGACGACGTACGGCAGGGTGGCGTTGGTCAGCGCGTAGGTCGAGGTGTTCGGCACCGCGCCCGGCATGTTGGCCACGCAGTAGAAGACCGAGTTGTGGACCTGGAAGGTCGGCTCGGCGTGCGTGGTCGGGTGCGAGTCCTCGAAGCAGCCGCCCTGGTCGATCGCGATGTCGACCAGCACGGAGCCCGGCTTCATCCGGGAGACCAGCTCGTTGGTGACCAGCTTGGGGGCCTTGGCGCCGGGGATCAGCACCGCGCCGATCACCAGGTCGGCCTCCAGCACGGCCTTCTCCAGCTCGAAGCTGTTGGACATGATGGCCTTGATCTTCGTGCCGAAGATCTTGTCGGCCTCGCGCAGCTTGTTGATGTCGCGGTCCAGCAGGGTCACCTCGTAGCCCATGCCGATCGCGATGGTGGCCGCGTGCCAACCGGAGACGCCGCCGCCGATCACCACGGCCTTGGCCGGGTGGGTGCCGGGCACGCCGCCCGGCAGCACGCCGCGGCCGCCGGCCGGGCGCATCAGGTGGTAGGAGCCGACCTGCGGGGCCAGCCGGCCCGCGACCTCGGACATCGGGGCGAGCAGCGGCAGGGCGCCGTTGGCGGTCTGCACGGTCTCGTAGGCGATCGCGGTGGTGCCGGAGGCGACCAGCGCGTCGGTGCCGGCGCGGTCGGCGGCCAGGTGCAGGTAGGTGAAGAGGGTCTGGCCCTTGCGCAGCCGGTGGTACTCCGACGCGATCGGCTCCTTGACCTTCAGCAGCAGGTCGGCGGTGGCCCACACCTCGTCGGCGGTGCCGAGGATGGTGGCGCCGGCGGCCACGTACTCCTCGTTCGGGATGGACGAGCCGACGCCGGCGCCGTCCTCGATGTAGACCTCGTGGCCGTTGCGGACCAGCTCATGCACGCCGGCCGGCGTGATGGCCACGCGGTACTCGTGGTTCTTGACCTCGCGGGGGATGCCGACCTTGGTCACGGTTAAACACGTCCCTCTTGCCATGGGAGTCCCAACCGGAAGGAAGACCGGCGGGTGGGCACGCGGGCATGCCTCCGGCATGGGCACGGCCTGGCCGGGACACGCTTCACTGCGCGACTAAGACGAGTGTAATGAAGCCCAGTGCTTCCGTCAGCCTTCCAATCTGAATAAATCTCCTGAACGCATTGGCAGATTCGTAGGCTTGCCACGGAACCTTCCTGGCAAACGGCGCTGAAACGGGCGAATCTCCCATACCGTCCATGGCACGCGGCACATGCGGCGGTGCGGGATCGTCCGGGCCGGTTCGCGACGATCCTGCGGCAGGCCCGGGGAGCGGCGCTGGTCAGCCGGCCGAGAGCCGCTCGAGCGCCCGGCCGACCGCGCCCGCCGCCCGCTCGTCGCCGAGCCGGCGCAGCAGGGCGAGCGCCGCCCGGTACTCCCGGACCGCCTCGTCGAACCGGCGCTGGGCGGCGTGCGCCTCGGCCAGCCGGGTGAGCAACCGGGCCTGCCCGGCGGTGTCGCCGAGGCCCTGCCGCAGGGCCAGCGCCCGCCCGTACGCGTCGGCGGCGCGCACCGCCTCGCCGAGCGCCCTCCGGCACTCCCCCACGCCCTCGAGGGCGCGCGCGGCGGCCGCGTCGTCCCGCGGCTCGCGGGTGTGCGCCACCGCGGCCTGGTAGTGCTCGGCCGCGGCCGCCGGGTCGCCCGCGGCGGCCCGCAGGTCGGCCAGGTTGAGCAGCGCGGCGGCGGCCCGGCGCGGCGCGCCCTGCCGCTCGGCCAGCGCCAGCACCAGGGTGTGCAGCCGGTAGGCCTCGGCGGCGGGCAGCCGGCCGGCCTGCTCCGGCCGCCCGGCCAGCGGCAGGGTGCGCAGCAGGGCGCCCACCAGCCGGCCCACCGAGCCGTCCAGGTCGGCCTGGTCCAGCGCCTGCTCGGCGGCGTCCAGCAGCGTCTCGCGCTCCTCGGCGAGCCACTGCCGGGCCTGCTCGGCGCCGCGCAGCCGCAGCGGGCCGGGCAGTGGGTCGGGGGCCGGCACGGCCGGGTCCAGCAGCGCCCGGGCCGAGTCGGTGAGCCGGATCAGCCGCTCCAACAGCCGGGCCCGGGCCAGTTGCACGGCCGCCGGGCGGTCGTGCAGCTCGCGCAGCGCCAGCAGCCGCTGGAAGCCGCGGCCGGGCAGCCGGTAGCGGGCGGTGCCGTCGGCGGCCGGCTCGGCCGGGTCCAGCAGCTCCTGCTCGGCCAGCGCGTGCAGGGTGGCGACCGCCTCGGGGCCGGGGCAGCCGGCCAGCGCGGAGGCGGTGCGCGGGTCCACCCGGCCGCCGGGGGCCAGGGTGAGCATCCGCAGCATCCGGGCCTGGGCCACCGGCAGCGCCTGGTAGCGGAGCTGCAGCGCGGCCGCCAGCGGCTCGCTCTCGCCGGCCACCCCGCGCAGCGCAGTGACCGCCTCCGGCACGGCCGCCTTGGGGTGGGCGCGCAGCCAGCCGGCCATCAGCCGCAGCGGGGCCGGGCGCTCGGCGCAGGCCTCGGCCAGGCCGGCGGCGCCCACCGGGTCGCAGCCGATCCGGGTGCCGCCGACCAGCGTGGTGAGCAGGTCGACGGCCGCCGCCTGGTCCAGCCCGCGCAGGATCACCGGGTCCACCGGGAAGCGCGCGGCCAGCGCGGTCAGCGGCCCGCCGGAGACCGCCAGCACCAGGCAGCGCGGCTCCTCGGGCAGCAGCGGGGCCAGGTGCTCGGCGTCCGGCACGTCGTCCAGCAGCAGCAGGGTGTCCCGGCCGGTGAGCGCGGTGCGCAGCTCGGCGCAGGCCGGATCCTCCTGGCCGGCGGCGGCCGGTGGGAGCGCTTCCGTGGGCAGGCCGAGCAGACCGAGCAGCCGCCGGGCGACCGCGCCGGGGGCCTGCGGGGTGCCGTCGGGATCGGCGAGGTGGGCGGTGAGCAGCTGCCGCCCGCCCAGCGCCGTGGCGGCGAACCGGCGGGCCAGCACCGACCGGCCGGAGCCGGGCCGGCCGGCCACCAGCAGCACCCGGCAGCCGGGCCCGGGCGCGGCGGTGCGCAGCTGGGCGGCGAGCGCGGCCAGTTCCGCGCTCCGCCCGGCGAACGGTTCGGGCCCGGCACCCCGCGCGGGGGCGGGCCGAGCGTCCATCGTCGCCGTCTTCCTCGCCACCAGCGCCACTCCCGACCAGTCGACCGGCTTCCCGTCTGCGAAGCGTAGTTCGCGCCGGACCCGCTGCCGAGGGGACACCGGTATGACCAGGTGTCGAATCACCCGCCCGGCGGCCCGGGGGGGGCGTCCCGGGGCTCAGGCCGGGAACGGACGGGCCGGCCAGGGGGCGTCGGCCTCGCGCAGCGAGTCCGGGCCGGGCCCGGCCAGCGCGGCGCTCACCGCCAGCACGCCGGTGACCAGGGTGGGGTTGTGCAGCCGGCCGGCCAGCACCAGGGCGACCAGCTCCGCCAGCGGCACCCGGGCGGTCTCGATCTCCAGCTCCTCGCCGTGCGCGTCGAAGCGCTCGCCCTCGGCCTCGGCCAGCTCTGTGGCGAGGAAGAGCCGGATCGCCTCGTCGCTGCCGCCGGGCGAGGTGTAGAAGTCCACCAGCACCCGCCAGTGGCCGGCCTTGCAGTAGGCCTCCTCGAAGAGCTCGCGCTGGGCGGCGTGCAGCGGGTTCTCGCCCGGCACGTCCAGCAGGCCGGCGGGCAGCTCCCAGAGCCGCTGGCGCACGGGGTGGCGGTACTGGCGCACCAGGAGCACCCGGCGCTGCTCGTCCAGCGCGAGCACGGCCACCGAGCCGGGGTGGGTCTGGTACTCCCGGCGGGCGAAGGAGCCGTCCGGCATCCGCACCTCGTCGGTCCGCACCCCGGTGATCCGGCCGGTGAACGGCCGCTCGGTGGCCCGGATCTCCCACTCCTCCGCGATGTCCTCGATCATGCCGCCACTCCCCTTCTCGTCAGTACGACACAATCTATACGCCGAACGGCGGCCGCCCGGGCGATCGGGCGGCCGCCGTCCGGTGAACGGACCGTGCGGGTGGCTACTGCTGCCCGGTCTTGATCTTGATCGCCGCGGCCACCAGGCCCGCGAAGAGCGGGTGCGGGCGGGTCGGGCGGGACTTCAGCTCCGGGTGCGCCTGGGTGGCGACCAGGTACGGGTGCACCTCGCGGGGGTACTCGACGTACTCCACCAGGTCGCCCTTGGGCGAGAGGCCGGAGAACTGCAGCCCGGTCTTCTCCAGGTCGGCCCGGTAGGCGTTGTTGACCTCGTAGCGGTGGCGGTGGCGCTCCTCCACGTACTGCTCGCCGGCGTAGACCTCGCGCACGATCGAGCCCTCGGCCAGCTTGGCCGGGTAGAGGCCCAGGCGCATGGTGCCGCCCAGGTCGCCCTTGCCGTCCACGATCGCCAGCTGCTCCGCCATGGTGGAGATCACCGGGAACTTGGTGGTGGAGTCGAACTCGGTGGAGTTGGCCTCCGGCAGGCCGGCCAGGTTGCGGGCCGCCTCGATCACCACGCACTGCAGGCCCAGGCAGAGGCCCAGCAGCGGGATCTTGTTCTCCCGGGCGTAGGTGATCGCACCGACCTTGCCGTTGACGCCGCGGTCGCCGAAGCCGCCGGGGATGCAGACGGCGTCCACGTCGCCCAGCTGCTCGCGGGCGCCCTCGGGGGTCTCGCAGTCGTCCGAGGTGACCCACTTGATCTCGACCCGGGCGTTGTTGGCGAAGCCGCCGGCCCGCAGCGCCTCGGTCACCGACAGGTAGGCGTCCGGCAGGTCGATGTACTTGCCGACCAGCGCCACCTTGACGATGTGCTGGGGCTCGTGCACCCGGCGCAGCAGGTCGTCCCAGGTGGTCCAGTCGACGTCGCGGAACGGCAGGTCGAGCCGGCGCACCACGTAGGCGTCCAGGCCCTCGCCGTGCAGCACCTTGGGGATGTCGTAGATCGACTTGGCGTCGATGGCCGCGACCACGGCCTCCTCGTCCACGTCGCACATCAGCGAGATCTTGCGCTTGATCGCCTGCGGCACCTCGCGGTCGGCACGCAGCACGATCGCGTCCGGCTGGATGCCGATGTTGCGCAGCGCGGCCACCGAGTGCTGGGTGGGCTTGGTCTTCAGCTCGCCGGACGGCCCGATGTAGGGCAGCAGCGAGACGTGTACGAAGAAGACGTTGTCCCGGCCGACCTCGTGGCGGACCTGGCGGACCGCCTCCAGGAACGGCAGCGACTCGATGTCGCCGACGGTGCCGCCGACCTCGGTGATCACCACGTCGACGTCCTCGGTCGCCATCCGGCGGATCCGGGACTTGATCTCGTTGGTGATGTGCGGGATCACCTGGACGGTGTCGCCCAGGTACTCGCCGCGGCGCTCCTTGGCGATCACCGTCGAGTAGACCTGGCCGGTGGTGACGTTGGCCGAGCCGTGCAGGTTGGTGTCCAGGAACCGCTCGTAGTGGCCGATGTCCAGGTCGGTCTCGGCACCGTCGTCGGTGACGAAGACCTCGCCGTGCTGGAACGGGTTCATGGTGCCCGGGTCCACGTTGAGGTACGGGTCGAGCTTCTGCATCGTCACCCGCAGGCCGCGCGCCTTGAGCAGCGCACCGAGGCTGGAGGCGGTGAGCCCCTTGCCGAGCGAGGAGGCGACACCCCCGGTGACGAAGAGGTGCTTGGTCGTCACGGCGCGGCCGTGTGCCGCCTTGCCGGAATGGGGCTGTGCCAAGAGGGGGCTCCCGTGGTTCGCGTGTCGTAGCTGACGCTGGTGGATGCGGACGCCTGATCCGACCCACCGGCTCGGAGCCGGGGTCGTCGGTTCGGCGGATCCGGGGCGGTTGATCCCACCAGTCCACGGGGTACCAGGGTATCAGCGAGGTGAACGGCACGCGGTCGCGCACCTCCGCACTGACCCGCCCGGGTGATCGGCGGGCCGCCCGGGGGGCCACTCGGCGCAGTCCGGACTGACCCGGAATGATCACCACCGGATGCCGCGTCGACCAGGGGACCTCACCCGCCAGAGCTACTTTCCGGAAAAGACCCTGGGCAGACGGCGGTACCTGATCGTTTCCGGGTGCTGAGGCCCCGGCAGTCGTCGTATTCTGCACGGACGCATCGCCGACAGCAGAGCATGCCGAGGACGCGGGGTCCGGACGACTCCCTCCCGTCCCCGCTGCGCGACCGGACTCCCCGCTCCACCAGTTCCCCGCAGTGCCCAGGCCCAGGAGCCCAGACCGGCTCCGCGCGGCCGGTCCCCGGCCGCCGCCACCAGCGGAGCCGCCGGGGACCCCCGGTCCGGGCCCGCGTCCCCCGGTTCCGCAGTATCCGCTCCCGCCCGTGTCGGCGACCGCCGAGCACTACCGCGAACTGGAGATTCACGTGGCCGGCCGTATCGAGGACTACGCACTCATCGGGGACATGCAGACCGCCGCCCTGGTCAGCAGAGACGGGGCGGTGGACTGGCTCTGCCTGCCCCGCTTCGACTCCCCCGCCGTCTTCGCGGGCCTGCTCGGCAGCGACGAACACGGGTTCTGGCGGATCGGCCCGGCCGAGGCCGCCCCGGCCGGGCCCGCCCCCACCGCCCCGGCGCCGCGCGCCCCCTTCACCGATACGGGTGACGGGCGGGCCGTGCCGAGCAGCGCCGCCGCCCCGGCGGTGCCCGCCGACCGGCGCCGCTACCGCGACGACTCGCTGGTCCTGGAGCACGAGTGGGACTCCCCCCGGGGCACCGTGCGGGTGATCGACTTCATGCCGCCGCGGCACCTGAGCGACCAGGAGCCGGTGCCGCAGATGATCCGGATCGTGGAGGGCGTCTCCGGCCAGGTGCGGATGCGCTCGGCCCTTCGCATGCGGTTCAGCTACGGCAAGGTGGTGCCCTGGGTCCACCGGGTGGAGCAGTCCGACGGCGGCCACCGCACGGTGGCGGTGGCCGGCCCCGACTCGGTCTGGCTGGACGGCGAGGCCGAAACCTACGGCCGCGACCTGACCACCTACGCCGACTTCACCGTCTCGGCCGGCGACCGGGTGGCCTTCGCCCTCACCTGGCAGCACTCCCACCTGGCCCCGCCGGAGGCCCCGGACCCGGAGGACGCGCTCGCGCTGACCGAGCAGTTCTGGCGGGAGTGGGTCGACCAGTGCACCTACCAGGGCCCCTACCGGGACGCGGTGGTCCGCTCGCTGGTCACCCTCAAGGCGCTCACCTACGCCCCGACCGGCGGGATCGTCGCCGCCCCCACCACCTCGCTGCCGGAGGACATCGGCGGTGAGCGCAACTGGGACTACCGCTACACCTGGCTGCGGGACGCCGCGATCACCCTCTCCTCGCTGCTGCGCACCGGCTACCGGGAGGAGGCCCGGGCCTGGCGCGAGTGGCTGCTGCGGGCGGTGGCCGGCGACCCGGAGAACCTGCAGATCATGTACTCGATCACCGGCCAGCGCGAGTTGAACGAGTCGGTGCTCGACTGGCTGCCCGGCTACGAGGGCTCGGCCCCGGTCCGGGTCGGCAACGGCGCGGCCGGCCAGCTCCAGCTGGACGTCTACGGCGAGGTGGTGGAGGCGCTCTACCTGGCCCAGATGACCGGGCTGTCCCGCAGCGACCACGCCCACCTGCTGCAGCTGCGGCTGATCTCCTACCTGGAGGAGCACTGGAAGGCCCCCGACGAGGGGATCTGGGAGGTGCGCGGGCCGCGCCGGCACTTCGTCCACTCCAAGGTGATGGCCTGGGTGGCGGTGGACCGCACCATCAAGCTGATCGAGCAGACCGAGACCGAGGGCCCCCTGGACCGCTGGCGGGCGCTGCGCGAGGAGATCCACGCGGACGTCTGCGAGAAGGGCTACGACCCGGAGCGCAACACCTTCACCCAGTACTACGGCGGCCGGGAGCTGGACGCCTCGCTGCTGCTGATCCCGCAGGTGGGCTTCCTGCCGCCGGACGACAAGCGGGTGATCGGCACCATCGAGGCGATCCAGCGCGAGCTCTCCACCGAGGACGGGTTCGTGCTGCGCTACCCGACGCACGACGACCAGGGGCACAACGTCGACGGGCTGTCCGGGCACGAGGGGGCGTTCCTGGCCTGCTCGTTCTGGCTGGCCGACGACCTGGCGATGATCGGGCGGGTGGGCGAGGCCCGGGAGCTGTTCGAGAAGCTGCTGGCGCTGCGCAACGACCTGGGGCTGCTGGCCGAGGAGTGGGACCCGCGGCTGAAGCGGCAGGTCGGCAACTTCCCGCAGGCGTTCAGCCACGTGCCGCTGATCGACACCGCGCTGCGGCTGACCGCCTGCGGCGCCGCCTACCTGGCCCCGCAGGGCCAGCCGGCCGCGCGGGCGGTCAGCCAGGCGGTCTGAGCCGCCCTCAGGGGTGCTGGACCAGCTCGTCGTAGGTGCTGAGCACCTGCGCCACGGTGGCCGCCTCGTCCGGCCAGGTCTCGGCCTGGACCGGGCCGGCCGCGGCCAGCGCGGCCCGGCGGGCGGGGTCGGCCAGCAGTTCGCGAACGGCGGTGCCGAGCGCCGCCGGGTCGCCGGCGGGCACCAGCACCGCCGCGTCGCCGACCAGCTCCGGGATCCCGCCGACGGCCGTCGCGACCAGCGGCACGCCGGCCCGCAGCGCCTCCTGGGCGACCGCCGAGCGGGCCTCCCAGCGGCTGCTGATCACCACCGCGTCGGCGGCGGCCAGCAGCTCCGGCACGTCGGTGCGGTGGCCGAGCAGCCGCACCGGCAGCTGTTCGGCCTCGATCCGCTCGCGCAGCTCGGCCGCCTCGGGGCCGTCCCCGGCGAGCAGCACCAGCGGTGCCGGGCCGGGGCCGCCGAGCAGCCGGGCCGAGCCCTCCAGCAGCTGGCCGAAGCCCTTGTGCGGCACCAGCCGCCCGATCGCCAGCACCAGCGGGCGGTCGCGCTCGCCGGGGGCCAGCAGGGCGGCCCTGGCCTGATCCTGGGTCAGCTCGCCGGGCGCCAGCGGCGGGGCGGCCACCGGGCCGAGCCGGGCGTCGGTGGCGCCCAGCTCGCGGGCCCGGGCGACCAGGTCGGAGGAGGCGCCGAGCACCAGGTCCGCGGACCGGGCCACCCGGCGCTCCATCAGGCGCTGCAGCCGGCGCTCCAGGCCGGTGGCGAGCAGCGCGTGATGGAACGTCACCACCAGCGGCGTCTCCGGGCGCAGGCCCGGCAGCCGGCCGGCGGTGCGCAGCGCCAGGTCGGAGAGCAGGCCGGCCCGCAGGCCGTGCGCGTGCACCAGGTCGGCGCCGGTGAAAGCGCGGCGCAGCTCGCCGATCGCGGTGGCGTCGCTGCGGGCGCCGGAGGTGGCGGTGATCTCCACGGGGTGGAAGACCGCGCCGGTGCGGGAGAAGCCGAAGAGCTGGTCCGAGTCGGCCGGTGCGCAGAGCGTCACCTTGACCCCGTGCGCCGTCAGGCCCTGGGCCAGGGAGCGCACATGGGCGCCGATCCCGCCGCTGCCGGCGGACAGCACCAGCACCACGTGCAGCTGGCCCGTCTCCCGGCCGGCCGCGCCGTTCCGGGCGATGGAAAGGTCCACGTCGTCTCGCTCCGACTCGCTCTGTTGGGGACCCGTTGGATCACGGTCCGGTCGCCACCATGCCAGGTGCCGAGTGGTCTTGGACAGTCGGCACCACGGGAGGCGTCACCCCTGCCTGGGCGCCCGGGCGGTGGCGAGAAGTTCCTCGGCGTGCGCACGGCCCAGCTCGGAGTCCTCCAGGCCCGCGAGCATCCGGGAGAGTTCGCGCACCCGCTCCTCGTCGGTCAGGGTCTTGACGCCGCTTCGGGTCACCGTGCCGTCGTTGGTCTTCTCCACCACCAGGTGCCGGTCGGCGAAGGCCGCCACCTGGGGCAGGTGGGTGACCACCACGACCTGGGCGGAGCGGGCCAGCTTGGCCAGCCGGCGGCCGATCTCCACCGCGGCCTTGCCGCCGACGCCCGCGTCCACCTCGTCGAAGAGGTAGGTCGGCACCGGGTCGGCACCGGCGAAGACCACCTCGACGGCGAGCATCACCCGGGACAGCTCACCGCCGGAGGCGCCCTTGGCGATCGGACGGGGCGGGGCGCCGGGGTTGGGAGCGAGCAGCACCGCGACCTCGTCCACGCCGTGCGGGCCGTAGGCGACGGTGCGGCCGTCCAGCTCCAGGCCGTCCGGGTCGTCCAGCCGGGTGAGGCCGAAGGTGACCCGGGCGTGCGGCATGGCCAGCTCGGTCAGCTCCACCGAGACCGCCTCGGCGAACTCCCCGGCGGCGGCCGCGCGGGCCGCGGAGACCTCGGCGGCCAGCTCGGCCAGCTCGGCCCGCAGCCGCGTGTGCTCGGCGGACAGCTCCTCGACCCGGTCGTCGTCGCCGTCCAGCTCGGCCAGCCGCAGCGCGCCCTGCTCGGCCCAGGCCACCACCTCGGCGACGGTGCCCTCGGCGCCGCCGTACTTGCGGATCAGCTGCGCCAGCACCGCGCGCCGCTCCTCGACCGCGGCCAGCCGGGCCGGGTCGGCGTCCAGGTCGTCGGCGTAGAGCGCCAGGTCGCCGGCCACGTCGGCGAGCAGGTAGCCCACCTCGGTCAGCCGGTCGGCCAGCGCGGCCAGCCGCTCGTCGTGCTCGCGCACCGCGTCGACGGCCCGGCGGGCCTGGCCGAGCAGGGTGCCGGCGTCCACCAGGTCCGGGTCGGCCGGGTCGCCGGCCAGCGCGGCGTGCCCGAGCACGGCGGCGGAGGAGAGCGCGTCGGCGTGGCCCAGCCGCTGGGCCTCGGCGGCCAGCTCGATCTCCTCGCCGGCCACCGGCTCGGCGGCGGCCACCTCGTCCAGGCCGAACCGCAGCAGGTCGGCCTCCTGGGCCCGCTCCCGGGCCCGGGTGGTCAGCTCCTCCAGCGTCTCGGCGACCTCGCGCAGCCGCCGGTAGCCGGCGCGGTAGCGGGCCAGCGGCCCGGCCACCGCCTGCCCGGCGTAGCGGTCCAGCGCGCCGCGCTGGCGGGCCGGGCGGAGCAGCCGCTGCTGGTCGCTCTGGCCGTGCACGGCGACCAGGTCCTCGCCCAGCTCGGCGAGCAGGCCGACCGGCACCGAGCGGCCGCCGACGTGCGCCCGGGAGCGGCCCTCGGCCGAGACGGTGCGGCTGATCAGCAGCGCGCCCTCGTCCAGTTCGGCGCCGGCCTCGACGGCCCGGGCGGCCACCGGGGAGTCGGCCGGCAGGGCCAGCCGGCCCTCCACCACGGCCCGCTCGGCGCCGTGGCGGACCAGTCCGGGGTCGGCCCGGCCGCCCAGCAGCAGGCCGAGGCTGGTCACCACCATGGTCTTGCCCGCACCGGTCTCGCCGGTCACGACCGTGAAACCGGGGGCCAGCTCCACCACCGCGTCGTCGATGACGCCCAGATCCCGTATCCGCATCTCGTCCAACACGGTGACGACCTTAGACCCTCCGGCTGCCGGGGCGTGGGAGGAGGAGCGGCCCCCGGCGGCCCCGCGCGGGCGGGGCGGGCCGCGGGGGGCGTGTCTTCCGAACGGGTGTCGCGGGTCAACCGGGCGCCGCCTGGTTCATCCGTTCGGGCGGGCGGGTCGGGTGGACCGGGCACCTGTCATCATGAGGAGTCCACCCGCCGGTCCGGCGGGGCCAATCCGAGCGAACTGGACTGGTCGAGATGGCCGAGTGGCAGAGCACCATCGCCCCGCCCGCGCTGGCCCGGCTGCTGGGCGCCCCCGACGGCGCCCGGCCCGCCTACCGGGCGCTGGCCGGGCAGCTGCGGCAACTGGTCGCCGAGGGCCGACTGCCGGTCGGCACCCGGCTGCCCGCCGAGCGCGAGCTCTCCGCCGCCCTCGCGCTCAGCCGCACCACCATCGCCGCCGCCTACCAGGAGCTGCGCCAGTCCGGCTTCCTGCACAGCCGCCGCGGCGCGGGCAGCTGGACGGCGCTGCCGGCCGGCTGCCGGCCACCCGCCGACGGCCTCTTCCCCGTCCCGCCCGACGCCGCCGGGCAGCCGGTCGACCTCGGCGCCGCCTCCCCCGCCGCCCCGCAGGCGCTGCTCGGCGAGGCCGCCGCCCGGGCCGTCGAACAGCTGCCCGCCTACGCGCTCGGCCACGGCCACTACCCGAGCGGCCTGCCGGTGCTCCGCGAGGCCGTGGCCCGCCGGTTCACCGCGCGCGGCCTGCCCACCACCCCCGACCAGGTGCTGATCACCTCCGGCGCGATGAGCGCCCTCGGGCTGGTCTTCCACACCCTGCTGCGCACCGGTGAGCGGGCCGCCGTGGAGACCCCCGGCTACGCCCACGTGCCGCGGGCCCTGCGCACCGCCGGCGCCCGGCTGGTCGCCGTGCCGCTGCAGCGCGAGCGGCCCACCGAGCTGCCGCGCTGGGACCTGGCCGGCTGGCGGCAGGTGCTGCGCGGCGCCGCCCCGCGGCTGGCCTACCTGGTGCCCGACTTCCAGAACCCGACCGGCGCACTGATCGACGAGGAGCAGCGCCGCGGCCTGCTGGCCGCCGCCCGCACCGCCGACACCCTGCTGGTGGTGGACGAGACCATGGCCGAGCTGGCCTGGAACGTGCCCGCCGCCGAGCTGCCGCGCCCGCTGGCCGCACTGGACCGGGACACCCGGGTGATCACCGTCGGCTCGGCCAGCAAGCTCGCCTGGGGCGGCCTGCGGATCGGCTGGCTGCGGGCGGCGCCCGCGCTGGTCCGCCGGCTCGCCGCCGCCCGGCTGCACCACGACCACGGCACGCCGGTGCTGGAGCAGCTGGTCTGCGCCCAGCTGCTCGACGACCGGCTGGACGAGCTGCGCGAACTGCGGCTGGCCGAGCTGCGGGCGGCGGCCGGGGCCCTGCTGCCCGCACTGCGCGAGCGGCTGCCGCAGTGGCGGTTCGCCGAGCCGGCCGGCGGCATGACGCTCTGGCTGGACACCGGCGGGCTCTCCGGCGGCGCGCTGGCCCGGGCCGGCGAGCACACCGGCGTGCGGATCGCGGCCGGCTCGCTCTTCGGCCTGGACGGCGCCTTCGAGGGCTATCTGCGGCTGCCGCTCACCGTGCCGCCGCAGGCCGCCGCGGCGACCGTCGAGCGGCTGGCCGCCACCGCCGAGCTGGCCCTGCGCGACGGCGGCCGGACCACCGGGCCGGCCCCCGCCGCCTTCTGACCGCGGGCGCTCAGCAGTTGCCGGTGCGGCCCCGCCAGCCGGTCACCGGCAGCGCGAACTTGGCCACCAGCCGGTCGGTGAACGGCGCCCGGTGCAGCCGGGCCAGCCGCACCGGCACCTGCCCGCGCCGCACCTCCACCCGGGCCCCGGCCGGCAGCTCCGAGGAGCGCCGCCCGTCGCACCAGAGCACCCCGTGCGGGGTCTTCGGCATGACCTCCACCGCCAGCACCGAGTCCGGCGAGGTGACCAGCGGGCGGGCGAACAGCGCGTGCGCGCTGATCGGCACCATCAGCAGCGCCTCCACCTCCGGCCAGACCACCGGGCCGCCGCCGGAGAAGGCGTAGGCGGTCGAGCCGGTGGGGGTGGAGAGCACCACGCCGTCGCAGCCGAAGTTGGAGACCGGGCGGCCGTCCACCTCGGTCACCACCTCGAGCATCCGCTCCCGGGAGGCCTTCTCGACCGAGGCCTCGTTCAGCGCCCAGTCCTGGTGCACCACGTCGCCGTTGGTGCGCACCAGCACGTCCAGGGTCATCCGCTCCTCGACCTCGTAGGTGCGGTCCACCACCCGCTCGACCACCACCGCCAGGTCGTCCCGCTCGGCCTCGGCCAGGAAGCCGACCCGGCCCAGGTTGATCCCGAGCATCGGCAGCCCGCTGTCCCGGGCCAGCTCGGCGCCGCGCAGCAGGGTGCCGTCGCCGCCGGCCACCAGGATCAGCTCGCAGCCGTCGGCCGCGCCGTGCCCGGGCGGCACGGTCTCCACCCCGTCGGGCAGATCGAGATCGACCGCCTCGGCCTCCAGCAGTCTGATCTTCAGGCCGGCCTTGAGCAGGCCCTGCACCAGCTGCTCCACGCTGCGCAGCGCCGTCTCACGGCCGGTGTGCGCGATCAGGAAGACCGTACGTTCCTCGCTCAATTGCCCTCTCCCAACGTCTACCGGTCGCCCTCGACGTGCCAGGTCGGCAGCCTATCGAGGGCCCCGCCCCCTACTTGGGTCCTTCAGCGACGGCCCGGTCGGCCTCGGCCGGATCGAGCGGCCCGGCGTCCCGGCGCAGCCACAGGAAGTACTCGACATTACCCGACGGCCCCGGCAGCGGGCTGGCCGTCACGGCCCGCACTCCCAGGCCCAACTCCCAGGCCTGCGCCGCCACCTGACGGACCATCTCGGCCCGCAGCTGCGGGCTGCGGACCACCCCGCCGCTGCCCAGCCGCTCCTTGCCGATCTCGAACTGCGGCTTCACCATCATCACCAGATCGGCGTCCGGCGCCGCGCAGGAGGCCAGCGCCGGGAGCACCAGGCCCAGCGAGATGAACGACAGGTCGCCCACCACCAGGTCCACCGGCTCGCCGCCGATCAGCTCCGGGGTCAGCTCGCGGACGTTGGTGCGGTCCATCACCACCACCCGCTCGTCGCTCTGCAGCGACCAGGCCAGCTGCCCGTAGCCGACGTCCACCGCCAGCACCCGGGCCGCGCCGGCCCGCAGCAGCACGTCGGTGAAGCCGCCGGTCGAGGCGCCCGCGTCCAGCGCCCGCCGCCCCTCCACCACCAGGCCCTGCGGCACGAAGGCCGCGAAGGCGCCGGCCAGCTTGTGGCCGCCGCGGGAGACGTAGTCCGGGTCGTTGTCGTCCTTGGCGACCACCACGGCGGCGGAGGTCTCCACCTGGGTGGCGGACTTGGACGCCACGGCGCCGCCCACGCTCACCCGCCCGGCGGCGATCAGCTCGCTGGCGTGCTCGCGCGACCTGGCCAGGTTGCGGCGGACCAGTTCGGCGTCGAGTCGGCGTCGTGCCACGGCCACGGGGGGTTCAGCTCCTAGCGTGCTCGTCCAGTGCGGTGAGGATGGCGTTCAGCCTCTGCTGGACATTTTCGTACACCGCCGGATGCTCGACGGTCGGCACCCCGTCCAGTCGGTCGAGACCGGCCAGCTCGGCGTCCACCTCGGGGTGGCCGGTGGGCTCCACCGGCACGCCCAGCGGCTCGGGCTCGGGGGACCAGAGCAGGGCGGAGTCCTCGGGCGCGGCGGGGGCGGCGGGGGCTTCGGCGGCTTCGGCGGCTTCGTCAGTCATCCTGCTCGCCCGTCTCCTGCTTCTTCGGCGCGGCCTTGCGCGGGGTGGTCTTCTTCGCCGCGGTCTTCTTGGCGGCGGCGGTCTTCTTGGCGGCCGCCGCCTTCTTGGTGGCGGCGGTCTTCGTAGCGGCGGCCTTCTTGGCCGCGGTCTTCGTGGCCGCGGTCTTCGTGGCCGCGGTCGTCGTGGCCGCGGTCTTCGTGGCCGCGGTCTTCGTGGCCGCCGGAGCCTTCTTCACCGCGGTCTTCTTCGCCGCAGCCTTCCTGGCCTGCGCCTCGCCGTCCGCCGCGCCGGGAGTCTTCTCCGCTGCCTTCCGCGCCGCCTTCTTCACGGGCTTCGCGGCCGCCGGCTCCCCCGCGTCCACCACCGTGACCGGCACCTCGAACGCCGCGTCCGCCCCCTGCGCGTGCAGCGGTTCCGGCTCCGGCCCGGGCTCCCGGTCCTGCTCGGGCGCCCAGTCCGCGGCGAACAGCCCCTCCGCCCGGGCGGGCGGCCGGCTCTCGGCGGGCTCCGCCGTGCCGCCCGGGTCCTCCAGGCCGCGCAGCTTGCCCTCCAGGTACTCCAGGACGACGCCGACCTTCACCACCTGGTCGCCGAGCTTGCCGACCCGCTCGACCGCCTTCTCCGCCTCCGCCCGGACCAGCCCGACCGCCAGGTCGATGCCGCCGCGCGAGACGGTGACCACCTCCTGGGCCAGCGTGCTGACGTTCCGCTCGGCCGCCGCCACGTCCACGCCGGCCTTGTCGAGCAGCCCGGCGGCCGTGACCACCACCCGTTTGCCGGCCTCCTCCGCCAGGCCGGCGGCCAACTCCACGTACTGCCGAAGCACCTGCCGCATTCCCGCTGCCTCCTCCACCGACCGTTGCCCGCTGCTGACGCTACCTCCTGACCCGGTGGGCGTGCGGCAGCAATCGGTCCAGCCGGTGCGTTAGCGTGACCCGGTCCACCCGGCAGCCCGACACAGGGAGTGCGAGACCATGGCCGACCCCGACGAGTGCCGCGCCGCGCTGGAGCAGCTGAGCCGCAACCTGTCCGTCGCCGACGGCAAGGTGCGCAGCGCCGCCGCCCTCGACCGCTCGCTCAGCTGCCGGCTGACCGACCTGGACCTGACCTTCACCGGCACCCTGCGCGGCGGGCGGATCGAGGACGTGGTGCAGTCGCCCGGCGCGCCGGACGGCAAGGCCGCCATTCGGCTCACCATGACCAGCGACGACCTGGTCGCGCTGGTCGACGGCCGGCTGAACTTCGCCAAGGCCTGGGCCGCCGGACGGGTCAAGCTGGAGGCCGGCATCCGCGACCTGCTGCGGCTGCGCACCCTGCTCTGAGCTCCGGAGCCGCCGCTCAGAACCCCAGCTCGGCCAGCGCCTTCCGCCCGTCGGCCGGCGCCCCGTCGCGGTCCAGCGCCGCCCAGGCCGCCGCGCAGAGCGCCCGCAGGCCGTCGTACCGGTCCGCCGAGCCCGAACCCGTGAGCCGCAGCTCCCCGTCGACCACCACGGCCCGGCTGCCCCGGCAGTCGAAGCCGCCGTCCGCCAGCGCCGTCACCCCGGGGTGCGGCTCCAGCAGCCCGCGCAGGTCGGCGGCCAGGTAGGTCGGCCGGTGCTGCGCCGGGGCGGCGAGCAGCTGGGCCGGGGTGGCCACGCCGGTGAAGACCAGCAGGCTGTCCACCCCGCCGTTGAACGCGCCCTCGATGTCGGTGTCCAGCCGGTCGCCGACCACCAGCGGCCGCTTCGCACCGGTCCGCAGCACCGTCTCCCGGTGCATCGGCGGCAGCGGCTTGCCCGCCACCTCCGGCGTCACGCCGGTGGCCGCGCTGACGGCCGCCACCAGGGTGCCGTTGCCGGGGGCGGTGCCGCGCGCGGTCGGGATCGACATGTCGGTGTTGGAGGCCACCCAGGGCAGCCCCGCCTGCACCGCGTACGCCGCCTCGGCCAGCCGCTCCCAGCCCACCGAGGGGTCGAAGCCCTGCACCACGGCCGCCGGCCCCTCGTCCAGCCGCTCCACCGCGACCAGGCCGCGCTCGGCCAGCGCCTCCACCAGGCCCGCGCCGCCGATCACCAGTACCTTCGACCCGGCCGGCACCTTCTCGGCGACCAGCCGGGCGGCGGCCTGCGCGGAGTTGATCACGTCGGCCGGCTCGGCGGGCACGCCCAGCTCGGTCAGGTGCTCGGCCACCACCCGGGGCGGCCGGGAGGCGTTGTTGGTCACGTAGGCCAGCCGCATGCCGCCGCCGCGCGCCTCGGCCAGCGCCTCCACCGCGTGGTCGATCGCCGCCGCGCCGGCGTAGACCACGCCGTCCAGGTCGAGCAGCGCCGTGTCGTAGGCCGCAGCGAGCGGCTGGTCACTGGCTCCGGGCAGCTGGGCGGTCGTCATGCGTCTTCGTCCTTCGGTCGGTCCTGCGGCGGTACGTAGCCGGGGGCGCCGGGCAGCAGCGGGCCGTAGGCGCCCGCGCGGGCCGCCAGGGTGGCCCGCGACTGGCGCAGTGCCCGGCGGTACCGCTCGTCCTGCGGCCGCATCGCCACCGCCAGCGCCAGGTGCTCCACCGAGGTCTCGAAGTCGCCCAGCCGGGCGGCCGCGACGCCCCAGCCGAACTGAGCGTAGTCGTCCGCCGGGTCGGCCTGGGCGACGGCCCGGAAGTTCTCCGCCGCCGCGGCGTAGGCGCCCGCGTCGAACTGCGCCCGGGCCAGCGACTCCCGGATCCGCTTGGAATCGGGCTCGGCCTCCGAGGCCCGGGCCAGCAGCTGTTCGGCCGCCGCCGGATGCCCCTCCGCCAGCAGCTGCTCGCCGCGCCGGAACCACTCGTAGACGTCACCGGCCGGGCGGCCCGAGCCCGCCACCGGTCCCTCGCCCGCCCCGCCGGCGGCCTGCCCCTGTCCACCACTCATGCCCGGCCTCGTCCCGTTCCGCTCCCGTGACCACGGATTGTTCCCCAAGATCGGGGAACAACCCCTGTCCCCGATACCCTTCCCAGATTGACCACTGCCCACCGGAGTCGACGCCCCGCGCACCCTCCACCCCCGGCGCCGCACCAACCCCGCGGCCCGGACCGACTGAGTCTCCACCGGCCCACCCGCCGGACACCCTCGGGAGAGATCACATGAGCGCACGAAACGCCGAGCCCGCCCCAGCGTCCGCCGGCGGTCCCGGCGACCCCGGTCACGTGGCCACCGCGGGACTGTCGCTGTCCCCGTTCCGCGGCCTGCGGTACGTGCCCGAGCGGGTCGGCACCCTCGCCTCCGTCACCTCGCCGCCCTACGACGTGGTGGACCCGCACCGCCGGATCGGCCTGGAGACCGCCGACCCGCACAACGTGGTCCGACTGATCCTGCCGCGCCCCGAGCCGGAGGACAACGGCGAGCGCCCGGACCGCGACACCCGCTACCGGCACGCCGCCCGGCTGCTCGCCGCCTGGCGCCGCGAGGGTGTGCTGGCCGCCGACCCGAGGCCCGCGCTCTACGTCTACGAACAGCGGACCGCCGCCGACAGCCCCTCCGGCGAACTGCTGCAGCGCGGCCTGATCGGCGCGCTGGCGGTCAGCGGCAAGGAGGGCGGCGTGGTGCTGCCGCACGAGGACGTGATGCCCCGGCCGGTCGCCGACCGGGTCGGCCTGATGCGCACCACCCGGGCCAACCTGGAGCCGCTGCTGCTCACCTACCGCGGCAAGGGCGGCGCCTCCGGCGTGATCGAGCGCACCGTCACCGGCGAGCCGCTGCTGACCACCACCACCTCGGACGGCACCCGGCACCGGCTCTGGGCGGTCACCGACCCGGCCGAGCTCGCCGAGATCGGCCGCGACCTGGCCACCTGCCGGGCGCTGATCGCCGACGGGCACCACCGCTGGGAGATGTACCTGCGGCTGCAGCGCGAGCACCGCCACCTGCCGTTCAGCCCCTGGGACCGGGGCATGGTGCTGCTGGTGGACACCGCCCGCTACCCGCTGCGGGTCCGGGCGATCCACCGGGTGCTCTACCGGCTGCCGCTCGAACAGGCCGTGGCGGCGCTCAAGCCGGAGCAGGACGGCTGGCGGCTGCAGCGGCTGGACGGCACCCTGGCCGACGCGCTGGCCGCGCTCGCCGAGGCGAACCGGCAGGGCGGCAACGCCTTCGTGCTGACCGGCGGCACCGGCGAGCGGTTGCTGCTGACCGGGCCGGACCAGCCGCTGCTGGACAGCGCCGTCCCCCGGGACAAGCCCGAGGAGTGGCGGCGGCTGGACGCCACCGTGCTGCACGCCGTGCTGCTGGACCGGGTCTGGCGGGTGCCGGACAGCGCCGAGGAGATCGGCTACCTGCACACGGCCGCCGCGGCCGAGCGCGAGGCCGCGCAGGCCGGCGGCACGGCGGTGCTGCTCCACCCGGTGGACGAGGGCGTGGTGCGTCGGCTGGCCGAGCAGGGCGTCACCATGCCCCGGAAGTCGACCTCCTTCGGCCCGAAGCCGGCCACCGGGCTGGTGCTGCGCAGCCTCGACCTGGGCTGAACATGCCGAAGGGGGTGGCCCCCGGCCCGCGTGCGGCGGGTCGGGGGCCACCCCCTTTCAGGTGGCACCGGTTCACGTGCCCAGGTCAGTCGCGGTCCTCGCGACGGCCCTCGCGGTCCTCGTCGATCCGGTCGAGCTCGTCGGCGGAGGCGTCCTCGATCTCGAGGTCGTCCTCGTCGTAGTACTCCTCGACGTCCTCGTCCTCCTCGAAGATCACCGAGTCGTGGCCCTCGTCCGTCCGGGTGTCCCGGGCGGGGCGGCGGGCCGGCTCCTCCTCGGCCGCTTCCTCGTCCTCCTCGTCGGCCGCGGCCTCCGGGTCCAGCGCGTCCACGAACTCCAGGCCGTCGATCTCGGCCAGGCGCTCGGAGGCGTTGGTCATGCCCTCCGGGTCGGCGTCGGCGGCCTTGGCGAACCACTCGCGGGCCTCGTCGGCCCGGTCGGCGGCGATCAGCGCCTCGGCGTAGGCGTAGCGCAGGCGGGCGGTCCACGGCTGCACCGAGTTGGAGGCCAGCTCCGGGCTCTGCAGGGTCACCACGGCGGCGTCGAACTGGCCCATGTCACCGCGCGCACCGGCCGCGACCAGGCGCATCTCGACCTGGCCGGCCTTGTCCAGCTGCTTCACCTCGGGCTCGCCGGCCATCGCCAGCGCCTTCTCCGGGCGGCCGAGGCCGCGCTCGCAGTCGGCCATCACGGGCCACAGGTCGGCGCGGCCGGTCATCCGGCGGGCGGCGCGGAACTCGGTCAGCGCCTCGGAGTACCGCTGGGTCATGTAGGAGGCGAAGCCCGCCGCCTCGCGGACCGAGGCGACCCGGGAGGCCAGCCGCAGCGCGACCCGGGAGTACTTGTAGGCCTCCTCCGGCTCGGTGTCGAGCAGGCGGGCGACCATCACCAGGTTGCAGGCGACGTCGTCGGCCAGCGTCTTCGGCAGGCTCTTCAGCTCCTGGCGCACATCGGAGTCCAGCTCCGCCCCGGTGACGTCCTCCGGGATCGGGAGGCGGTGCACCGGCTCCTGGGTGCCCCGGCGGTCGTCGTACCCGCCGCGGTCACGGTCGCCGTAGGACGGACGGTCGTCACGACGGTACCCGCCGCGGTCCCCGCCCCGGTCGCGGTCACCGTACGGACGGCGCTCGCCGCCACCCGGGCGGCCGCCACGGTCGCCGTAGGAGGGACGGTCGTCGCGGCGGAAGCCGCCACGGTCGCCCGAGGGACGGTCGTCGCGACGGAAGTTGCTGCCGCGGTCACGGTCGCCGTAGGACGGACGGTCACCGGAGGGACGGTAGCCACCCCGGTCGCCACCGCGGTCGCGGTCGCCATAGGACGGACGGTCGTCGCGGCGGAAGCCGCCACGGTCGCCCGAGGGACGGTCGTCGCGACGGAAGCTGCTGCCACGGTCGCCGGACGGACGGTCGTCGCGACGGAAGCCGCCGCGGTCACCGCCCGGACGGTCGCCGGAGGGACGGAAGCCACCCCGGTCGCCACCACGGTCACGGTCACCGTAGGACGGACGGTCGTCACGACGGAACCCGCCACGGTCGCCCGAGGGACGGTCGTCCCGACGGAAGCTGCTGCCACGGTCGCCGGACGGACGGTCGTCGCGACGGAAGCCGCCGCGGTCACCGCCCGGACGGTCGCCGGAGGGACGGAAGCCACCCCGGTCGCCACCGCGGTCGCGGTCACCGTAGGACGGACGGTCGCCGGAGGGACGGTAGCCACCACGATCACCGGAAGGCCGGTCATCGCGACGGAAGTTGCTGCCACGCTCGCCGCCACGGTCACGGTCACCGTAGGACGGACGGTCGTCGCGACGGAACCCGCCGCGGTCACCGCCCGGGCGGTCGTCACGGCGGAAGCTGCCGCCACGGTCGCCGCCACGGTCACGGTCGCCGTACGAGGGACGGTCGCCGGAGGGACGGTAGCCACCCCGGTCGCCGCCACGGTCGCGGTCGCCGTAGGACGGACGGTCACCGGAGGGACGGTAGCCACCACGATCACCGGAAGGCCGGTCGTCGCGACGGAAGTTGCCGCCACGGTCGCCACCGCGGTCGCGGTCGCCGTAGGACGGGCGGTCGCCGGAGGGACGGTAGCCACCCCGGTCGCCACCGCGGTCACGGTCGCCGTAGGACGGACGGTCACCGGAGGGACGGTAGCCACCACGATCACCACCGCGGTCACGGTCACCGTTCGACGGGCGGTCGTCGCGGCGGAAGTTGCCACCGCGGTCACCACCGCGGTCGCGGTCGTCACGGCGGTTGCCGCCGTCACGGTCGTCCCGGCGCGGGCCACGGTCGTTCGACCACCCACCACGGGAGCGCGGCTCGTAGCCTCGGCCGTCGCCGGATCGGCGCTCGGGGCGGTCCTGGGGCGGGTTCGACATCGCGGTAACTCCTTCTACATCATCAGCGGCTGGGGCCACGGGCACGCGGCCGAACGGCGAACCGTTCTTCCCAGCTGGGTGCCGGCCGCGAGACAGGCACCACTTTCATTGTCGAGCATCGGGTCCGGCCTCGCGCCTGGAGCGGCGCCGGCCGGATCTCATCGGTCCTGCGGATCCCATTCGATCCGGAAAAGCAAAAAGGCCGTGGCCCCAGCTCATCGCTGGGGCCACGGCCTTTGAATAATTGTTCGGCGGCGTCCTACTCTCCCACAGGGTCCCCCCTGCAGTACCATCGGCGCTATGAGGCTTAGCTTCCGGGTTCGGAATGTAACCGGGCG